>CAZWOU010000035.1:0-45152 GCA_964635375.1 uncultured Pirellulaceae bacterium | reverse complement strand
ACTGCTAGGCCTAGAACGCCGGCTCGAGCCCATCGCGCCACGCTTTGAGTCGGAGAAGGGAGCATCCGAATCCGCGACTGTTGTGTTGAAAGCATATGTTGTCGGCGCGATCCCCTAGGGGTGACGCCGCCTTTCGTCTTGCGCAAGTCGCCACCGTTTCCCCGGTGGAAAGGCGGCTACGTGATGGGTACATCTCGTCTAATCGTCAGGAATTCAACCGCCGATGGCGGGAAATGTTTCGCTCTTGGGACTGCGAATTGCACGCGAGTTGAGAGGCTGGGCAAGTTGGCGCCGCCACTGGCCAGAGTGAAAGGAAGCCGTGCGGCCGTTTGTTGACAAGAATGTTAGCAGTGATTAGTTTTTAGTCAAACCGAGGCGCCGCTACGGTCAGCCGCGAGAGCTCCTGTTTGCAGCCCCTCAGCTGCCCGCTTTCGAGTCTGCCCGCATCGGCGGCTTAAGCCATATAAGTGTGGGTTCCGCGACGGAAATCCCATTCGACCTTCAACTTGCTTTAGTCACTTGCGCAGTGCAGCTTGCGGCGGTGACTTGCGCCGACTCATTACTCAGGTCGTCCACCCGATGCTGGAATCGACTGACGTATCAGACTTACCGGCCCACTTGGCCCGTTGCGAAGAGCGAATCGGTTACGCGTTTCGGGACCGCGAATTGTTATGTTCCGCGCTGACCCACGCGTCTGGATCCGAGACGCGACTCGCGTCGAACGAGCGTCTCGAGTTCTTGGGCGACGCCATCCTCGGCGCGGCTGTCTGTGAGATGCTTTTTCGGCGCTTTCCCGATTATCTTGAGGGCGATCTCACGAAGATCAAGTCGATTGTTGTCAGTCGACAAACATGCGCCAAGGTCAGTGGCTGTTACCAATTGGACGAGTTTCTTTTTGTCGGCAAGGGTATGGCGACCGCGGCCAAGATACCAACGTCGCTGTTGGCTGATGTTTTTGAAGCACTGCTGGCGGCCGTGTATTTGGACGGCGGCGACGCTGCGGCCAAGTCGTTTGTCGATCGTTTCATCAGCCCTGAAATCGATGAAGCCGCCTCCAATGGGATCGCCGGGAATTTCAAATCGCACTTGCAGCAGCTGGCCCAGCGCGAGTTTGGCAGCACGCCCGTCTACAGGTTGCTTGATGAAAAAGGGCCGGACCACAGCAAGTGCTTTAAGGTCGCCGCGCAAATCGGCGGTCAGTTGTATTCGGCCGCCTGGGGGCGAAACAAGAAAGAGTCGGAACAGCGGGCCGCGAGCAACGCGATTTCCGAACTGAATGCCAAAGATCCTCCCTTTCCCGCCGATGACTGACGTTGGACACGGCCTCTGAGTTTGCCGCTGCCTCGCCACTTCGCCCGCAACTTCCCGGCTTGTGGATCCTTTTTTCTGGAACTGATTGACGATGACAATTCGTTGCCTGGCGCTCTTGTCAGGAGGCCTCGACAGCATTTTGGCCATCCGCCTGATGCAGCAGCAAGGTGTTGAAGTGGAGGCGGTGAACTTCAAGACCATGTTTACCTGTTGCCAAGACGACTCCGCTCAAGCTGCCGCGAGACTCGGCGTGCCGCTAACGATCGTGTCACAGGAAAGCGACTACTTGGAACTGATCCGACGCCCGCGATTCGGTTACGGGAAGGGCGCCAACCCATGTGTCGATTGCCGGATCTACATGTTCGAAAAGGCGAGGCGGTATATGCGGCAAAGCGGCGCGGATTTCATTGTGAGCGGAGAAGTTGTTGGGCAACGGCCGATGAGCCAGAAGCGAAATGATCTACGCATTATCTCACGACATTCAGATCTCGACGAGCTGTTGTTGCGCCCGCTGTCCGCCAAACTCTTGCCGGAAACGCTGCCGGAGCGAGAGGGTTGGATCGACCGTTCCAAACTGTTTGACTTTCAAGGCCGCAGTCGCAAGGGGCTGATCGCGCTAGCCAAGACGTTGGGTGTTGAGGAGACGCCCGCGCCCTCGACAGGATGTGCGCTGACCGAGCCGAGCTTCTCGAGAAAGGTATTCGACTTGGTCCAGTTGCCTGATTCGACGCCCTGGGACTATGAAATGTTGACCCTCGGCAGGCACTACCGAATGGACGCCGGCACCAAGGCGATTGTCGGACGGCACGAGAAGGAAAACGCTCGCCTGGCCTACGTTCGCGGCTTGCCCGCAGCCAGCCAAAACGCGTTGTTTGAACCAGACGGGTTTGGCGGGCCCGCTGTCGTGCTGATCGGTGATCTCAACCCATCAAGCTTTGAATTCGCCGCGGCCTTGCTGATTCGGCACTCACGCGAGGGCCGATTCGGTCAAGACCGAATTCGCGTTTCCACCTGCGAGGACGTGACCTGGATGATCGCTGATCCGAACGAACAAGCCGCCTCGGCCAAGACGATCGCCACCGCCTGATCGTCGACCTCAAAATGTACGGCACACAAAGCACATCTTCGCCACGATCAATTGTCCGACCCCGTCTTCCCGGCATCGGGCGTTTGTTCAGCGGCCACCCGTTCTATGAAGGCGTCGATGTTCTCTTCGAGCACGGAGAGAGGTACAGAGCCGCTCAACAGTACGGCGTCATGAAACTCGCGAATGTCGAAGGCCGCGCCCAGTTGGCGTTCGGCCTTGGTTCGCAACTGTCGGATCCGCATCTCGCCCGTCTTGTAAGCCAACGCCTGTCCCGGCCAAGCGATATAGCGGTCGACTTCGGCGACGATGTTGTGTTCCGAGAGGGCCGTGTTGTCAGCCATAAAGGCGATGGCCTGTTGCCTGCTCCAACCAAGATAGTGCATTCCGGGATCGACGACCAACCGGCAGGCTCTCCACATTTCGTAACTCAACCGCCCAAAATCGCTGTAGGGATCGGTGTAGAAACCAACCTCGAGACCCAAGCGTTCCGAATAGAGCGCCCAACCTTCGACGAACACCGTAAACCCGGCAAAACGTCGAAACATCGGCAGTTCTCCGAGTTCCTGTTGCAACGCCAGTTGTAGATGGTGGCCGGGGACCGCTTCATGCAGCGAGAGGGCTTCGATTTGATAGAGCGGGCGACTCTTCAGGTTGAACGTGTTGATATAGTAGAAGCCAGCCTGTGATCCGTCGCCCGCGGGAATCGAATAGTAGGCAGCCGTTGTTTTGGGCGCAATATAGGATGGCACTTCGCGAATGCCGTAGGGCGTGCGGGGCAACGTCTTGAACAGACGAGGCAACTCACCGTCCATTCTCTTTAGCACGTAGGCAATCTCTTTCTTCAACTGCTCAGGTGTCTTCGCGTAGAACTTCGGTGAGCTGCGAAGGTGCTTCACGAAGGCATGGAAATCGCCATCGAAGCCAACCTTCTTGATGATTGCCAGCATCTCTGTCTTGATCCTGGCAACTTCCCGCAAACCGGTCTGGTGAACTTGCTCCGGCGTAACATCGAGCGTGGTGTATTTCTTCACGCGGCTTCGGTAGAACTGGCGGCCGTTGGGAAGGGCGGAAGCGCCGATCGACCCGCGGGCGCTAGGAATGTACTCGCCGACCATAAAGTCCAAGAATCGCTGATAGGCGGGCGACACCTGATCCTGGATCGCCTTTCGCCCCTTTGCCGTAAGCCGCTTTTGCTGGGATTGAGCCATCGATTTTGGAAACGTCGTGAAGGCGGAAAACAGCAAGCTATCCTCGGGTCGCTCGACAATGTGGGGCCGGATCGTCTCGTCATAGCCCTCCAACACGACGGAAGGAAGCGTGAATCCTCGTTTGATTCCCTCTCTCATCAGCGCGATGTGTTCATCGGCATAACGGCCAAAGTCGTTTAGTCGAGCGACGTAGTTCTCGTAATCTGCAACCGTCTTGAGCGGCACTTGTTTGGCAAGTTCCGGAAACGAAATGTGAAATCCTTCTCGGTTGGTAATGGGAATCAGATAGGATTCGGAATTCAGTTCATTGATTTCATTTTCCAATAACTGAATGAAGATCTCGCGGTTGATTTGATCCTGTCTGAGAAGTTCCTCACGAGGTATCGCCTTCGCGCGAGCGAGTATTTGCTCTCTCTGTTTCAGGCGAACGAGTTGCTCAGCTTCGCTGATTCGCGCCAGCCGATGGTTGAAACGGTTGTCGCCGACCTGAGTCGCAAACATTGGACTCGCCTGCATGTCCTGTTCCCAAGCCTCACCGAAAAGCGTGTGCAGTTTCAGAACGGCGTCCTGAATCGGCTTCTCTGCTGGTTTTGCTGTGGGAGCTTGCGCGACGGCGAGCGACGGAATGGTGAGCAACGCGAGCAGGCTCAAGAGTGGCTTATACATCGTATGCCCTAAGCGGAAGTGGTGGTGATCAGGTCGAGCAACGCGCCTCGCCCCGTTTCGCTTGGTCGTTTCTTGACCGGCGATGACCATTTTGGGCGATCCTGAGGTGATGTGTAAGTAGGCCGCCCAAGGACTTGGAAGAAGAAGCAGCCAGGAGGATTCCTCAAGGGAATTGACCGAGAAGGGGCGGAAAGCTTGCCAACTGAGCCTTCGTGAGGTTACGGTATGCCGATACACCGAAAGCCTGAGGGGACTCCATGATGTTGTTTCGACCGTTTTTCGCCACCCTTTTTCTCGCGCTGCTGTTGTGTCCGCCGACGGTCGTCGCCCAGCAATCCTTCGACGTCGTCCTGCGTGGCGGAACGGTCTACGATGGCTCGGGGCGACCTCCATACTCGGCCGACGTCGCGATTCTCAACGACCGAGTCGCCGCGATAGGGGATGGCGCTGAGTGGAAGTCGAAGCGGTCCATTGACGTCACTGGGCAAGCCGTCGCGCCGGGATTCATCAATGTGCTGAGCTGGTCCACGAGGTCGCTGTTGCACGACGGCCGAGGGGAGAGCGACTTGCGGCAAGGCGTGACGTTGGAGGTCTTTGGAGAGGGCTGGTCGATGGGGCCGCTGAGTAATCGGATGCAGCGTGAGTTGCTGCAAGACCAAGGGGACATTAAGTACAAAGTGCCCTGGCGGTCGCTCTCGGGTTATTTGAAACATATGACGGAGCAGGGCGTCACAATGAACGTGGCGTCCTTCGTGGGAGCAACCACGATTCGCATTCACGTCATTGGCTACCAGGACCGCAAGCCAACCGCGTCGGAACTGGTGCGAATGAAACAGCTGGTTCGCGACGAGATGGAGAACGGCGCCTTGGGGATAGGTTCGTCCTTGATCTACGCGCCCGCGTTCTATGCGGAGACCGACGAGTTGATCGAGCTTTGTAAGGCCGCGGCGGAGTTTGGCGGGATGTACATTACCCACATGCGTAGCGAAGGCAATCGCCTAGAAGAGGCGGTTGATGAAGCGCTTCGCATTGGCAAAGAAGCTGGCATTCCCGTCGAGATTTATCATTTGAAAGCGGCCGGCGAAGCGAATTGGGACAAGCTGGACGCGGTCATCAGCAAGGTCGAGACGGCGAGGGCCGAGGGGTTCGGCGTGACAGCCGACATGTACACCTACACGGCTGGGGCGACTGGATTGAACGCCGCGATGCCGCCCTGGGTTCAGGAGGGCGGTTTTCGTCGTTGGAGCGAGCGATTGCAGGACCCCGATGTCCGCGAGCGTGTGCTCAAGGAAATGAAAACGCCGACAGACGAATGGGAAAACTTGATGCTGATGGCGGGTTCGCCCGACAAAGTTCTTCTCGTTGGATTCAAATCGCCGCGGCTCAAACACCTCACGGGCAAGTCGCTCGCCGAAGTCGCCAAACAGCGAGGGAAATCGCCGGAAGAGACAGCGATGGATCTTGTGGTCGAAGACGGCAGTCGCGTGGAGACGGTCTACTTCCTGATGAGTCCGGAGAACGTGCGGCGAAAGATCGCGCTGCCTTGGGTCTCGTTCGGTTCTGATGCAGCCGCGATGTCGCCCCAAGGGGCCTTTCTCAATTCAAATCCTCACCCGAGAGCCTACGGTTGCTTCGCTCGACTGCTGGGGCGTTTTGTCCGCGAGCAAGAGATCATCTCGCTTGAGGAAGCGATTCGGAAGATGACTTCGTTGCCGGCCTTCAATTTGGGGTTGCGTGGACGAGGCCGGTTGGAGGCGGGCTACTTCGCCGACATCGTGGTCTTCGATCCCAAGACGATTGCCGATAAGGCTACTTTCTCCGCGCCACACGCCTTGTCGGTAGGCGTTCGGCATGTGTTCGTCAACGGCGTCGCCGCACTGCTTAACGGCGAACTCACCGATGCTCGGCCCGGCCGGGCGCTCAAGGGACCCGGTGCTCGCCGCGCGGCCGTGAACCGCAAGAAGCCAGTCGTCATTAGCGATCAAGCTCGCAGGATACACTCGGCGTCGTTCGTGTTCGACGGGCACAACGATCTGCCTTGGGCCCTTCGCCGCAGGGCGTCGTCCTCGTTTGAGAAGCTTGATATCGCCAAGCCTCATCCGGAGATGCACACCGATATCCCTCGTCTCAAGAAAGGCAACGTGGGTGCTCAGTTTTGGTCGGTTTACGTACCCGCTTCGACCTCGGCAAAGGGCGAATCTCTGTTGCAGACGCTCGAGCAAATCGAGTTGGTTCACGCCATGATGAAACGCTACCCGGAGACGTTTGCCTTCGCCCGCACAGCCAGCGACATCGACAAGGCGAGGCAGGCAGGCAAGATCGCCTCACTAATCGGCGTCGAGGGCGGCCACGCTATCGAGAACTCGATTGCCAACCTGCGCCGTCTCCACAAGCTGGGCGCCAAGTACATGACGCTGACCCACTCGGACACCTTGGCTTGGGCCGATTCCGCTACCGATGAAGCCAAGCATGGCGGACTGACGAAGTTCGGCGAAGAAGTCGTTCGAGAAATGAACCGCTTGGGGATGTTGGTCGACCTGTCACATGTCTCACCGGAGACCATGAAGGACGCACTTCGGATCAGCAAATCACCCATTATCTTCTCCCATTCCTCGGCCCGAGCCGTCGCCGATCACCCTCGCAATGTGCCGGACGATGTGCTTCGTCTCACGGCCAAGAACGGCGGAGTGGTCATGGTTAATTTCTTCTCGGGGTTTGTTGTCCCCGAGTCGGCCAAACGGATGCAAAAGCTGTTTGACGTGTCGCGTGAGTTGCGAAAGAAATACCCGAACGAAGAGGATCATCGAAAGGCGTTTCAAAACTGGCAACGCAAGAATCCTATCGATCCGGGAACGATTCATGACCTGGTCGACCACATCGACCATATTGTGCGAGTCGCCGGAGTCGACCACGTTGGCATCGGGTCGGACTTTGACGGGGTGAGCGTCCTGCCCAAGCAGCTTGAAGACGTGGCCACCTATCCTCTGATCACTCAGGCACTGCTTGATCGCGGCTACACCGAGAAGGAAGTTGGCAAGGTGATGAGTGGCAACATCATGCGTGTCATCCGCGAAGCCGACCGTCTGGCCGAGAAACCATAATCAACGAACTTCTAGAGGCGGATCGATGCCCGACGCCAACTACGCAGGCGACGACTCCCCCGGTTTCTGGGGATGCTTGTTTGGATTTATCGCCATTTTTATTGCCTTCGCTGTCTGGAAAGGCTGCTTCTGAAATGCCGTGTTTCACCTAATCGGCCCGATCACTTGCCGCGAACGCCGAATGGATGCTCATTTTAGCGAGGCCAGCCAGGAGAGCAGATCGGCCACCTGCTGGGCTGACATTTCACGCAGCAAAAGTTCTGGCATGAGCGACTTGCGCTGGGGCGTGATGGTCTCGATATCGGCAATTGGAAATCGATGTTCCTTCCGCTGCCCGTCACGAATCACAACTTCTTCCGCGTTTCGTCTGACCAACAGGCCGCTGAAGACTCGACCGCCTGAGGTTTCAATCAACCAGGTGCGGAACTCCGGCTCGATGGTCTGTGAGGGGTGAAGAATGTTATCGAGTATTTTAGCGCGGGTGAGTTTCTTCCCGACCTGCGTCAATTCGGGCCCCAGCGACTCGCCCTTGTCTTTCACTTGATGACAGTTCCGACATGTAATCCCCTCCTCCTCGAGAAAGAGCTTCCTGCCCCGCTGCCGATCGCCGGGAAGAGCGAGCAGAGTGGCGGCGTCGACCGACTCGCCAAGTCGTTTCGTGCGTTTCTCGTCAGGAAGAAACGACTCGAACAAATCACGAGCAACCAAGTTCTTTGAAGCGACGGCTCGCTGCACAACGAGCTCCCCAGTCGCCTTGGATAGCTGGTGTTCACGGTGGGCGCGAGCCAACAGCAAAGCTCCTTCAGGAGAGAGAGCCAGTTCGTCGATCAGCCTATCGCGTTCGGCGTTGCGCGCTGTCAACTGTTTTGTTTGGTGTTGTCTTGCCAGCTCAGCGGCTTGCATCAGGTCATTCTTGGAGATGGTGTTCCTCTGGTCCAGCTTGGCGAAACTCTTGGCAAGCAATTGTTGCCTGTACGCCGATTCCAGTTGATCTCTCGCGGCTGCCGGCCCATCGCCAAGTTCGATCAATTGATCCAGCATGGCGTTCATTTCGGTTCGGCTGGGTAGGTTGCGAATCCAATCATGAATCAGGTCGAGACCGCGAGCATCAATCAGTTTCGCGCCGATGTGAGGCATGTGGCCGGGACCGGATTTCGCCATTCGCAAGTACATGATGGAGCGAAGCGGATCGCCGGGCGCTAAGATCTCGGCCTGGTGAACGCCGAATGCACCTTGCGTTGGGCGCGTGCTCAGGGCCTCTGTTCGCTCCAAGGGCGTCTCATGCGAGATGTGAATTCGGGCGGCGCCTCCGCCATGTTCACGGTGGCAGTGTGCACAGTTCGCGTGCAAGTACGAGCGTCCGCGCAAGTACAGGTCGGCTGAATCGTCAAACGGATCGACCAAGGCTGGCAAGTACTCGGCTGGAAGATGAGCTCGAATCGATCGAAACTCGGTGTCGTCGCCGAGGGGTTGATCGATGTTCTTCAGGACGCCAATGTGGCGCAGCGTGCGGACTTGGTTATCCGTCGCGTTGTCGTAAGCGTGGTTGCGATTGATCTGCGCAATATTGAACGCCAAGGTCGACTGGGCCCATTCGTTATGGCATCGCATGCATTCCAGGCGGGGGGCGAATCGCCATTGTTGCCGACGTTTCCCTCCAGGATAGTCGGCGTCAGCGATTTCGAACTCGGCCGTCTCGCCCGCGGCAGCAACCAGTTTCGCCTCCGTCTGCTCTCGGTTCCACCGATACGTGTATCCTCGCCATTCCAGCCCGTCGAAATGCAACAACTGAGTCTCAATGCGCCGCCGCGTGTTTGAGTCGCCGGCGACGAAGTCAAGGGAAAGCGTCTTGGCAACGACCGCGTCTTCGGGATAGTCCAGCCAACTCTTGAAATAGGATCCGGGAATGCGTTCTGGTTGTGTGTGAAGGCCAATGGAGCGCTCGCCTGGAATTGCCAGAAAACGTTCAGCCTTGGCGTGGTCGGCCCACATTTCCGTTTGAATGGAAAACGGAATCACGCCTGCCGCGAGGCGATGGTCTGCGACGGATTCAAACAAACCGCTTTCGCTCAGCAGACGCGGAAAGGGATGTTGCTTTCCCGGTTCATTTGGAGCAAATTCGTGAATCGTACCGGCGTCATGGTCCAGTAACAGAAGCTCGCCGTTGTTGCGCTCTGCGAAACCGGCTACGCGAACCGTCGCCTCGGCCAGTTCGGAACGAGGCCCCAGTTTGTCGCCGGCTGTGGCCACGCTCCAAATTCTCCTGGTCACGTAGTCGCCAAAGATATAATGGCCCACAAGCTGAGGAAATTGCTTGCCTCGATAGACGAAGCCGCCTGTGACCGACGCGCCCTCTGTGTGCGGAATCTCCATGGCGGGTTTCACCAGCGGCGTCGGGCCTCGCTCCCATTCGGTGTGCACAGGTTGCGAACCTTCGACGAGGCTCCAGCCGTAATTGTCGCCCGGGCGCACGCGGTAGACCATCTCCCACAACTGCCAGCCGACGTCCCCCACCCACAACTCGCCCGTGTCTCGATCGACGCTCATCTTCCACGGGTTGCGCATTCCGTAGGCCCAGATCTCTCCGCGAGCATCGGCCAGGTCAACCAGTGGATTGTCCTTGGGGATAGAATATTGTTGGCCGCCAGAGGGGTTGTCGACATCAATTCGCAACACGGCCGACAGCAAGGTGCCGACGTCTTGCCCGGACCTCAGCGTGTCTGGGGGATAGGCGGCGGCGCCGTCTCCGGTGGAAATGAACAGTTTGCCGTCGCGAGCGAACTTCAAACACCCGCCGTTGTGGCCGCCTTCCAGCCAGCTGATAATCTCCACCTCGCTTTCGGCGATTGCGCGAGGCGGGTCGGTCCTAGTTGCGGTCAGCCGAACAACTCGCGTTCCCTGCGGGTGCGTTCCGCGGCCTCGATTTGCATAACGGACCACATAGCAGAGATAACAATAGCGGTTTTCGTCGAATCGGGGGTGGAAAGTCAGTCCATACACGGCTGCCAACGCCACTCGATCCTGTTTCTTGAGGCGGGAGTTGTACAGCTTGACGAGCCCTTGCATGTCAAGGAAGAGATCTGCCTGCTTGGCATTGGTTTCCGCGGGGAGGGAATAGAGGCTCCCGGATCTCTCCGCGACGAACAGCCTCTCCGTACCGGGCGCGCTGGTCAGGACCGTTGGACTGGCGAATTGAATCTGTTGATACACCCGCTTTGCCTTCAGTGGCAGCGGCGGCTCTGGCCTGCCTCGCACATGGGACGTCCGCCAAGGCACCCGCGTTTCGATTCCAAAAGGCTGCCCGGCGATCTGCTGGACGCGATTGGCCCGCTCTGTCTGCGCCAAGATGGGCGAATGACTCCAACCAACGATGTGAAACGCTATCAGCCAGCAGCTAGTCGTCGACCTTGAGAGTCTTGGCGACTTGGTCGTTGCAGTTTTCATCTCGGCAAGTCTAGCCGGACGCCCGCGTCGTGTGAAACTATTTTCGCTGATTTTCCGGGTCTTGGGCAAAAGGACGCTCGCGTGCCCAGGGCCACTTCGGACGGACCGAGTTTGTCCAATTCCGGCTTTATCTGCTAAAGTGACGCTCGACCAAGATGGCGATAACTTCGTCATGCCTAGACGGCCGCAAGGATAGTGCATGTCAACGAGTCAATCTACGGAAGCTGACGATCTTGCCCACGCTGAGATCTCTCGTTGTCTATTCGCCGCGTCCGCTGATGCGATCCTCATTGTCGACCCTGGAACAGGGCAAATGCTCGAAGTCAATGACGCGACGGTACGGATTACCGAAAGCGCGCGCGAACAGTTGCTAGGCCGGAATCTGGCGACGGTCTTAAGCACGGAAGGCTTGATGTCCGTTGATCAATTGCTTGCGACTGCTCTGTCGCCGGGGAGTTTTCATTCTGCCGAACCGTGTTCAATACAGACCAAGGGCAGTTTCAATCCCCGAGTCGACGTCGATGTTCACGCTATACACGCCAAGAATCGAACGCTGGCTCTGGTCGTCGCCCGAAGACCTTGCGAAGAACAGCTTGGTCGATCGGCGAGTTGTGCGGACGCCGAGCAGTGTCAGGTTGAACAGTTGCTCCGGATCGAGAACGCCATGTTGGAGCGGATCGCCGTCAGCGGTTCGTCCCAAGAAATACTTGATCAACTCTGCGAGCAGGCAGAGTCGTTCGTATCCGGGGCGACCTGCGCCTTCTGGAGGTTGGATGATGTGCAGAATTGATTGAATGTCGTCTCGGCTCCTTCACTCTCAGCAGAGATGGTCGAGGTTCTTGACAGGCTCCAAGCTGGCGAGACTGCTGGATCTTTCGGGACCGGCGCGTTCACTGGCGAGACTACCATCATCACGGACGTGCGAACTGACTCTTGCTGGAGACCGTTTCTCGAAGTCGCAGAGCGATTTGACATTCGGGCGTGCTGGTCTTTCCCTGTCGAACGCGATGGGCGCGTCGCAGCTGCATTCGCCATTTTTCACACCCAGCCTTGCAGCCCCGATTCGTCTCAGCGCCGGCTTTTAACCCGCGCATCCCATATTGCAAGCGTCGCCATACACCGATCTCAAACCGTCGCGGCGATTGAGCGATTTCAGACTATTTTGGATCAGGCTGGCGAAGCGATCTATGTTATCGATCCGGTCACCGCCCGCTTTCTCGACGCCAACCGCAGCGCTGGCCGCGATCTGGGGTACTCGCGTGAAGAATTGCTCGAACTCGTTGTGTCGGAAATTCAATGCGCCGGTCCCCAGAATAGTCGAGAGCACTGGATCGCTCGTGTCGAAGGACTGAAGGCGTTGAATCGACCTCTGTTGCGGCAGGGCGTCCACGTTCGCAAAGACGGCAGCGAGTTTCCTGTTGAGGTTGCCACTTCTTACCACTTAATCCAGGGACGCGGATATATCCTTGCCGTAGTGCGCGACATCACGCTTCGAAAGGCTGCCGAGGAACAACTGGAGGCTCAACATCAGATTCTCGGACAATTGGCTTCAGGCACTTCGTTGCAACTCGTGCTTGAGACCCTGGTGCATTTCATTGAACGTCAGTTTCCGGGCATGCTCGCGTCGGTGTTGATACTGGATGGAGAGCGGCTGCGGCAGGGCGCCGCGCCAAGTTTGCCCGAGGAATACAATCAGTTGATTGAGGGCGTCAAGATTGGTCCCGCCGTAGGTTCTTGCGGAACCGCTGCCTATCAAAAGAAACGAGTAATCGTCGAAGACATTCTGACCGACCCGCTCTGGAAAGACTTTCGCGAACACACGCAGCGATTCGGCCTGCGATCATGCTGGTCACAACCTGTCCTCTCAAAAGCAGGCGATGTTCTGGGCACTCTCGCCCTCTACTACCATGAGAAACGGGCGCCGACGGAACAAGAACTGTCGCTCGTTGACTGGTCCGCCAATGCGGCGGGCATCGCGATCGAACGTATGCACGCCGAACGGGCATTGCGTGAGAGCGAGGAGGAATACCGGGTCATCACCGAGTCGGCTGGCGAAGCGATATTGACGGTGGATGTCGACGGCGTAATTATCTTTGCGAATCCGACCACGGAGCGAATCTTCGGCTATCCAACAAACGAACTCATCGGTCAGCCTGCGACGATGCTGATCCCCGATTCGCTCCGCGAGCGTCACGTCTTTGCGTTTCGCCAGCTTGTTCAATCCGGCGAGAGCGCTAGCCGAGCGCCAGTCGAAATCGAGGGGCTGCATCAGAACGGGGATGTCGTCAACATGGAGCTATCCTTTGGGCGGCACATTCGAAACGGCAAGCAATTCTTCGCCGGCATTTTGCGCGACGTCGGGGAGCGCAAACGAGCGGAACGAGAGCTAAAGAAGCGCGAAGCCGAACTGGCCCATGTGGGCCGCTTGAGCATGTTAGGCGGGGCGATTGCGCATATTGCCCACGAGATCAACCAGCCGTTATTCGCGATCTCAAACTTCGCGAAGGCCGCCGCCATCGAAATGGGAAAGAACACCGCGTCTCCCGAGGAACTTCGCAGTCGTTTTCAGCGAATCGACGGGCTGGCGACGACCGCCGGCGATATTCTCAAGCGAATACGCGGGTTCTTGAGCAGGAGCGACGCCGACTACTGCTTGGTCCCCGTCCGGGAATTGATCGAAGAGTCGGTGCAGATCATTGAGTTTGAGGCGAAACGCATGTACATCAAGGTGGAATCTGCCTTGCCCGATTCGGCGGTGTCAATTTGGGCCGACCGCGTGCAAGTGCAGCAAGTCATTGTCAACCTGCTGAAGAATGCACTCGACGAGTTGGCCGATGTCCCCTTCGATGAGCGGACGGTGCAAATCAGCTGTTGCGTCCGCGACGAAATGGTTGAGATTGCCGTGCGTGATTCCGGTTGCGGCTTGGAACAGACAATCCCCGAATCCGTGTTTGAGGCCTTCCATTCCACCAAGTCTGAAGGGATGGGAATTGGGCTCGCCATCTCCAAGAACATCGTTGAGTCGCACGGCGGGGAGATCTGGATCACCGAGAATGATGGGCCTGGCGTGACGTTTCATATAGGCTTCCCAGTCCCCGACCAGTTCGCGAAATCGTCAGATTGAGACGAGTTCGGTCAAACTGCCCTGATCCCTCAGCAATTCCTGTATGAGGCAGGTGGATCGGCCACAAGCTCTCGATTCCTGAAAACTGCGAGCCGCTAGCCACGTTGCACCACCAGTTGGCGAATCGGTAGTCGTGGTAAACCACGGTTGCAGCGTGGGAGCCCCTATGTTGGTCCGCTTCCAACTCGCCGACAACCATTAATGACCTTTCACGTCTCTGCGAGCAAGGGGTGGGGCAGAGCTCGCTCCTCCAGAGCGAGCGCCCTTGCAGACGTGGAAGGCATACGCCAGACACGAAGAGCCCATCCATGGTCGCTGACGAACAACTACAAGCTCGTGTATTACTTGTCGAAGATTGTCCTGACGACCAGCGGCTGATGGCCTTTGTGCTCACCGGCGCTGGCGCCGACGTCGTTCTTGAATGTAACGGCGAAGCCGCCGTCAGGCGATTCGAGCGATCCCATGTGAACAATGCCGGCATCGACGGAGTCGTGATGGACTTGCAAATGCCAGGCATTGACGGAATGGAGGCGACACGCCGCCTGCGTCACTGCGGCTACGATGGCCCAATCATCGCCGTCTCGGCCCATGGCGATCCCCAGACGGAGGATAAATGGCTCTCCGCTGGGTGCACGTGTTATGTCAAGAAGCCATTCCACCCAGCCGAGTTTCTGCAGGTTGTGGACGGAGCCGTCTCCAAAAGGGCGGGCACTTAGCTGTACTGACTTCCCAGCCAGGTTGAGCAAGCCTTCGCAACTCGCTAACGCTAAACGCGATACCTATTGGCTCGACTTTCGCGATTCAATGTCGCGTGCCCTGTGGGCGAAGTCTAGCAACGACGCGAAGGAATGAACGTCCAGCTTCTTCATAATTCGGGATCGACGGTCTTCGACCGTTCGAATGCTGACGTCAAGCCGTTTGGCGGTTGCCTTGTTGGGCAATCCCTCGACAACCAAGCCCAGAACGTCGTGTTCGGATTGGCTTAGTTCGGCAAGTCGATCCCGGACGTCCGCGTCTTGTTGATCTTCATCAAACCACTCCTGGGAGAGGTCTAATCCACATTGGATTGCGTCCCACAATTGCTGCTGTTCGCATGGCTTTGTCAATACCGTCACGGCGCCTTCGCGCATTGCCATTACCGTCCCGCGAACATCGATGAATCCCGACACAATCACTACTGGAAGCCGGACTTCCGACTGATTCAGGTGCTTCTGCAACTCAAGCCCGCTGATGCCGGGCATGCGAATGTCAGTAACAAGGCAACCTCGGCGCGTCGGATCGTGTGAAGCGATGAAGTCGCTCGCGCAGCAGAAGGCTTCGACGTCCACTTCCATTGCCGCGACTAAAGCGCAAACTGACTCGCGAGCATTCTCATCGTCATCCACGACGAAGACAGTGAGCGGCTTGGCATGGCCCGGTTCCGCGAGGTCCGACGGTTGCCCCGTTGTTTGAGTCCAGAGAGTTACTCGTCCCGCATGATTGCTTCGTTGACGATCGAGCATAAGATTGCCCCCTGGAATGTCTCACATTCAAGATGCTTGCATCAACCCTATTATCGTCCGGAGCAAACACGGGTGATTAGCGCTACCGGTCCACTGGTCCACTGGTCCGATGGTTTTTCAAGAAATATCGAGCTTCGGCGGCTCAAGTCGCCCCTTTGCTTCGCGAAACTCCGTGGCCCACCCAATTTGACAGGGCGCAGGTAATTCAGTGTTTGATAGAATCACGCTATGAACAGATATGCAATCGCCCTGGTTATCTTGTTGGCGTTCGTGAGTTCCTCGCGGGCTGAGGTGGGCGATGCCCAGATTCGCACGGATCATCCTTGGTATCCAGGCGAGTTGGCTTTCTCGACTTTCGACCGTCTATTCGCGACGCAGGCCAAGGCGTATGAACGGTCCACGGGCGTGCGCGTGGAATCGGACGAGCAAAAAGCGCTGGCGTCCTGGTACTGGCGAAACACCCATTACTGGCACGGCGAGGCGGGCCGTCGTGATTTGTGGGGAGAGGGCCTCGGCAAGGGAAAGGACCGGAGGCTGAGGGAGTATTGGAACGGGCTCTTTGGGTACGGCTTTGGGCTTTGTGGCACAACCCATTCGCAGTGGACAGCCGAATTTGAGCATCTACTTGGCCACGGCCGCAGTCGAGGAGTGGGCGCGGCGGGGCACAATGCGTTTGAGGTGTTCTTGCAGGGGGGCGCCTATGGTGAGAAGGGCAAGTGGGCTTTGCTTGACCATGATCTCTCGACTGTCATCTTTAACCAGGCTGGCGACCGACTGCTGGGCCTTGGCGAGTTGCAAAACGACGTTGGACGCTGGATTCGTCGAGACTATCTGCCCGAAAGACAGCGCGGCTGGCTCGTCTGCGGACTACATCCCAGCGACGGCAATTCGTATCGCAAGTACGCCGTGGCCGAGTACTTGGCGGGTTATGCGGGTCCGCCCCCGATGGTTCGTCTTCGACGCGGCGAACGGATGAGGCGGTACTTTGAACCTGGCTTGGACGATGGGAAAACATTCGTGTTCTGGGGGCGGAACTATAACACCAATCAGATTCCCGGTCCTGAAAGATCGCGCACTTGGGTTAACCAACCAGAGAGAATGCACGGTTCTACTTCCGGAACGCAGCATCGCAACGGGCAAGTTCGTTTTGCGAATGTCGAATACCGCTACCGCCCCAATTTTGTGAACGGCGACTATCGCGAGGGAATCGTGGACGAGAGCGACGAACACGTAGTGTTTGCGTTCCAGACCCCTTACGTAATCGGCGCCACGCCTCCAAACGACAACGCGTGGGGCGTCTACGAAACGGGCTGCCGCAACGGACTTGTTATTCGAGGCGACTCACAATGCGACATTGCTATTTCAACCAACGCGGGGCGAACTTGGCAAGCGTCTCAGAAGCTCACCGATGGGGTGGACCTCACGGACTTCGCCAAAGGGCGTTCTCAATACTGGTTGCGGTTTACGGCCGGCCGAGGACAACTGCGATCGGCGGGGCTGGAGATGACCACGGTGTGTCAAGCCAACGCGGCCGTGCTTCCGAGGCTCAGAGATAATGGCTCGACCATTCGCTACGAAGCTTCTGGGCAGTCGGTCTATTCGATGGGGCCGGAGCTTGACTTGGCCACGACTTTTCTCAGTCACGGCGAGTTTGGCGGTAAGACAGTGACGCTTGCCGCGAAAACCGATAGGCCCGTCGTCGCTGTCTACGCCAGTGCTCATGTCGCATCCGGCAGTCCGCCCAATCCGGACGTTCAGTATCAAATTGAATACCGCCTCGGCGCCGATAAGCCGTGGTTGCCCGTGGCAAAGAACTGGAAGGTCTCCAGACGTGGCGATGAGCCTGACGATTTCTGGTCGCAGAGTTTTTGCTATGGTTCCGTCCAATGCGCGGCCCCGCCTGGCAACACCATTCAAGTCCGTTTTCGAAACGATGGCGGCAAGCGGTACCTTCGCGCCGAAGTCCATTTCATTCAACGAGCCGCTCGGCTGTCGGACCCGCTCAAGGTTACCTATGACTGGGCGGATAGCAGCGGCCAGCACCGCGAATCGCACGTTTTCTCATCCAAAGGACAATGGCGTTTGGCGACGGGCAATCGAGTTGAAACTCGTTGGGTCGAGTTTGAGCCCGTTCCTTAGTCCGGTCTCGCCAGTTTGGCTCGGGGTCTTCCGCTGCTCCGCTGTGGTCTAGGGAGACGTCACGTTGATTTTCTTGAGCGCCGCTTCGATATCCAGCAATCCGCTGCCGATCTCGTTGCGTTTTCCGGCTATGGTCCGAGCTCCTTCTTGCAGCGCTTTGCGGATTTGTTTCGCCGAGGCCTTCGGTCGTTTGGCGTAGAGGAGCGCTGCGGCGCCTGATACGAAAGCGGCCGCCATCGAACTGCCGGTCATGGTGTCGTAGGGATTGTCTCGCGTGGTTTGCGGGAATCGCTGTGTTGGATGGTTCGGTATCGTGCTCAGGATGTTGACGCCCGGCGCCATGATCTTGAGATGCGAACCGCGATTGCTTCCGTTCCCCGTTGTGGAATCGACCCAACGCTGACCAGATTCGTCGGTCGCGCCCACGGCGATCACGTCCGGATGGATTGAGGCGGGGTAGAGCGGCGTTTCGCTGTTCGCATTGCCCATCGCCGCAACTACGGTGATGTTGTTGCGAATCGCGGTCCTGATGAGCAGCTTTTCCGTCTCATCCGGTTCTTCTCCACCCAAGCTGAGGTTGATCACCTTGATCCGCCCAACTTCTCTGACGAAGTCACGCGATGGGTTCGTCGCCCTCTCCACGATGTACCGCAAGCTCTCGTGGTAGGCGCCCTCCCGAAAGGATGGCGTAAAAGGTTGCAGCACGCCTTTGACCGAGAGGATCCGAAATGGAGAACAATAGCCGGCGATGCCGACATCGTTGTTCGCACTCGCGCCGATGATTCCACACACATGGGTTCCATGGGCGTCACCATCGAAACGGTCGTCTCCGTCTGAGAAGTTCACGTGTTCCAGAACTCCGTCGAAGTCTGGGTGGTTCTTCGGGCCGCCCGTGTCCAAGACCGCCACGGAGATCTTGGCGTCTCTCGGTTGTTTGACTTTCTTCTTCAACGCGGAGAGCAAACGGGTTTCCGTCAGGCCCCATTGCTTATTGCGAAAGGGATCGATCGACATTGGCTGCCGCGTTGCCGGTTGATGGGCGAAGTCGACCAAGCAGTCCCGGTTCAGTCGTTTGGCGGCGCGCTGAGCCGCTGCCGGCGTCTTGAACTTGAGCAGCAGGAATCCCACCAGGGGTTTCTGCACGTGATCGGCGGCGCCCTCTAACGCCGCCGACAGACAACTCAGATCGCCATCGACGCGCCCGCTCATGGAACGGATCTTCTCGATTTGCCTACCCGCCAAGAGGCTTCTTAGCGAACTGTCGATCAGCCGCTCGCCCCAGGCTCCTTTGACGCATTGTCGCAGCTTGCACGTCGTCGGTCCGTTCGTCGACAAGTGTTCTGCAAACTGCCGCACCTTCTTCGACGTGCGCAGCTTGATAATCAACTCGCTCTTCGACAATGCCGTCGATTTCGATGTCTTCAAGTTTGCCATGTCGCCGCAGCCCAACTCTAGTGGCCGTGCTATTTCCGCCTAACGCGAATCTTGAAATTGCCAACTGCCACAGCCGATGTGCGGATGTGCTCGGCTGTCAAGATATAGGCGCCCTGGGGAAGATCAATTGTCAATCTTGCATTGAGAATTGCTTCCCCGCCGAACGCATCCGAGGCGATTGGCTTAGATCGCGACTCTTCAGCGTAGAGCTTCAGACGAATCGGCGTTGAGGGGAAGTCGAACGTTTCGACGACATACTTGGCGCCGGACACGATTTCAACTCGGAAGTAGCGTATTTCGCCCGCCGTTCGTATCTCGCTGCTCAGCCCGTCAGAACCGACTTTGAGCGCCCTGGGGACTTCGGCCGGCTTGGGTCGCTGGCTGACCGGATTGTCGTCGTCCCCGGTCTCAGACCCTTTGCAGGAGTATTGTTTCCTCATGAATTCTTTGTCGGTCACCGAGAGCGCGTCGTTTGGTTCCTTCGGCACGGCGTCACCGTTCCGATGAAGCGATTCGGGAAACCAATAGTGCATGATCGACGTCCCGTCGCGGTCTGCCGTCTGGTCCACGCCAACTTGTCCAGCGACGTCCAACACATTCGATTTGGTCTTGCTTCTGTTCCACCCGTACCGCATGAAGAAATGTGCGTACACACGTGACTCAATCCAATCAATCTTGTCCAGCTTGTGAAACTGCTCGTGCAACATTCCGACCGCGTGGCCAAACTCGTGCAAGGCCACTCGGCGCGACTCGGTCACGTTTCCGAGTAGACTGTTGGGGTCAAGATTGAGGGATTCGTTGAGAGCGGAAATGCCTGAGAAGAATCGAGGTTGGTTTCGGGCCATGCGACTGTCCGTGCCGACGAGTGAGTAGTGTCCGCGTCCAGGTTGAAAACTAACTCGAATGTCAGCGGCGCGAAACGACGTCTGAGAAAACTCAAGACAGGTCACACTGCTCCACGATGTCATTGCCGCGCGGCAGGCACCAATCAAGCTGCTTGTTTGCGAGTGGAAACCGACTGAAACAGTTGAACCTGTAGCCCATTTCTTCAACGTGTTTGCGATTCCCTGGACGACTGGACCGGGAGAGGCTTGAGGGGCTCTCTCGACCGATGCTCCGAAATCACTGAGTACCTTTCGACTCTTGTCATCGCCCTCGGGAATCCCCGAGCCCCCATTGATATCCGCTGCGACATCGACGCTTCTCTGAAGCTTCTCGTTTGTTTCAGGAAGCATGTCAACGCATGATGCGGATCCTCGCCTAATCAGTTCCGCCTCTTCTAACAAGATCCGATCGGTTACGCCCTCGTCACGCAATTCACGACGGATGCGGTCCAAATCCTCGCTGTCGTCTTGCCAGGCCCAAGCCGGGACTCGAAACAAGAGGCCCCCGCCCACGGTCAGCGAAGCGGCCAACGCCCGTCTGCGATCAAGTGGCTCTGAGGTCGCTGGGTTCGCCGAGCAACAGTCAGATTGACGCCAGTGTATTGCGTGCTCTTGCCAGTTTGAGCGAAGGCGCTCAAGGGAGTCCGAGCCGGAAGGGCATGATGGCCCAAAGCTCCACACAACGTTCACGTTCGTTGAATGACGGCGGAGGCAGCGCGTCAGCGACACCATTACAGTCGCCACACTCGCAAGCATCCGGCGACGTCGGTCGGCGGCTCGATGATCTTCAGCGGCGAGTGGAGGCGAACCAAGAGAAGATCGACCGTCTGCTGACCAGTTTGGAAGCGTTCCTTGAACGTCAAAACCGATGACAAGAATCCGACTAATGGCTTCGCCGCTCATGTTTCCGTCAGTCGACGTCGAGTTCGGCACACGCAGGAACGGGATGGACCCCAAGATGGCCGCACGAATTGGAAATCCACGAGCACTGTTAGCCGCCTTGGTCGTGCTGTGCATTAATAGCGTCGCGTTCAGTCAGTTGCGAGAGGCGGTCACGTCACCGGTTCAACCGGCGGGGTACGCCCGACACACATGCGGCGCCGACCGATTCTATTGCGACGACTGCCTCGGCAAAAACGGTCCCTCCGCGTCGCCGAGTCCCTCGAACGGCCAGTTCGTCGCGCCCCAAGCATCCGGCACGGTCAAGGGCGGCGGGAACAGTGTGGGAGTCGAGGGCATGTCGCTGCATTTCCCGGCGTTGACCCTGCGACTGCCGAGCCTGCACCTGCCCCACATGTTCCGACTGCGCAAGGGGGCGCGGATGCTGATGGACCCATCCACGGCGCCCTACGTTGAGCACTCGCCTCGCTCGCAGGTTCTCGGCGCCATTCCCGCTGTTTCGATCCCTCCCAATAGCCCGCCACAAGATAGCCCATCGAACAGCCCGCCGTCCCAGCAGAATTCGCTCCAGCGAAGCGGACAGAAATCGGTCTCCGTCGACGCGAATCGAGCCCACGCCTTGGCGCTTGAGCGGCTGCGGCAAAGGGAAGCCGAGATCGAAAGGATGGGCCGGCAAATCGAGCGATTGGAGCGAGCGATGCAGCAACTGGCGCAAACGCCTACGCAAGGCGTTGCGGATTGTCGCCAGGCGAGTTTGTTGGCGCCCGTCGCCTGGTCTCCGACCGAGCGAGTTCGACCGGCAGTCTTAGTGACGCCCCACTCAGCGAAGCCGCTTTCGTTTTCCTTGCCTGCTTCGCCCGCGACGAACCGGTTGGTCAATGCGGCGCGCAAGCCCCGCCTCGAGCGATTTCCCGCGACGACGGTTCGCTAAACCGCAACTGCTGGCTAGGCTGAGGGCTTAGAGGGGCGCCACGCCTTTCATCATGATCGCGCAAAGCCAAGCGCCGTAAGTGCCCAGCGCATAGCCGAGCACGGCGAGCAGTACGCCCACGGGGGCCAACGAGGGGTGGAATGCGGCGGCCACGACAGGTGCCGAAGCCGCGCCGCCAATGTTGGCCTTACTGCCGACAGCGAGGAAGAAATAGGGGGCTCGAATGACGTATGCAGTGACCAACATCAGGCCCACGTGAATGGCCATCCACACTGCGCCGACCGCGAACAGGCCGGGACTCTCGAAGACGGCCATGATATCCATCTTCAGTCCAATGCTGGCGACTAACAAGAAAATGAACACCGTGCCAACTTTTGACGCGCCGGCGCCTTCCAACTGACGAGTTGGTGTGAACGAAAGCAGCACGCCGCCCGTTGTCGCCAGCACGATCAGCCAGAAGAACTTGGAGTCCAAGCTGAACCTGCCCAACTGTGGCGCGTTCAGTTCGATCCACGGCGCGATCAGATCGGCCGCTAAATGGCACGCGCCGGTAACGCCAAAGGCAAAGGCCAGTAGCACCATGAAGTCGGCTGCAGTGGGAATGCGAGCCGCCTTGCGGCTGAAGTGTTCCATTTTGTCGCGGAGTGTCGCCACGCTCGACGCGTCGGCGCGGAAGAAGGCGTCAATCTGTTGGGACTTGTCCACGCCGATCAGTAGAAACGCCATCCAAACCTCGGCGATGATCACGTCCACCGCAATCATCGAACTGTAGATGCCATCGGATGGCTCAAATATCTCTTTCATGGCCGCTTGATTAGCGCCCCCGCCAATCCAACCGCCGGCCACGGTCGAGAGGCCTCGCCAGACGTCGTCTCCACCGACCAGGTCGGGGGCGATGAACGAGATCAAGATGATCGCCAGAGGTCCTCCCACGATCACGCCGAAAGTTCCGGCCAAGAACATGATCAAGGCTTTCGGGCCGAGTCGGAAGATTTCCCGCAGGTCGATACTGAGCGTTAAGAGTACGAGGCTAGCAGGCAGCAGGTATCGAGTGGCGACGTAATAGATCTGCGATTTCTCTGCATCCACAATGCCGAAAAAAGTCAGCAAGGAAGGCAGGAAATAGCAAAGCAGCAACATCGGAACAATCTTGTAGAACCGCTTCCACGACGGCAGTTGGCTCGTCCAGAACACCAACCCCAAAATCACAGCCAGCAACCCAAAGATCGTGGCGTCATTCGTGATCCACGGTTGGGCCTCCTGCTCAGCATCCTGGCCTAGTGTGTCGGAGGATACGGCGGCCGGTTTCGCTGGCGTTTCGTCCACGCTGGGCGCCGCTTCCTGCTTAGCTTCTGGTTGCTCGGTTTGGGCCATTGCGGCAGGTTCATCCAGGCAACCGAGTGAAAACCCAAAGACGAACACGCACCAAGAAGCGAGCGTGCGGAGAGCGATGTTGGCCATGGATATCTTTCCGTCTCTGGGAGAGAAGAAGTCTGCTGCAATCGGCGGTTTGAACTCGTCGACCAAAGGGAGCACGCGAAAATCTGCAGGTGATCGACTTGGCTCCGACTCGTTCTCGCGGTGAAATGTCAGGTGATCTGGATTCTAGCGCATGGGGCGGCGGCTTCCAACGGTAGGTGCTTGTCCCGTCTTTGGCAAAATCGACCTCTAACATTGGACATGTCTTGTGCGGCAGTACAAAATCAAGGATTCAAGCTATTGATTCACCCGGGACTCTTTTTGTCGGGACAATGATGAGCAACATGATTCGAACGTTTCTTGGATTGGCTTTAACGCTGAGCATTCTGAACGCCTCGCCCTCCTCCGTCTCCGCCGACGACAAGACGAAGAAGCCAAAGAAGACGCCGGTTTCGGCTGGCGACAAAGCCAAAGAAGGGGCGGGAGCGAAGAGTCGAGCCAAGGCAAAGCCAGAGAAAGCCAAAGCGGCAGGCAAGCCCCAAACCGGGACGAAGGGCGAAGATCGACCTGCAGAAGCCGAGCCCTCGGACTCGGATAAGCCGGAAGACTGGGACATTGAATCGGCGCCAGGCCCTCATCGCTCGCAAACGATCGATGTCAAAGAAGGCACATGGATGAATCTCGATGTCAGCCCGGACGGCCGAACCATTGTCTTTGATCTGTTAGGCGACCTCTACGAAATGCCGATCTCCGGCGCCGATGGGACAAAGCGGACCCAGGGGCGAGTGCCGAAACGCTTGACTTCGGGTTACACCTGGGACATGCAGCCCCGGTACAGTCCGGATGGCAAGACGATTGCATTCACAAGCGATCGAAAGGGGAAGAGCGGCAAGGCGGGGGACAATATTTGGACGATGTCTCGCGACGGCCAGAAGATCGTGCAAGTGACGAATGAGACGTTTCGGCTGGTCAATGGAGCCGCTCGGACACCAGCCGGGCAATCCCCCGTCGCTCGAAAACACTTCTCTAGTCGCCGCTCGTTGGGGGCGGGAGAAATGTGGCTCTACCACCGAGACGCCCTCGAATCAAAAGCCACGGGGGGCGTTCAACTGACGAAACGGCCCAACGACCAAAAGGACGTTAACGAGCCGATTTTCTCGCGCGACGGCCGCTTCCTTTATTACTCACAGGACGCCACCTCTGGCGCGACATTCGAGTACGACAAGGACTCGCACAAGCAGATCTACGTCATCAAGCGGCTTGACGTGCGCAAGGGCGAAACGGAGTCGTACATTACGGGGCCTGGCGGCGCCTGCCGGCCGACCCCATCGCCTGAGGGAAAACGAATCGCCTTCGTTCGCCGGGTCGGAGCAAAGACGGCGCTGCATCTGTTCGACACGCGCTCTGGCGGAGTTCGCATGCTCTACGACCAGTTGGAGCGGGACATGCAGGAGGCTTGGGCCATTCACGGCGTCTACCCGACGTTTGCCTGGACTCCAGACGGCAAGTCGATCGTGGTTTGGGCCAAAGGCAGAATTCGTCGCATCGATGTGGCCAGCGGGAAAGCGTCTGTGATTCCATTCCACATCAAAGACTCTCGTTCGGTCACCCGGCGTCTCCGCTTTCCAATCGAAGCCGCGCCGGACAAATTCTCCGTCAAGATGCTGCAGTCTGTGGCAACGTCGCCCAACGGCAAGTTAGTCGCCTATTCGGCGTTGGGAAGGATCTACGTACGTGCGCTTCCCAAGGGAAAACCTCGCAGGCTGACTCGGCAGAACGATCACTTTGAATACTACCCAAGCTTTTCGCGTGATGGCCGCCACATCGCTTATGTGAGCTGGGACGACGACGCGCTCGGCGCTGTTCGCATCGCTTCGGTCGATCGCGACGCCTACGAGAACTGGATTGTTACCAACCAGCCAGGGCATTACGCCAACCCGGTGTTTTCGCCGAGCGGGAAAGTGATCGCCTTCGAACGCCGTGGAGGGGGCGCCTTGACTTCGCCTCTTTGGTCGCGTGAGCAAGGCATTTATCTGGCGCCGTCTCGCGGCGGTTCGGCAAGACGAATCAGCAAAGCCGGAAGGCGACCCCGGTACGGCGACTCGGATCAGCGAATCTTCTATACACAAGGGCAGGGGGGCAAGGATGCGGACAACCTGCAACTCTGGTCGATGGACTCTCGCGGCGAGGAGAAACGCCAGCACTACACGAGTCTGTGGGCGACTGACTATTGTCTCTCTCCCGACCGTTCGCTCATTGGTTTCGTCGAGCGACATCGCGTCTACGTGGCCCCCTTCATCGATGCTGGCGGCCCGATCTCGGTTGGCCCCGGCGGTGCGGGCTTGCCGATCAAACGGGTCAGCGACGAGGCTGGGGACTTCATTCACTTCTCTGGCGACAGCAAGAGCGTCCATTGGTCGCTGGGGCCGAAACTGTTCACCCAATCGGTTGAGCCAAAGCAGGGCAAGGATCCAACGTCGATCTCCATCGGTTTTGATCAAAGGCATGCGAAGCCGAAGGGGGCTGTGGCCCTGGTCGGCGGCCGTATTGTCACCATGAAAGGAGATCAAATCATCGAGGATGGCGTGGTTTTGATCGAGGGAAATCGAATCAAAGCGGTCGGGCCTCGCAGCAAAGTCCAGGTGCCGGCAGCAGCGACGGTGATCGACATTCAAGGGCAAATGGTGTTGCCGGGATTCGTCGACACACACGCCCACGGATCACAAGCCGCCAATGGGATGGTGCCTCAACGCAACTGGGTCGATCTGGCACGCCTGGCATTCGGCGTGACGACAGTTCACGACCCATCGAACAACACCCACGCGATTTTCTCGGCCAGCGAAATGACCAAAGCTGGCGTGATCACCGCGCCGAGGACGTTTTCAACGGGGACGATCTTGTACGGCGCTGCGGGAAGTTACAAAGCCGAAATCAACAGTCTCGAGGACGCTCGTTTCCACCTCAAGCGAATGAAGGCTGTCGGCGCTTTTTCCGTGAAGAGCTACAACCAGCCTCGGCGAGATCAGCGACAGCAGGTACTCGCCGCCGCCCGCGAACTCGAGATGATGGTCGTGCCCGAAGGCGGCTCGACCTTCATGCACAACCTGACCATGATCGTCGACGGGCACACTGGGATTGAACACACGCTGCCTGTGCAGACCGCTTACGATGATGTGATGGACTTGTGGCGCGGATCCGAGGTCGGCTACACGCCCACGTTGAGCGTCGCATACGGCGGGCTTTCGGGCGAGCAGTACTGGTATCAACTTGAGGACTTGTGGCTTCACCCGAGACTGAAGTCGTTCATTCCTCCGCACATTCTGAATCCGCGATCCCATCGGCGAAACAAGGCGCCTTTGGAGGACTACAACCACATGCGAGTCGCCGAGATAGCCCGGCAAGTTGTCGAGCAGGGCGGACTCGTTCAGGCGGGCGGTCACGGACAATTGAACGGAATCTGCACCCATTGGGAGTTGTGGAGTTTTGTCCAGGGTGGAATGACGCCCATGCAAGCTCTTCGCTGCGGCACGCTCAACGGCGCAACCTATATCGGACTCGACGCCGACCTGGGGTCCATCGAACCCGGCAAACTGGCCGATGTCCTGGTGATCGAGAAGGGTCGGGATCCCACCAAGGACATTCGCGACTCGGAGAAGATCCACTATGTCGTCGCCAACGGTCGTGTCTTCGATGCCCGCAATATGAACGAATTGGGCAGCCCGGCGCCCCGAGCCCCCTTCTACTGGACCCACCACGGACAGGGGCTCAGCCGCGGCATCCCGCACGCCGCTGGTTGTGGCTGTCAGCGGGCGTTGAACGCCCGACACTGAGCATTCGCCGCGAGAAGAGCCGATTTCTCGGACGCCATTGGCAAGCCGGTGGCGTCTGGTCCGTCCCTCGCGTGGAGAAATCGAAATATGACGGCGAACCTCGTCCATGCTCGCCTTAGTTTCGCTGTGCGTTGGACGTTCAACGCGTTATAATCGTCTGGCAAGGCAGGCCGGTCTCCGGGACTGGCTTCTCACCACCATGCCACGCTCCCACCATCGAGGATAGTCATGCCACAAGAATCGTCCGCCTTTCAAAGCGAACAAACCGAGACAAAACGGCCAGCCAATTCTCCCAGTCGCCGAACATTCCTGCAGACGGGCGCCGCCGGCGCTGCGGTCGCCGCCGCGAGCGCCGTCCACGTTTCGGCTCAGGATGCGGCGAAGAGCAAGTCGGCCAATGACACGGTCACCATCGGAATCATCGGCACTGGAGGTCGCGGCGGCGGCGCGCTGAACGACACAATGTCGATTAACGACAACATTCGCCTAGTCGCCACGGCTGACCTTTACCCGGAGAAGAGTAAGCGACTTCTCAAGGGAATGTCCAAGAGGCACGAAGGCAAGGTCGCAGTCGAAGACTCGAAAATCTATGGAGGTCTCGATGGCTACAAACGGATCTTGGAAGATCCAAAGATCGACTTGGTGCTGCTAACCACGTCGCCCGGATTCCGACCCTACCACATTGCGGAAGCTGTTGATGCGGGCAAACACGTCTTCGCCGAGAAGCCCTCGTGCGTGGATCCGGCCGGCTACCGGGTTTGCGTCAATGCGCACGATGCGGCCGAACGTAATAAAACCTCCATCGTGACGGGTACACAGTATCGGCGCCAAGTGAATTACGTCGGCGCGATCGAGCAGATGCGAAAGGGCGCCATTGGCCGAATCGTTAATGCAACAACGCGATACTGTTCGACAGGCATCTGGTACCGTCCACGGAAGAGTGAGATGAGCGATGCTGAATACCAGCTGAACAACTGGATGCACTTTATTTGGCTCTCCGGCGACCAGATCGCCGAACAGGCGGTGCACAATATTGACTTGATGAACTGGGTCATGGACGGTCCGCCTGAACAGGCCTATGGTTCCGGGGGACGCTTCACGCGTCCTGAGGACAGCGAAATGTGGGACAATATTTCGGTTGACTACGATTACGCTGACAACAAGACGGTCTCCTTCATGTGTCGCCAAATCCCGCGGACAAAAGGTGAGAATGGGAATGTGATCTATGGCACGGAAGGAACCTGCTACATCGCCGCCGGCAGTGGCGGTTCGCGAATCGTCGACCTCGGTGGCAAAGAGACGTGGGCCATGAAGGGAAGCATCGGCGACGCCTACAAGCAGGAGCACAAAGACTTGATCGAGTCGATTCGCTCTGGCAAACCTATTGTCGAGCTCAAGCAGACTGCCGATAGCTCGTTGACTGCGGTGATGGGCCGCGTCGCCGCCTATACTGGGCAGCGAGTGACTTGGGACTTCCTCACCAAGGAATCTAAGCTGGACCTGTTTCCCAAAGACCTGAGCATGCAAAGCGAATTGCCGGCGCCCAAACACGCGTCTCCGGGCACCACCAAACTGATCTGAGTAACTCGAGTTCGGCGCCGTTCTTCCTGTGTGGAGATCGGCGCCGCTTCGCGCGCCGACGAAGCGCGAGCCGGTTCAAGCAGGGGGCATCCGACTGGCGAAGGAACGCTCAATGACGGGAAGTCATCACGACTGCCATGGGCACGGACACGCCCATTTGCCGGCTGACTACAACCGCGCCTTTGCCATCGGCGTATCACTGAATGTGATCTACATTCTGTTTGAAGCCGGCTACGGGTTTGCGATCGGATCCCTGGCGCTGCTCGCCGACGCGGGGCACAACTTGGGTGATGTGTTGGGCCTTGTGCTGGCTTGGGGCGCCCATTACTTAGGCCGGGTCAAGCCGACGATGCGGCATACATACGGTCTTCGCAGCACATCCATTCTAGCCGCGCTGTTCAACGCCATCTTCTTGCTTGTCGCGATGGGGGGCATCCTCTGGGAAGCGATTAGTCGGTTTGCCGAGCCGAGTTCCGTCGCTGGAGTGACGATCATCTGGGTGGCATTGTTGGGTGTCGTGATCAACACAGCCACCGCCGTGATGTTCCTCCGCGGGCGCGAAAAAGACATCAACATTCGCGCTGCATTTCTCCACATGGCCGCTGACGCTGTGGTGTCGCTCGCCGTCGTCTTGGGCGGAGTCGCAATCTACTTCTGGCAATGGTACTGGCTGGACCCCGTCCTCAGCATCACGATCGCCGTCGTCATTTTGTTCGGCACGTGGAGCCTGCTAAAGGACTCGCTTAACCTTGCTCTCCACGCCGTTCCTCACGGAATCGATGCTCAACACGTGCTCGACTATCTGCAGTCGCGACCTGGAGTATCCGGTGTGCACGATCTGCACATTTGGGCGATGAGTACGACCGAATCGGCTCTGACTGCCCATATCGTTGCTCCCGAGTTGACTTTGGATGAGAACGATGAGTTCTTGTTCGTGACCGAGGAGGCTCTGCGGCGCGAATTCGAGATCTCGCATGCGACATTACAGATTGAGCGCGCGAGCCAAGATCGCCGCTGCCGTCAACAATCTCCCGATTCGGATTGCCGATTTCTGCCCTAGCAGGCGCCGGCTCGCGGGGCGTTGCATCGAATCTCGATGGACCCCACAATGGTTGTTCCCTTGAGCGGAGGGCTGGTAGGAAATAATCGACAGGCATACTACGGGGAACGCGCCGTGGGCGAGTCGGCAATTCAGGAAATCGTTTGCTGCGTGGGGCAGCCCGTGGCGGGCAATCCGACCCAGTTCATGATCGAGCGAGCGTTTCGCGACGCCGGCCTCGACTGGCGATACCTTACCCTGGAAGTCCCGGCCGAAGCCCTGGGCGATGCGATTCGCGGAATCAGGGCGATGGGATTCAAGGGCGCCAATTTTACGATTCCCCACAAGGTCGCCGTGATTGAACACCTCGACGGTCTGAGCGAGGCCGCCGAGCTGATGGGCGCTGTCAATTGCGTCAACCGAGTCGACAACCAGTTGATTGGCGACAATACGGACGGCAAGGGCTTTGTACAGTCGCTCCGCGAGCACGCCGATCCTAGTGAGAAACGCATCGTCATTCTGGGGGCCGGCGGCGCCGCTCGAGCCATCGCGGTTGAATTGGGTCTCTCCGGCGTCGCCGAGATTACGATCGTTAACCGCAGTGAGCATCGTGGTCGCGAACTAGTGGATCTGCTCAACGAACGCGTGAACGTGACTTCCTCGCTCGTTCATCTTCATGGCGACTACGCGATTGCCGAGGATGCCGATGTGTTCATCAACGCGACCTCAATTGGGTTGAACGATGCCTCGGCCAAAGTGCCCGTAGAGTACGCTTCGCTGCGCAGCGAATTGGTCGTTGCCGATGTCGTCTTCAATCCGCCCCGAACGAATCTACTCTGTGAGGCTGAGGCGCGGGGGTGCACTGTGGTTGATGGCCTCGGAATGCTCGTCAACCAAGGTGTGATCGGATTCAAGATCTGGTCTGGTGTGGAACCCAACGCTCAAGTCATGCGCGAAGCGCTCGAAGAGTATCTAGAGATCTAGAGGTGTCGCCGTGCGCGGCTACCATTGTGGTTGCGAGAGGCAATGAAACGCCCCCAGACCAGAAGCGAGATCGATGGCGTCCAGCGATATGACCTCGCGTGAAGGAAAATGGTCTTTGAGCACGCTGGCCGCGCGCTGGTCGGCTGGCCCATCGCCGAAGGCCGGTACGATCACAGCATCGTTAAGAACGTAGAAGTTGCAGTAGCTCGCCGGAAGCCGTTGCCCGTCGTGAAAGAGCGGGCGAGGAAGCGGGAGCGGGATGACTTCAAGCGGTTTTCCGGATCGGTTCTGCGACTCTCTGAGAAAATGGCAGTTATCTTCAAGGGCTCGATGTTGCTCGTCATCTGAGTTCGCCACAGCAACGACGACGGCCGATTCGCTGACGAACCGAGCCAACTGGTCAACGTGTCCGTCTGTGTCGTCACCGGCCATCGTTGAGTTTGGCAGCCAATGCACTTTCTCGGCTGACAAGAACTCCTGCAACACGTCTTCCAGCTGAGCTGAAGAGCGCCCTGGGTTCCGCGATTCGCTGAGTAGGCAGGATTGGGTGGAGAGGATGTCGCCAATTCCATTCGCATCGACAGCGCCGCCCTCAAGTGTCAGCGGTCCGGCGAAACATTGCGACAGCATCTGCCTGTCGATACGATGCTCGGCGAGGGCGGCGGCGATCCTTTGAGGCGCGGCGTTGTCGCGATCAAACGGCGGATACTTGCCGCCCCAGGCGTTATAGGACCAGTCGACGACGGCGATTGCGCTGTCCTGGTCGCGGCGCAAGAAGCTGGGTCCGTAGTCGCGAATCCAAGCGTCATCGGTCTGAATGTCGAAGATCTCGACATCGTTCATGTCGCCGAGCCAGCGGCTTGCACAGCCGGCGACTTTCCCCTCGCTCGCGAGCAGTCGGACCGGTTCGAACTTGGCGACCGCGCGGACAAACTGGGCAAACCGCTGGGGGATCACCTCGAACTTCCCGGGCCAAGTCTGACGATTGTGAGGCCAGGCAAGCCACGTCGCGGCGTGGCGTTCCCACTCGGCTGGCCAGCGGTAGCCGGCCGTTCGCGGCGACTCATTCATCGTCCAAGAACCGCCTGCTGAGGCCGTCATAGGCGTCGATGCGACGGTCTCGCAAGAACGGCCAATGGGTGCGAGCTACGTCGATAGTGGAGAGTGAACAGTCGGCCGAAATCAACTGCGGCTGGTGCTCTGCCTTGGCCAGAATCTGGCCGTAGGGATCGGCGACAAATGAGTTGCCCCAGAATTCCAAATTGTCCTCGACGCCGACTCGGTTGACGGCGACAGCATAAACCCCGTTGGCGATCGCGTGGCTGCGAATCATCGTTTCCCATGCGACGGTTTGACTTTCGCCATATTGCGACTTCTCATCGTGAAGCCAGCCAATGGCCGTAGGGAAGACAAGCAACTGAGCTCCGGCAAGCGCCGTCAGGCGGGCGGCCTCTGGAAACCACTGGTCCCAGCAGACACAGACGCCAACGCGGCCAAAGCGTGTGGCGAAGCTCTGAAAACCGAGGTCGCCTGGCGTGAAATAGAATTTCTCGTAATAGTATGGGTCATCTGGAATGTGCATCTTGCGGTACATCCCAATCTGCGATCCGTCGGCGTCGAACACAATGGCCGTGTTGTGATACAACCCGGCCGCTCGACGCTCAAAAAGGGAACCCACGATCACAATCTCGTGTTTGGCAGCCAATTGCCCGAGCAGGCGTGTTGTCGGCCCAGGGACGGGCTCAGACAACTCGAATTGACTGTGGTCCTCGGCCTGGCACGGGTAACGACTCGAAAAAAGCTCTTGCAAGCAAACCACGTTGGCGCCGCTCTCCGAGGCGCGAGCAATCTGCTCAACGGTCTGCTCCAGGTTCTGGCTGACATCCTTGCCGCATGCCATCTGCAACCCAACAACGCGTATTGTGCTGTCGTCGTTCACGGTCGTCTCGCGTCTGCGCTGTTCGGGTCTAGTCAGGCCAGGTCTCGTTCCCAATTGACGTTTCGCTCGGCGATAGTACTCTATTGAACATGATTCGCAAACCACCAAGGGGCCTGTTCGTTGCCGGAGTCGACACCGAAATAGGCAAGACCTACATTGCTTCCCTGATCGTCCGGCAGCTGGTCGCTGAGGGGCGGCGTGTGGGCGTGTACAAACCGTTGGCGAGCGGCGCGGAACTAGTCGATGGCGAGCATGTCTGGCGGGATCCGCTGTCGCTTTGGGACGCGGCTCAACGCCCGCTGGATCTGCAGGCCGTTTGCCCTCAACAGTTTGTGGCTCCACTCGCGCCGCATCTGGCGGCCGAGGCCGAAGGGCGTCGCGTCGACTCGGACTTGCTCCGCGAGGGCCTGTCGCGCTGGACTGACCATTGCGACATCATCGTTGTCGAGGGCGCGGGCGGATTGATGTCGCCTGTAAGCGAGGACGAATACGTCGCTGACTTGGCCGTCGATTGCGGCTACCCGGCCGTGGTCGTCGCAGCGAATCGGCTCGGCGTCATCAACCAGACATTGCAAACGCTGATCACTGCGGCGACGTTTCGCGAGGGCATTGCGGTGTGCGGCGTCGTTCTCAACTCGGTGCAGGCGCCCGGCGAGACAGCCGACGCGAGCCTCTCGTCAAATGCCGAGCAACTTCGCCGACGATGTCAGTGTCCGATTCTCGACCAAGTTGATTGGGGCGCTACGCGCTTTTCAACACCCGTCGACTGGTGGGCTCTCGCCGACGCTTGATTTGAGTCAAAGAACTTGCTTGATGCACTCGCAGAGCCGGTCAATATTGCCCTCGGTGATGCCCGCGACATTGATGCGGCCGCTGCCGACGATGTAAATCGAGTGTTCTGATCGCAATTGATCAACTTGCATTCGAGTCAAGCCAGAGAAAGAGAACATGCCGAGTTGGCGAACGATGAACGAGAAATCGCGATGAACGCCTTTGCTTGCCATCGTCTCGACAAAGGCCTTTCGCATTCCGTTAATCCGAGTTCGCATTTGCGCGACCTCTTTTTCCCATTGGGCGAACAGTTCCTCGTCGGCCAGCACGGTGGCAACGATCGCCGCTCCGTGCAAGGGCGGATTGGAATAGTTAGACCGAACGCAACCTTTCGCGTGGCTCAGACCGGCGGAGACGCAGTTCGCGTCCTTGCCGACGATGGTCATCGCGCCGGTTCGTTCCGCGTAGAGACCAAAGTTCTTCGAGAACGAACTGCAGATCAACAATTCGTCAAGCGCCGAGGCCAATTGGCGAACGCCGGCGGCGTCTTCGTTCAGACCGTTGCCGAAACCTTGATAGGCGCAGTCGACCAGCGGCAACAGCTGACGTTGTTTGAGCAGGCTGGCAAGGTCGGTCCATTGCTGCAGGTTGGGATCGACGCCGGTCGGATTGTGGCAACACCCATGTAGACAAACCAAGTCGCCCGGGGAGGCCTGCTGCAAGCCACTGAGCATGCCTTCGAAGTCAAGTCCGCTGCCGCTGTCATCCAGGTAGCCGTAGGATTGGACGTCCAACCCCGCCGCGGAAAAAATGTTGGCGTGGTTGGCCCAGGTTGGTTGGCTGCACCAAATACGACTCGCTCCGAGTGCTCGACGGGCAAAGTCCGCGGCGACTCGCAGGGCGCCGGTGCCGCCTGGAGTTTGCACGCTGGCGGTTCGCTCGTCATCGACGGCGTTGCCCAACAGCAGCTGTCGGGCCAGTTCGCCGTATCGCGCCAAGCCGTCGATCGGAAGGTAGGACTTGTTGTTTTCTACGTCGAGCAGTCGCCGTTCCGCTTCCTTGACCGACGACAAGATCGGCGTGGTTCCGTTGGCGTCTTTATAGACGCCGACGCCCAGGTTGATCTTGTCCGCGTTGGCGTCCTTGCGAAAGGCCTCATTCAACCCCAGAATTGGGTCAGGCGGAGCGACGTTTAGCGTCTCAAACATAGTTTCACGAGGTTGTTTGCAAGAAAAGGGTGGTGAGAAAATCTGTCCGCGGGCAAGGCTCCGGCTTGAGCATTCAAGGGAAAGCCGACTGTCGAGCGAACAGGTCGCTTGACTCCATTTACCAGGGCGTGCGACAATCGACTATGGTAGCTTTGCATCGAGGGTGCCGGTAGGCCCCAATGTCGCCGCGTCTGCCCGTCGAACGGGAACATCACATGGCGGGGCCTTGCAGCGTTATCTCGCGCGGTTCCACCTCGTTGTGAGTTTTTCAACGACGACAGCCGGTTCGCCGCGGATCACACCTTTTCAAGCGACAGCCCGCGGGATTTTTCGTTAGGTCGTCGTTGCACTCCAACTCAACCTTCTGAGATAAATGGCAAAAAGAAGAACGGGCATTTGGCTCATCGGCGCTCACGGCGGCGTTGCCACTACCGCAGTCCTCGGCATCGCCGCCCTCCGAAAAGGGCTCATCGGCGAACAGGGGCTGGTCACACAACTCCCCGAGCTAGGAGGATTGGACCTGATCGGCTGGAAGGATCTGGTCGTCGGCGGTCATGACATTCGCAAGACCAGTTATGCAGTCGAGGCGGAAAAACTGCACCAGGTCAGTCGCGCTATCGACGGGGCGATTGTCCAAAAATGTCGATCCGAGTTGACGAAACACGACAAAGAAGTTCGGCCAGGCGTGCTCTTCAACGTGGGCTCGACCATCCTTGACCTTGCCACTCCCGGCAACAAACGCCGCAAGGAAACGCCTCGAGCCGCCATCCGCCGCGTTCAAGCCGACCTGAAGAGTTTTGCCAAGCGCAACAAGTTAGACCAAATCATTGTCGTCAATGTCGCCTCCACCGAACCGCCTCTCGAGGCGGACGTTCCAAAAAAATGGAAAGAGCTCAAAGGTCTGCTCGAGAAACCGACCAAGTGCCCGCTCGCCGCCAGCTCTCTATACGCGATTGCGGCTATCGAGTGCGGGTACCCCTATATCAACTTTACGCCCTCAGCCGGATCGGCTCCGCAAGCCATTCGCGAGCTCGCGGAAACGTGCGGTGTTTGCCATATGGGGCATGATGGCAAGACCGGCGAGACGCTGCTTAAGAGCGTGCTCGCGCCGATGTTCGCCAAACGCAACTTGGAGGTCATGAGTTGGGTCGGGCACAATATCTTCGGCAACATGGACGGCAAAGTCTTGGATGACCCGATCAACAAGAAGACCAAAGTCGATAGCAAGGATCGCCTGCTCGGCCAAATCCTTGGCTACCCGCCTCAGTCGCACGTCAGTATCGAGTACATCGAGAGCCTTGGCGATTGGAAGACCGCTTGGGACCACATCCATTTTCGCGGGTTCCTGGGAACGCCGATGGTGATGCAATTCACTTGGCAGGGTTGCGATTCCATTCTTGCCGCCCCGCTCGTCTTGGACCTTGTGCGGTTGGCGGAGCGAGCGGCTCGCGACGGGCAGACCGGCTTGATGACTCAGCTTTCTTGTTTCTTCAAGAGTCCGCTCGACAACCACGATCATGACTTTGGGCGCCAATTCCAGCTGCTCTTAGATTGGGTCGAGAAGGTCCGTTAGATAAACAGGGCGGCATGTAGGGCCTTGGCCTGCACACCGCGTCGCAAGCGGCGCCGGTTCATCGAGTCGGCTCGAAACTCAGCAGGCCAAACCCCTCTGGGCGAACCTGAACCGCGGCGGGCTTCGTCCAGGATTGGAGGCCGACGTCTGGCTGGATCCGCTGCACGCCAAAGGCCCAGACCTGGTCGCGGACCGAGCCGGTTCCCGTGAGCTCTTCCAACGGTATGGCAGCCTCGACTACCCAGGCCTTCTCTTGAAGACGTCGAGCGATGTACCAATCGGGGTCCCAGCTGGTGACTCCAAAGCAATCTTCGTTGGCCCAACCGCGATCATCGATCTGAAAACGATAGTAGCAAGCGTAGTCTCGGTCGATATCGAAAAAGAACTCCAGTCGATCTCGCTTGGACAGGTCGGTGTCGCGTTGCCGCGGCCGCTCGAGGTCGCCGTCACTGGCGCCGCTGGGCTGCTCGGTCGTTGTGCAGACCGCTGCGAGAAACAGATGTTTGCGGTCGAAGGCGAGCCAGACTCGCGTCAGGCCACTACCGTCGTCCGGGCCACTCAGGCTACTCAGGTCCAGCGGCTGAGCCGCCTGCCAAACTCGATCGTCGAGTTGCCCGTCAAGGACCGGTTTGGAAGTGGTTTCAAAACAGGGTTGGACCGACTTGGGGGGCTGACCCTGCAGGTGTGTCAGCCAGAGCTCGGCTTGAGCGGACTCGCGCCACCCGTCTGCGGCATCTTGGTCAGCGAGTCGTCGAAAGAATCCTTCGGCCGCATGGGCCACGCCCAGTTCGCGTTGGACCTTGGCCACGGCGAACCTCAGCCGAGGGTCTTCGTAGAGGTTCGGCCTCGTTTGCTGGACCAGCTGACCGAGCTGCAAGGCTTGCTTGGCGCGTCGCCTCGAGACGGCAGACGTAGATTCTCGCAAGGTAACGCTGTTGCCGCTAATCGGCGCCGTAAAGCTGGCCGGCTTCACGCCCGTCTGTGGGTCGCTAAATGGGGTGGCGCGCACCGATTCGGCCTCGCCAGCAATTCGCGCAGACCCATGCGAGGCAACGAGCCGCGAGTGTTTGGCGCCGAGATGACGCATCTCTCCGCTGGCAAAGTACTGGATGAGCCAAGTGGCGGCTGGGCCGGCAAGCGGGCTGTTGGGGTGCTGCTGAAGCAAACGCCGCAGAGCATCCGCAGCAAGATCGCTTTGGCCGCTCGATCGAAGCGATTGGGCCAACTGAAAGGTGATCTCGCCAGCGGCTCGACTGTCCACACCAGTGGTAAGATCGTCGAGTTGGCCGACGAGCAAGTCAAGGTTGGGCGCGCTTCCGTCCCGCTGTCCCCGGGCCAAAATCGCTCGAGTGTTGCGGCTCTTCTGAACCATTCTCTGTAGCTGTGCGAGGTTTGTGAGCAACGAGGGACCCGGTTTTCGTCGAGCTCCTCGACCTGGCTTGACACCAGAGATTCGGTCGAACGGGTGAAGCGTGGAACGTCCCGAACTGGCGCCGGCTCTCAAACCGAACGTATCAGGCCTGCTGCGAAACTCGGAGTCGAGCAGCCCGCGACTGTAGGATGCGTAGTCGCGCACGGACGCTCCGAGGTTGGGAAGGAGCCTGGAAGTCTCGATCTTGAGTCGCGAGTCGTCCGCCAAGTAGAAGACCGCTTGGACTTGGTGGGCGCTTAGCCCCTGGACGGTGATCTGTTCGCTGTGGCGAGTTGGGTCGGCGGCAACCAGCACGGCAGCGGCAACTTGTTCCGCGGTCAACGCGGCGAACGGCGATGTGATTCGGTTGTCGGTGAGAATCACAGCCGGTCGCCATTGTCGGATCTGTTGAACGAGATAGGCTTCCAATTCCTTCTGGCCGTGACCATCGGTGGCTCGGTCGAGAAGACGGCTGGCCGAGGCGACTGTGGTTGCAATACGCCGGTTCTCAACTGGAAAACGCCAACAGGCGGTGGCCCCGCTGGCGCCTGCATTGACCGCCGCTTCGTGGAGACGATCATCGAGCGACGCGGCATTGGCGCTTGGCTTGGGGTCGCCGAACAGCACCGTCGAGCGGCCTAAGTAGCCGTCGCCTCCGCAGAATGAGGCGATCAGCTCGATGGGAACAGAGGCCGCGTCAGCAGAGACGTTCCAAACCGCCAACCGGTCGCCGCCCTGCCTTTGGGAAACCCAGGATTCGCCGCCGTCTCGTGTGTGCATGATTCCACCGAGTGCGCCGACGGCCCAGCCTAACTTCGCTGTTACAAAATGAAGTGATCGTATCGGCAGTCGGTTGCCTGTTGGAAGGGCTCGCCAAGTTCGCCCCTGATCGGGCGAGTGGTAGACAAATGTGCCTGGTTCGCCAGCCAGCCAGACATGCTCGCCGTTCAAGGCGCAGACTGAGAAGTCAACTGTCGAGGCAGCGAGAGGCAAGGAACCGGAGGGCCGTCGCCAGGATAGGCCGCCGTCGCGAGTGGTCAGCACTAAGCCACCTGCGCCCACAAGCCAGCCCCCAAGCTTCTTGTCCAAGCTGACCTTGCGGAGCGGTCGAGCGCCAAGATCTGGTGTCCGCGTGGGAATGATCTCGGCGCCGGTTACCAGCTTCAGCTGGCCATCTGCCCCGGCGACCACGCCTCGATTCGCGTTCGCGAAAGCTCCCGACAGCAGCCCGCTCGATGCGCCCGATGGCAGTGTCGTCCAGGTCCGCCCGCCGTCCCTCGTCTTGAACACGCCGGAGGGAAAAAGCGGTGACGCATCGCCCACGGCCCAGCCTTGCTGGGAGTCGAGCATGCGAATTTCTTTCAACGCGGGAAGTGTGTTTGTTGGAGTTGGCGTCCATCGGTTGCCGCCATCCGTCGTCCGCAGGACCACGCCTCGACTCGCGTGTTGGTAAGGTTCAATCCAACCGCCTACGATCCACCCATGTTGAGGATCCGAGAAGAAGACACTGCGAAGCGTCGCCTTAACCGGCGCCACGGCCTGCCGCCAGTGCCGCCCGCCGTCGCTTGTCGCGAGGATCACTCCCCGGTCGCCCACGGCCCATCCGCGGTCCGCGCTGGTGAAATGGACATCGTGCAATTCCGCATCGTCCAGCATGTTGGAGGGCGAATTTGCCGGCTGCGCCGCCGCCTGACTCGATCCCATCAGGGCGATCATTAACGAACAGAGCCAACAAGGCGGGTACGCGCGCCGCCGGTTGAGTTTCGAGTGGGCGATATTCAACATGCTGTCGCCTTTCGCAGGCACCCAAACAGGGTTGCTTTACGGGGAGGTGTTTCGTGAGGAGTCCGACGGTGAAAACGTCTCCAAAAGCACCGCTGAGCAAGAAGGGGCTCATCGATGCCGCGCGGGATGATACCTCAACTTCCAGTGAGCCCAAACAGCAACAGGCGGTTGAGTCTGGCTCGGGCGCAAGCGGCCAGTTGCGGGTGCTAAGACGTGGCCGAACGTGGTATGTTAGGGGGGAAGGGCGACTCTGAGCACTGCTTGGGAGATGGCTGAAAGAGCTGGCTGTCTTGTGGAGAGGCAGTCAACAAATCGCGCGATGGGCCTCCACATGTGGTCTATGTTTGTTTTCGTGTGGCGAAAAGGATGGATGGTTTGAACGATGTTTCGGACGTGTCCGAACGAGCAGAGTTAGACTCGGCTGTGGACGAGAGCCCGGTCAACTTGTGGCCGAAGCGAATCAGGTTGCCCGTTCTGTTGCTCCTAGCGACCTGCCTTTCAACTTTCTTCGTGGGGACCCTGTCGTGGAGCTGGCTCGACGCGATGGAGTCAGCCAACGGCGGTTGGATCAACGACATCCATATTCGCCAAGCTCTGTTGAGAAACTGGGACAGCGGCGTAATCTACGCGATCTGCTTGATCGGTATCCTGTTCGCCCACGAGATGGGGCATTATGTCGCCACTTTGATTTATCGTGTGCCGGCGAGCTTGCCCTATTTTCTCCCGTTCCCGATCAGCATCATTGGCACGTTCGGCGCCGTGATCGCGATGGAAGGTGGGCGCCCGAATCGGCGTCAGATCTTCGACATCGGTTTGGCCGGTCCGCTCGCTGGTCTCGTGATAGCCGTCCCCGTGCTCTGGATTGGCGTCTGCCAGCTCGAGCCTGGCCACAACCAGTTCGGCCCTTACAGACTCGGTCTCCCCTGGGTCGCCATTTGGATGGAGCAGTTGGCCCATCCCGAAGCCGACCGTTCCGAAGACTCACCCTCGACGGATGAGGCCGACGAGCGGCCCGAGGTCGCCAAGAAGCCCCCAAAAGCTGCTGAGAAGCCCCAAGAAGGCGCCGGCGAATCCGGGCGTTCGCACTTCGTCTGGCATGCTCAGCTCAACCCATGGTTGATGGCTGGCTGGGTAGGCATGTTGATTACCGGTTTGAACATGATGCCGATGAGTCAACTCGATGGCGGGCACGTTCTCTACGCTTTGTTCGGCCGTCGGGCCCACTGGATCGCGCGAGGCTTTGCAGCATTCGCGGCTGCGTACATTGCCTACTCGGGGCAATACGGTTGGATCTTAATGCTCTCGATCGTATTTTTCGCGCTGGGCCCAGATCACCCGCCTACCAGCGACGACAGCGTGGAGCTCGGTTGGTTCCGCACTGTGCTCGGCTTAATTTGTCTGGTGATTCCGTTTCTCTGTTTTGCGGTCACCGCGATTGTCTAGGCGGCTGGGTCTTGGGCGGCTTGAGACGGATGAAGCGCGCCGCGAGCCCAAACAGAATCAGCCCTCCTCCCAGAAACGTCCACCACTGGGGAGATTCGTAGGAGGGGTGACTGCGCCAGGCGAGAAAGACCCAGACAGGAGTGAGCACCGGTTCAAGCAATGTGATCGCCGACGCCTCGTGGCTGGGTGTCGTTTTCAGACTTTGCGCGAATAGCACGTAGGGGCAGCCCATTTGGATTACGCCGAACATGAAGAGTAGGATCCACTGTCGCCCTTCGGGCCAAGCGTGCTCTCCTACCGCGATGGGCGCCAGCACAACGGCTGTCACCATGTGGTTGACCGCGATCAGCCAGATTGGATTCTCGTCGCGTAGACTGCGGAGCGAGACAACGACACCTGCGTAGGTGAATGCCGAGATGACTCCGTACACGACGCCCATCGGGTCGGCTGAGCGCAGTTCGAAAGCGAGGATCGTACCGATGCCAAAGGTTCCAAAAGCGAGCATCATCCAATCGCGGCGGTGAATTGGTTCGCGCAACACAAACGCATTGAACAGCAACACCCAGATCGGCGCCGTGTTTTGCAGCCATATCGCGTTACTCGCCTCCGTCTGTTTCATGGCGTTGAGGAAGAAGTAGTTCATGGTCGCGAAGGCGATCACCATCGGCGCCAGCCGCATAGAGAATCGGGCCCCGCGAACCAAGGGCAACAAGACGAGGCAGGCGAACAGCGCTCTCCAGAACGCCAGTGAACCGCCGCTCCAAGCGAGGAAGTCGGGTGCCTTGGCGAAGAACCCGCCCGTGCTCCAGAGAACAGCAGCCGCCAGCACCCAGTATCTGCCGCGGTGATTCGAGGGCGACGGGGCAGCGGGAATCAGCTTCGTCGGGTTTCTGCTCATGTTCCCTTTGCTCGCAACTGAATATCGATACGCCTCGTCCTCTCTCGCCAGCCACTTGGTCAGAAGCGACGTCGTCCAGTTCGTTGCCGGAAGGACCGATCCTCCCGTTGTTTCGATAGCGGCGCCGCCGATTCCGACCTCTGGGTTGCCCGCTAACGATGGCCGTCGGGGCGGGGTACAATCGCGTCACATTGTTGGAGATTTGCAAGCTACGGAGTCAGAAATCAGTGAAGAAGCGAACCTACGATTGTATTGTGATTGGCGGCGGCCACAATGGTTTGGTGACAGCTGCTTATTTGGCCAAGGCGGGCCGATCCGTTTGTGTGTTGGAGCGCCGGCACGTGTTGGGCGGATGTGCAACGACTGAGCAGCTTTGGCCTGGCTATCGCGTGTCGACGGCCGCTTACGTCATCAGCCTATTGCGGACCGAGGTAATCCAGGAACTGAAACTCCGGGAAAACGGCTTTGAGGTCTTGCCTCGCAATCCCTCGGCGTTCACGCCTTTGCTCGACGGTCGATCGTTGACGCTAGGACCAGACCTGCGACGCTCCCAAGAGGAGATTGCCAAGTTTAGCCGAGCCGATGCGGATGCGTATCCAAACTACGAGTCGCTGTTGGAGAAGATCGCGGCGACGATTGATCCGCTGCTCGACCAAGCGGCGCCGAACTTGCTTCCGCTACCTGCTTCCTGGCGCAAGTCTGGTTTGGGCAGGAAGATTCGAGACACGGGCCAATTGTGGGACGTTTACAAAGCACTGGGCGAGTTGGGCGAGTCTCTGCCGGAAGCAGTCGAACTGATGGTCGGCGCGGCGCGGCCGATTCTGGAACGTTGGTTCGAATCGGAAGTACTTCGGGCCACGCTCGCGACCGACGCCATCATCGGCAGCGCTGGTTCCATTTCGGCGCCGGGATCTGCGTACATTCTTCTCCACCATGTGATGGGCGAAGCGGGCGGAACGAGGGGAGTTTGGGGCTATGTGCGAGGCGGGATGGGCGGGCTGGCCGACGCGTTGGAAAAGGTCTGCAAGCAACTGCGAGTCGATATCTACCGCGACGCTCCGGTATCCAAGATCCTCACTCAAAAGGGTGCCGCCGCAGGGGTGCAATTGGCCGACGACTCGGTCATCGAATCTCCCTTGATTGCCTCGAGTGTCGACGCGCACTGGACATTTGAACGACTTCTGGACGATCAGGCGATCTTGCCCGATACCTTTCGGCAAGCGGTCTCGCGAATCGACTACTCCTCGGCCTCAGCCAAGATTAATCTGGCCCTTCGCGAGTTGCCCAACTTTACTTGCGCGCCGTCGAGTGGCGTCGCCCCGCAACATCGAGGCACTATTCACATTTCACCCACCCTCGATTATTTGGAACGCGCTTACGATGATTCAAAATATGGTTGGCCCAGCACCGAACCGATCTTGGAGATGACCATTCCCTCAAGCGTCGACGATTCGTTGGCGCCGGAGGGCTGCCATGTTGCATCGATCTTTGTGCAGTACGCGCCGTATCAGTTGGCCAAGGGGACCTGGGACGACATCAAGGAGGACTTTGCCGACCGTTGCATTGAGACCTTTGCTCGCTATGCCCCCAATCTGCCCGACGCGATTGAGCATCGGCAGATACTCAGCCCGTTGGATATGGAAAGAACGTTTGGCCTTACCGGGGGCAACATCATGCAAGGCGCCATGAACTTACAGCAGATGTATTCGATGCGACCGGTCGCGGGTTGGGCCGACCATCGCACGCCCGTTCGAGGGTTGTATCTCTGTGGCGCTGCAAGTCATCCTGGCGGCGGCGTGATGGGTGCTTGCGGGCGCAATGCGGCCGCGGAAATTTTGCGAGATCGACGCCTCTAACGACCCCGTATTGAAGGCTGTGGCTTGAGCAGTAAAGACGTTTTCGGCTTCTCTAGGCGAGACGCTGGACCTACAAACAGCAGACCATACTCAAGGATTCTCCGATGACCAACACGGCAACTGTGATGGCTGGCATTCCCTCCACGAATCGCGGCCTCTATCACCGCATACGATTCTTGGTCGGAGATCCAACCGCTTGGATTTCGCTGCCCCAAGCGGATGGTTCCGTTCGCAGCGTCCTGATTCTTCGCGACATCGAGATGCAGCGAGCCAAACAATCGGCCAACGTCGACGACGTGCATTGTCCTGCCGACTTTGCGCCCGCCTCAGGGCTCTCCGGAGATCGAGAAACCGCGACGGCGCAGGCCGTGGCGGAGTGCGTCCGCCGCTCTGGAGCCAAGCGGGTCGTCGCCGACCGCTCGTTGCCGCTGATCTACGCCGATCAACTACGGCTCGCGGGCATTCAGGTCGACTGTGATTCTGAATTGGGCGTCGTCGATCGGCGATCCAAGAGCGAAGAGGAGATTGAGCTGCTTAGGGAAGCTCAGGCGACGACAGAGGGCGCGATGGAAATGGCTTGCCGTCTTGTCGCCAACGCCCAGGCGGACGCCGAGGGGATTCTGCAGTCCGCTGGCGAATCCATGACCGCCGAAGGTCTTCGGGCCGCGATTGACGTCTGGTTGCTCGAACGCGGTTACTCGAATCCCACCGCCATCGTTGCCTGCGGCCCTGTCGGCGCCGATTGCCACAATTATGGTTCCGGTCTGTTGCGCACCGAGCAGCCTGTCATCGTGGATATCTTTCCTCAGAACCGAAGCACGCTCTACAATGGCGATTGCACGCGAACGGTGGTTCATGGCCAGGTGCCGTCGCGACTAGCCGAGATGCATTCCGCCGTGCTCGCCGCCAAAGAAGCCGCCATCGGGGCAACGCGAGCAGGCGTGAGCGGACAAGCAGTCCATGAGGCGACGGCCGCTGTTATTCGTAGCCGAGGATTTCAAATGGGATTGCCAGGCGATGATGACAGCGACGACTACACCGCCATGACCCACGGCACGGGGCACGGCATCGGGCTGGATGTGCATGAGCCCCCCTTGCTCGACCGGGGCGGCCCAGAACTCGTGGCTGGGGACGCGCTCACCATCGAACCTGGTCTCTACTCGCGATCCATCGGAGGCGTCCGAGTCGAAGATATGGTGATCGTAACCGAAGACGGTTGCCTCAATCTAAACGCGCTGCAGGGCGGGCTAGACTGGACCTGATCAACGCTTCCGCAACTAAATTCCCGATTCGCCAAGGATCGTTAGGATACGGTTCAACGTCTCCGTGATCCGCGGATGTTCAACCTCAAACTGCTCAATAAGACTGGCCACATGGTCTGAAGTCGAGCCTGCGGGCTCGTTCTCGTCGTCGGAGTCAAGCTGCTTCTGGACATCCGCGATCAATTGCGTGAGACGCTCGCGAGTCGCACTATCGGCGGCATCGAGGCTTTCGACTTCGCGTTGCAGCGAGGCCAAGGATGCTTGGATTTCTTCTGTGCCCATGTGAGTTGGCGAGTCATGAGGGATAGGGGCTCGGAATCACCACGTCAGCGACGCGGTGATTCCGTCTTTGATTACGGAGAGCCAAACGCAAATTAGTTTCGGGGCGCGCCAGGGTCAGCACCAGGAGCGCCAGGGTCAGC
>CAZWOU010000034.1:12978-45434 GCA_964635375.1 uncultured Pirellulaceae bacterium | reverse complement strand
CGGAACGACCAGGGACAGCGTCGACGTTCGATTTGAACTCGACGGAAAAGTCTTCATCGCGATAGATACGCCCGGCCTGAGAAAAGGAAAGAGCGTTAAGACGGACGTCGATTTCTACGGAACCCACCGAGCCAAGCGAAGCATCCGTCGAGCCGATGTCGTGCTGATGTTCTTCGATGCGACTCAACGGATCAGCAAAGTGGACAAACAACTTTGCAAGTACATTGCCGATAATTACAAACCGTGCATCTTCGTCGTCAACAAGTGGGACGAATTGGCCGGTCAAATGCCGACCGAGAAATGGGTCACTTATCTACGCGACACGTTTCGCACGATGTGGCACACGCCGATCGCCTTCATTACCGGGCAGACTGGTAAGAACATGAAGGCTCTGCTCAACCATTCGCAAATGTTGTACAAACAAGGTCGCGAACGAGTCGCGACGAGCGATCTCAATCGACTTGTGCAAAGCGCTTTGGAGCATCACCCGCCGCCGATGATGCAGCAGCGGCGACCGAAGATCTACTTCGCGACCCAAGTCGCCGTTCAGCCGCCAACCCTCGTCTTGATGTGCAACAACCCCAAGGCCTTCCCTGCCGAGTATCGGCGTTACCTGATGGGCGTGTTCCGCGACCAATTGGGCTTTGGCGAGGTGCCGATCAAGCTGTACTTGCACAAGCGCGAAAGCGGATCGAATAGTCCCGAGCTCGATTAAGGCGATGACTTTGAAGCATTGACTTTGAAGCATTGTCTCGCTTCGGGTCAATTGCGCCGCAGGAAGACGGCAGTCAATTGTCAGGCTGTCACTTGGATCGACAATTGACGTCTAATCGTTCGTTCTTGGCGATAATCTTATCGACCAGAGCCGACTTGAACTGGTTTAACTTGTCTCGCAGGTCTGGATCGGCGGTGGCCAGGATTTGGACCGCGAAGAGTCCTGAGTTGCGAGGTCCGCCCATTCCGACGGCCATGCTGGCGACAGGGACATCGCCGGGCATTTGAACTGTCGACAACAGCGAGTCCAATCCGCCCAGGTCGGGTGTTGGGACGGGAAGTCCGATAACGGGCAGCGTGGTGTGAGCCGCCACGACGCCAGCCAGGTGGGCTGCGCCGCCAGCTGCCGCGATGATCACTTGAAGCCCGCGGTCAATGGCTGTCGAGGCGTAATCGGAAACTAAGCCAGGCGTCCGGTGCGCACTCATCACTTGGACCTCATAGCTCACGCCGAATTCATCCAACGCATCGGCGGCAGCGTAGATCTTGGGCCAATCGCTGTCGCTGCCCATAATAATTCCAACTCGGGCCGTTTCGCTCATCGCGATCCTCGTTCATGACGTTTGGGGCTGCACTAGCCAAACGAGTTTTTGTAGGGCAAATCGAACGTCTCGGCAACCGGGCGGTTTGTGACCTCGCCTCGATGGATGTTGACGGCGGTGGCAATCTCAGTCAACGAGGCGGCCGCCTGCTCAAATCCTCGATTGGCGATTTGAGTGACCCACGGCAGAGTGACGTTACAGAGTGCGTAGGTGCTTGTTCGTCCAACGGCGCCTGGCATATTCGTCACGCAGTAGTGCACCACTTCCTCTTCAATGTAAGTCGGTTCGCCATGGGTCGTCGGCCGGCTCGTCTCGAAACAGCCGCCTTGATCGATGGCAACGTCGATTATCACGCTGCCAGGTTTCATCAGCTTGAGGTGCTGGCGTCGGATCAGCCGCGGCGCCCGTGCGCCCGGGATCAAGACGGCGCCGATGACCAAGTCGGCCAGCGGTAATTCGCTTCGGATCGTATGCCGATCGCTAAACAGGACGTTAACGTTGGCTGGCATGATCTCGTCCAAATATCGTAGGCGATCCAGGTTGATGTCCAGAATGGTGACGTCGGCTTGGAAGCCGCTGGCGATTCGAGCTGCATTGGCGCCGACGACTCCCCCGCCAAGGATCGTGATATGGGCCGGTGCCACGCCGGGGACGCCACCCAACAGAATGCCTCGCCCCATCTGCGGACGCTCCAGGTATTTGGCGCCCTCCTGAACACTCATCCGCCCGGCGACTTCGCTCATCGGCGTCAGTAGAGCGAGCTGCCCGCGCTGATCCTCCAGCGTTTCGTAGGCAATGCACGTCGCGCCGGTCCCCAGCATGGCCTCGGTCAACTCGCGACTTGCGGCAAAGTGAAAATAGGTGAACAGCAATTGCCCTGGCCGAATGAGCGGCCATTCCTCTGGTTGAGGCTCTTTGACTTTGACGATCAAGTCGGCAGCCGCAAACACATCCGCACCCGTCGCAGCCAGTTCAGCCCCTGCGGCGAGATAGTCTTCATCGCGCAGGCCGGACCCTAAACCGGCTTCGGCTTGCATGATCACGCGGTGTCCTTGGGCGACTAATTCCTCCACGCCCACCGGCAACATGGCGACTCGGTACTCGTCAACTTTTACTTCCTGTGGTACGCCGATAATCATGGCGGGGCTCCGGGCGGAGGTCTGTCACGGCGGAAATGGCGAGAGGCTGCAACTCTCCCGGCAAGTCACAACGACTGAGCCGCAAATGTGTGATTGAACATCGCAAATGAAGCGGCACATTGTAACAGCTGAACCGTTTTTTGTGTCGATTCGCGAGCGGGAAAGCGGACGCCGGTTGAACGACAGTTTGCCTTCGGCTCGGCTTAGCAGAGATCACAAGAATTTGGCGGCTCTACGGGTTCGAGTCGCGAAATCGTTCAAGCTGTTCGCGATAGAAGCTGCTTTGCGGACTCAGCTTGACGCATTTTTCCGCGCAAGCGATGGCTTCCTCCCGGCGCCCCATTCGGAACAACACCTCGCCAAGCGTGTCGAGATACGACGCGGTCTGGGGACGAAGTTCATTTGCCTTCCTGGCCAAAGGCAGCGCGTCCTCGAGTCGTCGATCGCAGCGAGCCGAGACCCAAGCCAGATTATTCAAGTGCATTGGGCTCTGCGGAAAATCGCCAAGAATCTTCTTGTTCGCGAAGTACACCTGATCAAACAACAGGTTGGCTTCGTTCTTCAGTCCAAGTTCGTCCATCAGCGGGACCAGATCCTCCGCGAGAGAAATGTCGTTCGGTATGGCGGCCAAAGCTGCCAGTATCTCACGCGACGCTTCAAATGGCTGACCTTGATCCAAGAGGCCGCGGGCCCGCGTCTTGTGGACAAGGTGGGAGAGCTGAAGATAGCCTTCGATGGCAGTGAATCTCGAGTCTCGCTTGAAACCGCTGAACAGCAGCCTTTGCCATTGCTGAGCCGCCTGACCGCGGTCGTGGCCGCTGATCGTGTTGCCAATCTGCTTGGCGGCGTTATTCACAGCCCAACTTTTGAATTCGCCCAACCGCAGCACGCGACGGAACTCGCCCACCGCTTCGTCCGCCAACCCGTTCCGCTTGAGGCTCTCCGCCAGTTGGCTTATTTCAGCGACAACCGCCAGAGGCATGAGCCGAGCTCGATCTATTTCCGCCTGCCCCTCGGCCGCTTGACCGAGCTTCTGCTTGACCCAGCCTCGCAAGTACAGTGCTGAAGTATCATTGGGCTTGAGTTTGAGTACGAGCGAAAACGCCTGCTCGGCCGCTTGATAATCCTGCTTGGCGAATTTGAGCTCGGCTGACCGCATCGCGGCCTCGCTGGAATTCTCGGCCACCTCGTCCAGAGTCTCAACGGCTTTGTCTTCCGCGCCGTGGATTAGCTGAATCTCGGCAAGCGCCCTGAACCAACTGGCTTTCTTGGCCGGGCTGTCGCGGGGGTAGGCGTTCTTCCAGCGTTGCGACAGATCGTTCAATTGATCAGCGCTAAATGTTTGCCCCGTACTGGGCGTAAGGATCGCCTCAAGCCGCAAGAATCGCTCGACTTTCTCAAGCGACTTCGCCTCGACATCCAAATATCGCCAACATGCAACAGCCTCAGTTGCGTTGTTTCCGAACAAGACGCCCAGGGTTTGAGCCGAACGACCACCGAGGATGGCGTCGGACGCGAACCGTCGAGCTGCGTCGCGATGACCGGTCTCGTTGGCTAATTCAGTCAGGCTGATCAGGCGCTCGTGGCGAGACTTGTCTTCCCTCGCGGCGACCGCAATTTGCTCTAGACGTTCGAGCATCTCCGCACTCATTCCAACAGCATTCATCGCCCGACAGGTGTGGTTCAAGAGGTCAAACTTGACATCGCGATCGGGCCCAGCCTTTGTCGACTCCTTGATCGTTGTCGCGAACCAACCATCTCGTTCCTTCTTGTCCAAGCTCAGTCCGACAAGATCAAACGCTCGCTTGTACTTGCCCTGGCGAACGAGAAGCCGAAACCCCTCAAGCTGGCTCGTCTCTGTAACCAATGCGATTCCATCCTCTACGTACCCATTGATGAGCATCGCTTCGGCGGCAAAGAACAGAGAGCCCTTTCGGCTTGACGCCATATCGCTAATCGTTGTCATCGTGCGGACAAACCGCTCTTCCTCATCTTGAAGCCGCTGGCTCGCCGCCTCGAAGCCAAGCGACTGGATGTCGGTGGCGTGATTGATCTTGCCCGCTCCGGGATGCCGAATCAATCGCTCAACCGCTTCCCAGTCACGCGACTCGTAAGCCAGTTCCTGCTCCATCGCGATTTGTCGATGGGCTCGGGCGATTGCTTGAGCTGACACGAGGTCGCCCTTGGCACGGTGAATCCAGACGATTTGCCGAGCGGTTGCGGCGCTCTTAGACTGGGTCAAGTCATTGCGAAGTTGACGCAACTTGTCTTCCGAGCGATTGGTGAGAACAAGGAAAGCAGCGTAATGTCTCATTCCGTCATCGCTACTGGCGCCGAGACGAAGCAACGCGTCCCATTCCTTCTCGGCGCCTTCTAAACGCAGTTGAGAGGTATACTTCTGAATGTCGGCGACGATCAACCGGGAGAGCTTCAGACGCAGTGATTCGTCCGATTCAGCCGCTACCAGTTGCACCAACCGAGCGACCTGGCCTCGCTCGCGTAAGCGATCGAGTACGGCGCGCTTCTCCATGAAGTCGCCGAAGCGATAGGAATTGATCCACTGAGCCGTTTCGGGCGGCGTGTCGACGTACAAGCCAAAGGCAAATCGATGGAGCACCGCCAACGCTCTGGAGGCGGTCTCGCGGTCGTCGCTTTGAGCCGCCTTCTCCAGCATTGGCCGGGCCGTCTCGCCAGCTCGCCAGAGCGTTTCCATGGCCTGTTGCCTGACGTTGAACCGGTCATCGCCTAGCCGCTCCATGGCATTCCACAGTTCGCCCTCGGCGATCTGGTCGGCGGTTTGAGCATGGCTGTCGGTTTGAGCGTTGGCGTCGGCTTGGGCCGAGGCCATTGATGCGCTGCTGAGCACAAGGAATATCGCCAGAAAATGGCGGAGGCGGCCAATTCCCGATCTTCTCGCCTCTCGTCCTGCAATCATCTTCCCACTCCGTTTAGGCATCGCCCGAGGGCTGAATGGCCATAAATAAGTCCCACTCGTCTCATTCTATGACGAAATCCGCCACCGCTCCAATGTCGCCTCGCGTCGGCCCACAGAACAGCAGGCCCCCTCGGTTGCAAACGACTCATCCAACACCCTCTGGTTGGTTCCCCTGGCGGGCAAGCGTTAAACCTCCCGCACCCCCCCGGAAGGGGTTGACTTTGCGTCAATGGGGCCTTATTTTGACCCTCACCAACCCACGCTCCGCCCTGCGCCCATCCCGCCCACTCATTCCCACCCAGATTGCTACCCAAGAGTCTTGCCACAGTAAGTTCAAGCTACCCGCCGCTCCTCGGCCCCATTGCTTCTTGGCCCGACGGCTTCAACCCTATCGGTTTACATTAATGCCCATGAGAGCCAAACTGATTGGACTTGATGATTGTGATGAGCCTGTCCCCGTCCAGTTGGATGGGTTCCCGGTTACCGTTGGGCGCAGCCGCGACCTACAGTGGACACTAGACGATCGTTGGGTCAGTCGTCACCACTGCGTCATTGACTTCGAGGACGGACGGCTTGTCGTCAAAGACTTGGGCTCGAAACATGGGACCTTCGTGAACAACCGACAGATCGACACGGCCATCTTAGAGCCGGGCGACAAACTCTCCATTGGAATGTGCACTTTCGTCGTTGCCTACGAGAAAGAGTCCGTTGCGGTTGAGGCTGGCGTCGAGTAGACCTTTCTGAGTTGTTGGATCGGTTGACTAATGGGATTGAGTAATCAAGAGTTCCCTTCGTGGCGCGCTTGTTCGTGGCGAGTTGCGATTCTTGCGATGTGGATGTTCTGTCTACCAGGGTGTGGCGGCGCACCCGGTTCCCGTTCGGATGACGAGACGTTTCCGCGTCGGCAGATGAAGATCATTTGCCCTTGGTCGCCGGGTGGCGGAACCGATCGAGTTTCCAGGTATTGGGCGGAGGCCTTGGAGAAGAAACTGGGCAAGCCGTGTGTAGTGGTCAACCGAACTGGCGGCGGCGGAGCAACAGGGCACAACGAGGGCGCTCGAGCACGAGCGGATGGCCACACGATCACGACGATCACATTCGAACTATCGACAATGCGGCACATGGGCATCCACGGCCCCACTTATGACGACTATGCCCCGCTGCTTCAAGTCAACGCGGATGCGGCCGCCATTCTGGTTCAACAAGATGCAAAATGGAGTTCTCTTCAAGAGTTCCTCGCCGACGCCAAAACTCGGCCCGGCGAAATAAGCATGTCGGGGACAGCGGTAGGAGGCGCCTGGGATTTGGCTCGAGCGGCCCTGTTGCGATCCGCCATGCTGCCGACCGACGCGATCGCCTGGATACCGAAGAACGGCGCCGCCCCTTCGCTCCAAGAGCTTCTCGGCGGCCACATCGACTCAGTTTGTTGTAGTGTTCCGGAAGCGACGGCGCAGATCGAGAACGGGCAACTTCGCGTCCTCGCGGTGATGGCAGAGCAGCGTTTGCCGGGTTACCCTGACATTCCGACATGCAAGGAATCGGGAGTCGATTGCGTCGTCGTGGGCTGGAGAGGCTTTGCGGTTCCCAAAGCGACCCCGGCCAAGATTGTGGATCGTCTGCGACAGGAGTGCTTGGAGATTGCCCAGTCCGATGATTTCGCCAAGTTCATGAAGACGAACGACTTTGGCCTCACAATTCGGTCGGGTGACGCCTTTCGCGATTTCCTGGCCGGCCAAGACGAGCAGTGGAAAGACGTAATCGAGGCGGCTTATGGAAAGACGAATTAGCCCCTTGGGGACCGAAGGGTTCCGGCGTTTCGGCTTTCCAACCGCCATCGGTCTCGCTGGTCTCTTCTTTCTGGTCTGCGCGTTTCAGACGCAGCGCATCGGCGCTAACCTTCGCGGCGACCCGGGACCTGAGTTTCTCCCGGCGGCGATGGGACTGCTGCTCATGCTCGGCGGACTCGCTGTTGCTTGGTCGCAATTCCGCGACTCGCACGTGATCGCAAGCGGTCAATCCAGCTCAAACGATCTAGTGATGTGGAGTTTGGTGGGCGGCATGCTGATCTACTTGCCCGCCCTTTCATGGATTGGTTTCTCAGTCGCCTCGATTCTTGGCTGCACAGCCCTGCTGTATATGCTCAAGACGCGATTCTTGATCGCCCTCGCGTTCTCCGTAGGGCTTGTCGTGTTTGCGAAAATGGTCTTCACGAGAATCTTCGAAGTCCAGTTGCCCGAGGGCCTGTTGGAGAATTGGCTGTCTTAGCTCATCGTGTTAGCTCAACGTGTCCAGCTTCTGGCTTGTCAGCGCCTAGTCAATGGTGTCAATTCGTTGGACCCGCTGTTTGAGGCGAGGGCTTCGGAGATGTCCTTTTCCTCCCCAGATGCGACGGGGCTGAACGACTTATTTTCTGAAGAAGGTGATGGAACAAACGGTGGGAGTTGAAGGGTTGCCGTGATGGAACTGACGGAAATACTGCGGCCAGCGGTGCTTGTTCCATGGGCTTTGGGTATGGTGTTTGGCGTCTTTGTCGGCTCGACCCCAGGTTTGACGGCGACGATGGCAGTCGCGCTGATCGTTCCATTCAGTTACCAGTTGGGCGATCCCATCGCCGCCTTGGCGATGATCATTGGAGTCAGCTTCACTGCGATCTTTGCGGGAGATATTCCTGCAACTCTGTTTCGGATTCCCGGCACTCCGGCTTCCGCGGCCGCCACGCTGGACAGCCATGAAATGGCCAAACAAGGCCACGGCGGTTTGGCCCTCACGATCGACCTATTCTGCTCCAGTCTCGGCGGTTTGGTGGGCGTCATTCTGCTCGCCCTGTTGGCCCCGCAAGTGGCTCGCTTCGCGCTGAGATTCTCCGACTTCGAGAACTTTTGGCTCGCGGTCCTGGGCCTCAGTTTGGCCGCGCTGGTCTCGCGCGGACGAGTTCTTCTGGGCGTGCTGACCGCGGCGATGGGAATCTTGATCTCGACGATCGGGATCGACTTCACAGGCGCACAGCGTTTCGTCTTTCTCCATGTCCATTGGCTGCCGGAGAGTCTTCGCAACGAGCTTCAAGGCGGATTGCACTTTATTCCGGTCATGATCGGTCTGTTCGGATTCGCCGAAGTGATGCGAAACATTCGCGAGGGCGTCGAGGCCGGCTCCGAGAAACAGCCTCGCTTCCGCCTGGCGATCGGCGAGGCGTTGACAACGATCCGCAAGCGATTTGGGATGTTTATGCAGTCATCCGTGCTGGGCGCATTCATCGGAGCTTTGCCGGGCGCCGGCGCCGACATTGCCGCTTGGGCCGCTTATGGACTCGCCCAACGCACCTCGCCTCGCGGGCACCGTTTTGGCGACGGGGAACCGGACGGCGTAATCGCCCCCACAAGCGCCAACAATGCGGCAGTCGCCGGGGCCTGGATACCCGCCCTGATCTTTGGCGTCCCCGGCGACGCCGTGACCGCCATCGTCGTGAGCGCGTTTATTACCTTCGACATCCGGCCGGGGCCCACAATTTTCGAACAGAGTGGCGAACAGATGAGAGCGCTGTTCGTCATCGCCATGTTGACTCAGTTGCTGCTCGTTCCGGCTGGTCTACTCGGAATATACGCCTTTGGGTTCGTGACCAAGGCCCCCCGTCGCTTCGTGCTGACAGGTGTGCTTCTGTTTTCTGTTGTCGGCGCCTACGCTCTTCGAAACAGCCTCTTCGACGTTTACGTGATGTTTGCCTTCGGGATACTCGGCTACTTTCTCGATCGGTTCAGAGCCCCAACCGCGCCGTTGATCTTGGGGCTGATCTTGGGCCCTCTGCTCGAAGAGAGGCTGCGAGCCGGATTGATGCACACGAAGGGCGACTTCACGCCGTTTCTCACACGGCCGATCTGCATGGCGCTGATCGCGCTGCTTGTTGTCGCGGCTGTGTCGGGAATCTGGTTCCGAAGAAGGCCGAGTCGGCGCCTCGATTAGCGAGTTCGTTCGCGACGCAGGAATCGGTGGCCGGATTCAACCTCCAGGCGGTCCCGCAAACGTTCGTATGGCCGTAAGCGAATCGACTGCGACGCGTTCAGCGCCCCCTGCCGTCGAGGTTGAAACGACACCGCTAGGATGGCCTCGACTCCGTAGCCGGAAACAAGCTCTGGGTTCTTTCCAGGATAGGGCAGTTTCACCGTCGCTTCACCATGCTCAAAATCCGAGGCGTCAATCGTCCGCGTCCAATAGCCAATGCGTTTCCATTGTTCCGTGCGGTTTGGGGCGGGTCGAAACGTTCCCCAAAGCTCTGCTCGCAACACGCCGGGAATCTCAAGCGACTCGTTGTGCTCGTCGCGCACAGATAGGCCGACAGCGACGCCGTCCCTCGGCACATCCGCGTCCCAGTTGGCCGTTGAAGCGTACAGCTCGATGTGGGTTGCTTTCGCTCGCCGCTGAGGCGACGTATCGCCTGAGACGGAGTGCGTGTTCATTTGTGGCGTGTCGCTACTCTCGACCAAATCGAAGTACGAAACCAGGGGGCCAGCTTCGGCCGTTCTGAGCTCTGCTTGAAGCTTGTCGCGACTGAGCCACACACCGTTGACTCGCCCGCGGACTACGTTCTTCCAGGGCACTGAAAAACTCAATGCAATCGAGTCAGATCGTGCCTGCAACCAGAGATGCGAGCTATCGGTGCGTGCGTCGAGTGCTCCGGACTGTTGCCGGCCGTCCTGGATTTCGACCACGACGACCTGGCCCGGCGGGCCTGCCAGTGCCTCGCTGGGGCGGCTGTACAGAATGCAAACGCATACTACCAAGGCGATTGAGCCTACTCGCGTCTTCTTGCCATCGGGCATTGGGCCCTCCGATCGCTGTGTGGGTTGCTATGAGCGATTCCTAGTGAATCGCAAACAGCGGGCCTTTCATCGTTGCGATCAAACCATGAACGGCCGTAAACTCCTAGTGGGCAACGTATTCCGCCTTGTTCTGGGCAGTTGCTCGCGATCGGCTGCGATGAGGCGTCCAGGCCACAACGATGCCGAAACGCGACGCGCGATGGACTAACGCCACCGCGCAAAAGGGCCGCAGACGCAGTGGGACGTCATCAGCTGAGGCGAACCCGAGCTGGTGTTCGCTAAATGGGCGATGTGCGAGGAGAACGGTTCGGCTGGCGCGGCATTTGCGACCAGGATTTGCGACCAGGACTCGCTGTCCTCTTGTGCTTGCTCGCGCACTGATCGAGTGGAGATTCCATCTCACCGCTCGGCGCCTATGACCAGGGCCGATTTCGACACGCGTACAGATTCGTATAAACTGCCTGAACGTGACAAACGCCACCTCCAGCGAGTTTGAGTGATTCATGTCTCCTAACGCTACTAACTCTGTTCAGCTCAGTCGCCGCTCATTCGTCGGAGGCGCTGCGATCGCGGCGGCCTCAATGCCTCTCGCTCAGCTTGAATCCGCAGAGAGCGGGACGAAGCCAAAGATCTGCGCCTTCATCAAGTTCCTTCAGTCACTCAGCTACGAGCGTTTGGCGGAGGAGATCGCCAAACTGGGGTTTGACGGGATTGAGGCGACGGTTCGCAAGGGCGGGCATGTTGAGCCTGAACAGGTCGAGGAGCAACTTCCCAAGTTGGTCGCAGCGCTGGCAAAACACGGACTGGTCATTTCCGTGATGGCGAGCGACGTCAATCGAAGCGATGACGAGCTCAGCCGGCGCGTGTTGAAGACGGCAGCGAAGCTGGGCGTAAAACGATATCGGATGCGGTACTACCGTTATGCGAAGCAAGGCTCCCTGCTTGCTCAGTTGGAAGAGTATCGGCCGGTCATTCGCGACTTGGCGGCCTTCAACGCGGAACTTGGCCTGCAAGCCGTCTACCAGAACCATTCCGGGTCAGCCAACGTGGGCGCGGCTGTTTGGGACTTAGCGGAATTGCTGACTGGAATTGATCCCAAGCAGATCGGCGTGGCATTTGATATTCGGCACGCGACCGTAGAGGGCGGTCTGGCGTGGCCGCTCCATTACCGCCGTATCCAGCCGCACCTGGGCGCTATCTACGTCAAGGATTTTTTGTGGGATCTGGATCGTCGCCGACCGCGGAACGTGCCTCTTGGAACGGGGCTTGTCGACTCAGCCTTTTTTCGCCAACTTGCTAAGTCGAACTATGGCGGCCTACTATCGCTGCACGTTGAGTATCTGCCGAAGGGCGGCGTTGAGCAGAATTTGGCGGCAATCAAGACTGACCTGGCCTCGTTGCGGCGACTGATGAAGATGGGCTGAACAGTCCAAAGAGAATTGAAATAACTTGGGTTTGATAACGGACGCGAACAAGAAAGTGATTTGATGAAGCAGACTTTTCTATGGATCATCGCCATTCTCGGTGTGATTGCGATCCTTGGATATCTTGGCTGGCGTGTGATCCAGGCCTTCGCATCGATGGGCGAGGATTGGAAAGCTGGACGAGAAACAGCGGAAATGCAGGCGCAAAAAGAAGAACTTGAGAAAAAGCGAGGCGAGGACAACGCCAAGCGGCTAGACAACGGTTGCGAACATCAGTTTGATGAAATGTTCGGCAGGTTTCCTCCCGGGGTGTGTCGAAAATGCGGCCTGGAAGAGAAACGGCCTAGCGGCATCTGCGACCACACCTGGCGGAAACTCGACGGCCCGGTTCCAGGAAGTCGTTGCGAGCAATGCGGTAAGCAACATGGGGGCGCTCAAGGAGCAGCCAGAACATAGCGTTCGTTTGCCGCTAGAATTGCCTCGACGCACATCTTCTTCAAACATCTTCTAGGACGTACTCACTAGGACGAATGTGATGGCAAAACCACTGGTACTTCAGTTTGCTGGCAAGGAGATCTCCTTCCAGATGAACAAAGTCGATCGCGCCAAACTCTACGGCTTCAAAGAACTCGAAGTCCTTGACGACAAGAAGCGGGGCTGCGAGTTGGCGACACTTTCCGGCGATGGACAGACAGTCGTTGGGCGCGGCGGAACCGCTCTGGCCTACATCTCCACGGATGGGCTCTGGTGCAACAAGGGCGATCTCACGCCCGTCGATATCGAGGGCAACGAGATCGAGCCCGTCAAGTCGTCCTTTGGCGCCCCAAACCCTCTGGACGAAGAGGTCACGATCGATGAGTTCATGGACCATGACATTCGCATCGTCTATCAGATGGATCCGGACAACGGCGCGGAAGAACTGCTTGAAAAGCTGAAATCAGGTTCGATCTTTCGATTTGCTTTCAGTTACCGGGGCGGTCTCGAGTCGGACGCTGCGTTCCTGCTGATGAGTGAAGGCCAAGACGTCTTCATGCTCGTCGGCACTCGAGTGCAACTCGAATTCGTTGGTTTGCAACAGACAGCAGCCGCTGCGGATGAGGCGGACGACGAGGCGGACTCGGGCGGCGACATGATGGACTTCGACATGATTTAGGTTCTTTGCGGCGGCGCGTGCGAGCTGGACAAACAAACAGGTACGAACGGGAGATGGACCATTGGGTGAGATCAACCTGTGCAACTCTGTTGGCCGCGATGCGATGGTCAGCACCGAACACGTCCGTGCCACAAAGAAGGTTCGCTGGCTCGACTCGCATTCGCGGCAGGTGACCAATGCGCGATCCTCAAGTCGTCGGTCGACCTGGACATCGACTCTCTGCTTGCGGAATACGGCAGCCTAGAGCAAGCTGGCGAGGCCATCATGCAGTCGGACCCGGAAGTTGACCCCGAGTCAACCGGCTCCTTCTTGCGTGAAGTTTCCCGCATCTATATCGACCAGGATCGACAGATCGTTCACAAGATCAGTCGCTGGGCAATCGTCCGCAACCCGGATGGGACGCAGCGAGAACGCCGCGCGAGAAAACTAGCCCCTCCCAACGTCGCCAGCGAGACGCCGCTGAAATGGTCGGGCATCCTGATCAAGAAACGCGAGGCCTACAGACGTTTTGTTTTTGTGAGCAAACAGCAGCTCGTTCACGTCAATGGCCTGACCTATGACTTTCTTTACGGCATGGCCAAGGAATTGGAAGAGCAGGATAGTTTGATGCTGGTCGGCGGCGGTCCGAAATCGAACCAACCGCTAATCCTTCGCCGTGGCTCCAGTCCGCACCGCGGGTTCCTCGAGGGCCGCACCGACGGCGACAAGTATTGCCTCGTACTGCACCTCTCCAACATGGAACTCAAAGCGCCGGCCCCGATTGAGGCCAAGCCGACAGTTGACGCGGAAGCTGCTGCGGAGGAGAAGAAGGACGAGAAACAGGAGCCGTCGGCCAAGAAAAAGGCGGCCAAGAAAGACGCGCCGTCGAAAGAGACCCCCAAGAAAGTCGCGAAGAAGAAGGCTGTTAAGAAGAAGGCTGTTAAGAAGAAGGCTGCGAAGAAGAAAGCCGCAAAGAAGAAGAACGGCTAGCTCGTGGCCCATTTGGCCGTCACCACCAACCATCCAAATCACCCCAGATTAGCTATGAATGCACCTCGAGTTCTCGATACGTCGCGGGTTGAGATCAAGTTAGGTCCCTACGGCGTAGCTCCGGCGACAGCGCTCATGGATTCAAGCTTGCAGCCGCAAGTGCAAGACTATCGGCGATTGGCCGGTTTGCGGATGTATCCGCTAGCCAAAGAGGACATTCGCCGCAAGTTGCCGACGGCCGAATACCATGTGAGCCGAAAGATCGACGGCGAGTTTACGGTATTCGCATTTCGAGACGGAGAAGCCATCACGATTAACCCGGGCGGCACGGTCCGCATCGGCATGCCTTGGCAAGAGGAAGCGGTCGCGGCGCTCAACAAGGCCGGCGTCGATGAAGCCCTTGTGGCTGGCGAACTGTACGCTGACCGAATCGATGGCGGCCGGCCCCGCGTCCACGATGTTGTTAGCGCCGCGCGGCAGCCGAATGAGTTGAGTGACCTGGATCGACTGCGATTCGCTGTGTTCGACATCATCTCGTTGGACGGGGTCTTGTTGCAAGATTCATTCGACGAACGCTGGTCGCACGTTGAGCGAGTATTCGCGGGCGGAGATCGCGTTCATCCAGTACAGGCAACGCGGGCGGCGGACGCGGATGCAGTGCACTCACTATTCGAAAAATGGGTTGAAGACGAAGGCGCGGAAGGGCTGGTCGTTCGCAGCGACTTGGCCGGGCTGTTCAAAGTCAAGCCGCAACACTCGCTCGACTTGGTCGTCGTCGGCTTCACCGAATCGGTTGACGAACGCCAAGGCATGCTTCACGATTTGCTGACCGCCGTGGTGCGGAGCGATGGCAGCCTGCATCTACTGTGCAAAGTCGGCGGCGGGTTCTCTGATGACCAACGCCGCGACATGCTCTCTGATCTCAAGGATATGATCGTCGACAGCGATTACACCGAGGTGAACTCGGATCACGTCGCCTACCAAATGGTGCGGCCCGAGTGGGTGGTGGAGGTCAGTTGTCTCGACCTGATCTCACAAACCACGCGCGGCGGACCGGTCAATCGAATGGTTGTTAGTTGGAATAAGGCCGAGGAGAAGTACGATATTCTCCGTCGCCTGCCGCTGGCGAGCGTCATCTCACCTCAATTCGTTCGCATTCGCGAAGACAAGGCGTACCACGTGGATGACGCGTGCATCGCCCAAGTTGCGAATCGCGTCGAGGTGGCCATGTCCAGCATGGACGCCGCCCAATTGGCGCTGGCCAAGAGTGAAATCCTTCGCCGCGAGGTCTTCACCAAGCAGCTCAAGGGCGCGACGATGGTGCGAAAATTCCTGCTCTGGAAGACCAACAAAGAGACCGAGAGCGAGGACTTCCCCGCTTTCGTGATTCACTACACCGACTTCAGCCCCAACCGCAAAGTCCCCCTTCAACGCGATGTCCGCGTTTCCAACTCGGAAGAACAAATCAATTCGATGTGGGATTCACTCAAAGAAGCCAACATCAAAAAAGGCTGGGACCCCCACGAGTAGCACGAGTCGTTGCTCTAATGTTTGTGCTCGTGGTCCTCGAACAATTTGTGCTTCATGTCGCCCTTGGCATAAATGTAGGCGATCAGGTCAAGAATCTCTTCACGAGAGAGCCGATTGGCAAGGCCCTCCGGCATGATGGAGACGGTTGACTTCTTCTGCTCTTCGATGGCGTCCTTTGCAATTGTCACGGGTTCGGCTTTGCCGAGCGGATCGATCATGACTTTGATCTGAGTCGGCGCGTCCTCAACAATCATTCCCGTTATCTGTTTGCCCGAGTCGAGCAGGAACGAATGGGATTGAAACTTCTCATCGATGTCTTTCGACGGCTCGAGCAATGACAGCAGGATGTGTTCCGGCGTTGCCTTCTTCTCCTCGAGTTTGGTTAGATCGGGACCGATTGCCTGCCCTTCGTCATTGATCTTGTGGCAGGCGACACAGTTGCCGACCTTAAAGATGTTCTTGCCCACATCGAAGTTGCGACCCTCGGCGAGCGGCTTGATGGAAGAGGCGAGGGTATCGAATTTCCATTCCGTGTTGCGAGCGTTGAACTTCAACAACTCATCTCGCAACGGCAGTGGATTGGCTGCAAGATAGGCGACAGGATTGGCAAGATAACCCTCAAGGTTGGCGACGACATAGAGGGCGCCGTACATGCGTCTCCAGTGTCCCGGATAGGTGCAGACGTAGGGATAAACACCAGGCGCCGACGGCGCTTCGAACGTGAGTGACTCAGTTTCGCCGCCCTGCAACAGACGACTTGCGGCGATAATCTTGTCGCTCTCGGGAATGTACTGTCGAGCCATCGCATCGGGCGTTCTCGCCGTCGCTTCGGCCAACGCGCCAACTTCTTCCAAGGCGCCAGGAAGCGTGATGGCGAAGTTATGTGGCATGTTGTCGGTGTTGGAGAAACGGAATTCGACCGCCTTGCCAGCTTGAACGGCGATTCGCTCTTTGTCGAAGATCATCCGATGAGGCACCGTACCGATCGCGATGACTCGCACATCCAAGTTCTTCAGTCTGTCTTGGATAGCCTTCGCTTGCGGCGGAGGCACTCGGCCGGCAATCGACTTCGCCAGGGCGATCGCGTCGAGCGCGGGGCCGCCGTTGCGATACTGGGCGGGTATTTCGCTGAGATAGCCGATCAGGTTATCGGCCACCGGTTGCAGTTCGTGTTTCGACCAATGTTTGATATCGATCTTTTTCAAAGCGTGGATGGCCGAGGACCGTTGGCGGCCGGCTTTGACCAGCGTGGTCAAGTCGCGGACCTTGGCTTCATCGTGGCCCGGAATGGAAGCCAGCGATTGGATGGCGACGTCATGCAATGTTTCGGCTCCGCCCACCATCAATCGATTGGCCGGAATCGTTTGCTTGCGAATACCAGGGCCGGACCAGCTGACCTTAAGTCCGTCGCCTCCGCCGTTATCGAAATAGGTAACGAGAATCGCATGCGGGCCTGCGTTGAGATTCACCTTAGCCGAGCGTTCGACCATGCCGTGAAGCCCGTCGTTGTTGACGACTAGTTTGCCGTCGAGGTAGAGTCGCGACCCGTCGTCCGACGCGCAAGAGAACTCGTACGCGCCGCTCTTCGGCGCTTGCAGCGTGCCGGTAAAGCGAAGCGCGAATGCGTCGGATTGTTTCTTCTGGGGGACATTCATCACGATTTCTGGGACGATCCCGCTAGCCTTAGGCGTCATCTTGGCCAGCGTTTCCCGGGCCACATCCTTGGCGCTGGGGTAGAAGTAATCGACCTTGATGCCCGGTCGATAGCTCCCTCGTCCCGCCTCGGATTTCAGGTTCGTCGGCAATTCGAACAACAGCGGCTGAATGTGTTTGTAGAGTTCGCCGCGCAGTTTGCGCTCGACCGATGGAACAGCCAAGAGCACATCTCGAAGGCTGTCCTTGCTGCGCGCTGCGTAGACGAAAGCGCCATCACCTGATCCTTCACTTGTGATCCAAGCGGCGTAGGCGATTTGGCGGAGTTCGGCGGTGGCGCCCTGTTTGGCCAACTTCTCGATCCGCAGGCCGGACCCTTTCAAATCGGTCGGCGATTGCTCAGTGAGCAGTTTGGCTAGACCGCTAAGGCCTTCAGGTTTCTTCGTCGCCACTCGTTCCTCGACCAGATCCAGAATCAGCTCAATCGGCCGTTCCTTGCGAATCTTTGCCAAGCCAGTTAGCGATTCTCTCAGAGGCGCCGCAGGCACTTTCGGCCGGCTCAGAATGGCCAGATAGACTGCTTCGGTTCGCTCCAATTTGAGCAAGTCGTTGACGCTCGCGTTGCGAAGAACATACTGCTGAGCGGCGGTCGACAACTCGCGTCCTGAACTGACGGCCTCTTGCACGACCTTGTCGACATCGATTCTCCCTTTGGCGTATTTCAAGACGGCGTCGAGCTCGGAATCCGTGGGCCGCGTTGAGGCTTCAAAGATCACCTCGGCCGCAGTCAGTCCTGGGAAGGAGACGGCGGACTTGACGGCTTCTGCGCGAACCAAAGCCGAATCGTCTCTGGCCGCGTCAAGCAACAACTGCGGCCAGTCGGCAACGCCTTCAACCCAATGACCCAGAGTTCGAATCGCAGCAGCGCGAACACGAGGCTCTTCAGCCTGAAAGACTTTTTTTAGCAGGCGCCCGTTGGGGATGCGATGCTCTTCATGGACCCATAAACACTCCAGCATGGCCTGAGCTTGCTCTGGCTTGCTGATATCCAGGCTGTTCGTCCAATCGTTGACTGCCTTCGCCACCGCGGCTGAATCTCGTCCGCTGAGCTCCAATCGGGCGCGGTAACGAGTACTGTTTTCAGCCGCGTAGAAGGCTTGCAAAACTTCTTCAATCGGTTTGCCCTTCAGCTTGACTGGCTTGAGCAACGGCCGCTTCTTATGGGTGACTCGATAGATCCGCCCATGTTGGTGATCGCGGTTGGGGTCGCGGATATTGTGCTGCATGTGGCCAATCAGCACGTTGCACCAATCGGAAACGTAAAGTGCGCCGTCGCCGCCAACCTCGACATCGGTGGGGCGGAAGTTAGGGTCGCTCGAAAGCAGAATCGGCTCAATCTCCTGAGCCGTGATGTCCGCTCCGTCATAGCTGACTTTATGCTGAAGGACGCCGAGCACGCCGATGCAATTACAGATCAGGAAGTTGCCGTTGTTTTCTTCCGGAAAATGGCTGCTCGAGAGGATCCCGGTCGCCGACACTGGTCTCACTCGTTTGCGGAACCACTGCTTGTTGCCAACGCCTTTTCCAATATTGACATAGCTCCCCGTTCCGCCGGTACCGTCATTGGCAAATTGATATCCCCATTGGTCGAAGACATCACCGTGAGGGTTTGGGCCGATGGGAAAGTGGAATTCCATTTCGAAGGTCCGGGGATTGAAGCGATGCACGCCAGACCTCGCCGAGCGGTAGGTCTTGGTGGGCGTTTCGATGCTCGCCGTGTTGAAGATTCCTCGCGACCAATACATCCAGCCGTCCGGACCGACAACGACCGCGTTCGCTGTGTGGTGCGAGTCGGCGCTGGAGACGCCCTGCATCATGCGGATCTTGACATCGGCCACGTCGTCGCCGTCGGTGTCCTTGATGAACCAGATCTCGGGCGGGGCCGCCACCAAGATCCCGCCGCCCCAGAATTCGAACCCGGTGATGCTGTTGAGTTTGTCGGCAAAGACAACGCACTTGTCCGCCACGCCGTCGCCATTGTCGTCGGGAAGACAGACAATCCGGTCGGTGCGCGGCTGGGTTGGATTCCAGTGAGGGTAGGACGGCCAAACCGATGCGAACAAGCGCCCGTCCGTATCAACGGCCATCTGCACCGGATTCACCATTTCGGGGAACATCTCTTCCGAGGCGAACAGGTTGACTTGCATTCCCTCGGCAACTTGCATCTTGGCAATTGCTTCTTGTCCGCCAAAATACGGGTGCTTGCCACCTTCCAGTACGCCGGGCTTGTTCGACTTCACAACCAACGTCTTGGGCGCGTTGCCATCGTCCACTTTCAACTCGCGTCCTTGAGCTACAGCCCAAACTCGCTTGTCGCGGTTTGCCGTCATCACATCGAACACTTCCATCTCGCGCATCATCACGTCCGCGTTCGATTGGCCGAACCAGGCGAGCGTGGAGCGTCCGCCGAAGACGTTGAAGCCATCGACGACGCGGTATCGACTGAACCAATGGAGATTCTTGTCGAGGACAGCCTCGCGGAGGTTCTCGAGTTCGCTGGCGCTGCGATCTAGTCTGTTGACCGCCTCGGGAAACAGATCGTTAATGATCGTTCGAGCCACAGCGGCGTTGCCATGCTCGAGCAGGTGGACGCCATTCATCGTCAGCCGGCTTTCGGCCTGCCGATAGAGTTCGCTAGTCGGGTGAAACAAGTCGACAAATCGAGCCTTCTTCGCCTGGCAAACTTCCTTCATCGCCTTGGTGTAGAGGGCCAGATTGACGTTGTTGGCCTTCCCGTCGGGTAGATGGGGGCTGTGATGGTTCTCGTGGGCGATGGGAGAAAAGAAGACCAACCGAGGCGAGGACTTCCCGTTGTACTGATGAGCCCGCATGTCATCGATCATCTTGGCGAGATTCGCCTTGAACGACTCCAAACCATCGGGGCCTCGAAACGCCTCGTTGTATCCGAAGAAACAGAACACCACATCCGACTTGACCTTGGCGAGCCACTGGTCAGGGCTGCCGAAGTTCTGAGATCGATTGCGATTCGTCAGCTCGTCGCCGGGGAAGCCGAGATTGCGGAACGACAGGTTTTGCTCAGGGTGGAGGGCTTGAATCAGCGTTTCAAGCCACCCGTGATGCTGCATCCGGTCGGCTGTTGTGTTGCCGATGTAGCTGATGTGTTCGCCGCGGCCAAGCACCAAGGGTTCCGCCGCATGACTCGACGCGACAAAAACTAGTGTGGAAGCAGCCAGTAACGCGGATACGCTAGTCGTTCTTGTCATTCGTTTACAACCGTATCTGGTTTGAGCCAATGGTGGTCTTGTTGTCAAAGAGGCCGGTCCGGTCGTTGCGGGGAACCGGCAACGACTGTTGAGCGAAAGGCCTGCGAGCCGAGTTGAGAGTTTATTCAAACGCGACCAGACAACCGAGGCGGGACTAATTCAAGACAAATCGGGCCCACATGATAGCCGAAAACGGAACCGGCAGCACGAGTAGGCGAGGGAAACCGCCAGGGAAACCGAATCTGGTTGCTCGACTGAGCGGGCGTCCCGGAGGCCCTACCCAGGAGGCCCGACCGGGGGGGATCGCTACGAGCTCGTCAGCAACTTGGCCGCTTTGAGCGTATTGACGAGCAGCATCGCGACGGTCAGAGGCCCCACGCCGCCCGGAACGGGAGTGATCGCCCCGGCGATTTCCTTGACTTTGCAAAAATCCACATCGCCAGTGAGTCCGTCGTCTGTGCGGTTGATGCCGACGTCGATGACCGTGGCGCCGGGCTTCACCATCTCGGCGGTGACGAAATTGGCCTTGCCGATTGCGGCGACCAGAATATCCGCCTGCCTCGTGATCGCCTCCAGATCCGTGGTGCGCGAATGGCAGATGGTAACCGTCGCGTTGGCGAACTCCCGCCCGTAGGGTGAGTCTCGCTGGGCGAACATGCTGGCAACTGGCTTGCCGACAATATCGCTCCGGCCAACGACGACGAGGTGTTTTCCGGCCGTCGGAATTTGGCTTCGCCAGAGGATTTGCTGAACTCCGTGGGGCGTACAGGGCAAATACCTGGGGCGGCCCTGCGAGAGCAGACCGACGTTTTCTGCGTGAAAGGCGTCCACATCCTTGATTGGATCGATCGCGTCGAGCACCGGTTGTCCGTCGAGCTTTTCCGGCAAGGGCAATTGGACAAGAATTCCATGAACGGAGGCGTCGCCGTTGAGATTATTGATCAGCTCTAGCAACTCGGCTTGGTCCGTCGAAACGGGGAGCCGATGCAGTTGGCTGCGAATGCCAACTCGACCGCAGGCGCGTTCTTTGTTGCGAACGTAAACTTGGCTCGCCGGGTCCTCGCCAACCAAAACAGCCGCCAAACAGGGCGAGACCGACGTGTCGGCCGTGAACTGCTCGACGTCCTTGGCTAGCTCGGCATGGATCTCTTTGGCCAGCGCCTTTCCATCTAAGATTTGAGCCGCCACACGGATTCCCCGTTCGCAAAGTCGTGTCGTAAATGGCTGTTGTCGATCGGCCGAAGCCCGATGACGGGCAAGCCTTCAATAGATCGAATCATCCGTCTGAAGTCTACACGGTGCAGGATCCAATCGCCTGATGCCGGTTTGTCTGACGTCTTGAGCGACGACGCCGGGCGTAGATGAATCGCGGCACGGGCGGTATATTTGTTCGGTCGTGGCAAGCGCGGGCCGAAAACGCCGTAGAGCGGGCGAGTAGATCGCTGCCATCGAGTTTTCGCGGCGCCCCTCCGCCATTCCTACACGCAGTCTGAGTCTCCCATGGCTATTGAACGGAAGCTTGATCCGACCGAGGCGTTGAAAGAGAGCAGCCAGCAGTTGCGAGGCGAGATTGCCGCTGAATTGGTCGATGGGAACGACTTCTTCGGCAAGTCGAGCGTCAACTTGCTGAAACACCACGGAACCTACCAGCAAGATGACCGTGACGCCCGCAAGTCGAGGCGCGAGGCTGGCCTTAAGGGCAGGGAATACAGCTTCATGGTTCGCACTCGCATCCCAGGCGGGAAGTTGACGAGCGATCAATTGCTGGCGGAGCTAGATCTCTGCGACGAGCTTGGCGACACGACGCTTCGAATCACGAGTCGCCAGGGCTTGCAACTGCACGGCGTGTTGAAAGGCAACTTGCGGAAAGCGATTCGGCGGATCAACGAGGTTCAAGTCACGACGTTGGGCGCCTGTGGCGATGTTGAGCGAAACGTAATGTGCTGCCCGTCTCCCCAAGCAACTCCATTGCATCGGGCCACCCAAGACCTTGCTTCCCGATTCGCCGACCACATGGCGCCCAAGACGACGGCTTATCACGAGATCTGGCTCGATGACGAGAATGGTGAACGCCAGCTTGCCGGAGGGGGGCGGCCACAGGTGGACGAACCGATTTACGGAGCCACCTACCTGCCGCGAAAATTCAAAACCGCCATCGGTCACCCACATGATAATTGCATCGACATTTACACGCATGATCTCGGCTTGCTATCGGTAGTTCGAGACGAGAGCATCCTCGGCTACAACGTGCTGGTCGGCGGCGGCCAAGGCGTCACGCCTTCCGTCAAGACAACCTTCCCAGCGCTTGCCAAGAGGATGACGTTCGTGGCGCCAGAGGAGGTGATTGATGTCGCCACCGCGATTATCAAGGTGCAGCGAGACTACGGAGATCGAACCAACCGCAAGCGAGCTCGGTTGAAGTATCTGATTCACGATTGGGGCGTCGAAAAGTTCAAGTCGAAAGTCGAAGAGTATTACGGAAAGCTGCTTCCCCACCCTGAGCCTGAAGATGTTCACGGCTTCAACGACCACATCGGCTGGGAAGAGCAGGGCGATGGCAAGTGGTACTACGGGTTGAACGTCGAAAATGGCCGCATTAGCGACAACGATGCGATGCAGATGAAGGCGGCCTTCCGTGAAATCTGCCGTTCGCTTCAGCCTGGCATTCGTCTGACTTCTCATCAGAGCATTCTGTTCACCGACATTGCTGCTCATGATCGCCAGAAGTTGGAAGAGATCCTGCGGTCGCACGGCGTAACTTTGTCGAGTGATATCTCCAACGTTCGCCGTTGGTCAATGGCCTGCGTTGCCTGGCCGACGTGCGGCTTGTCGATTACGGAAAGTGAAAGAGCCCTACCCGGCGTGATCGACGGCTTGGAAGCTGAATTGGCCAAATACGGTTTGTCGAGCGAGAAGTTGACGGTGCGAATGACCGGCTGCCCCAACGGTTGCGTGCGGCCATACAACTCCGACATCGGATTAGTTGGGAAGGCCAAAGACAAGTATTCGGTGTTTGTGGGCGGAAGGTTGATCGGCGATCGTTTGAGTTTTGTCTTCAAGGACCTGGTGCTTGGCGACGATTTGGTTTCCTCTCTGACGCCATTGTTCGCCTACTTCAAACAGGCCCGTGAGAGCGAGGAGTCGTTTGGCGATTTCTGCTATCGCAAGGGCTCGCACGATTTGCTCGCTTGGGCGGAGAAGTTCGACGCGGAAGCCTGACTTGATCGCACCGCCGAATCGGCGATGATTGGAGATGCATCGCGTTTTGCTTCTCCTCGATTTCGGCTTAACATGTTGCAACCCAATCGTGAAAGAATGAGCGAATCAGCGGACAACTCGTCGGCAGGCGTCTCCGGGCTCGCAATCTTCCAGATCGCGGCAAGCGCCGTTATTCAGATCGTGATTTTGTTCCGAGTCGACGCGTATTGGGCCATTTGCACGACCCCGATCGCTTTCGCGATGTTCGCGGCCATTCACATGTCCCACCTCGATTCAGAGCGACAAGGGCAATTCAAGCGGCTCCTGACTGTGCTCGCAGTCATCTGCATTGTCGCCGCCAGCTTGATCCGCCAGATTCTCAGTTGGTCCTAACCGCATCGAACTATTTGCATCGCGCTACGATTGGGGATTAGAATCGCCGGTCACTCGCGTACGTTTCCAGCGGCCGCTAATCATTGCATGCGTAGGCATTCATGAAAGATCCCGACAACGAAAAACCAATTGACTACGATCCGATCTTTCTCAACTCGCGACGGGAAGCAATCGTGATCTTCATGATCTGGTTGGTCTGTCTCGTCTGGTCGGTGCCCTACTGTTACTGCTTTGGCTACGTCGATTCATTCGACGCGGCAAGTTTTTCCACGATTCTTGGCGTCCCCTCTTGGTTGTTTTGGGGCATCGCGCTGCCCTGGCTGTTGGCCGATATCGTGACGACTTGGTTTTGCTTTTGCTACATGAAGGACGATGACGTGGGCGTGGCGGACGACGAACTGCCGGCGAATCCCGACAAGTCCTCCCTGCCAAAGGAGGATGCGTCATGAATGGCTCATTGGCATCAACTCCCGTATTTGCCGAAGGCTCCAACATTGCCTTGGCGACGTTTGGGCTCTACACGCTCGCCGTGTTTGTGTTGGCGGCAATGTCGAACCGACTGCTGAAGAAACGCAGTTTTCTGAGTGAGTATTTTCTGGGTAGCCGAGGACTGGGCGTATGGGCTTTTGCTCTCACGTTTGCTGCCACGAGCGCGTCCGGGGGAAGCTTCACTGGTTTTCCCTCTAAGATCTACACGCACGGTTGGGTGTTGGGTCTTTGGATCGGCAGTTACATGGTCGTGCCGATCTGCGCCATGGGGCTATTGGGGAAACGCATCAATCAAGTCGCCAGGCTCTCCGGCGCGATCACGGTGCCCGACATTCTCCGAGACCGCTACAACAACGCAGCTTTTGGCATCTTGTCCGTCGCCCTGATCGTGTTCTTCATGTCGTTCAATCTCGTGGCCCAATTCAAAGCGGGAACGTTAATCCTGCAGACGCTTCTGGCCGACGTCACTGTATTTCACGACGTGGCGGCTTGGCTGAGCCCGACGACATCGAGCATCGGCTGGTTCGACGGCGTGACGCCGGAGTATCTCTTGTGTTTGTTCGCGTTTGGCGCGGCCGTGATTATCTATACGACCTACGGCGGCTTTCACGCGGTCGTTTGGACCGACGTGATGCAGGGAGTCGTGATGGTGATCGGCGTACTGTTCATGCTGCCCTTGGCGATCTATCTCTGCGGTGGTCTGAGCAAGGCGACCGATACGATGGCTGGGATGACGCCGCCGACTCCGACGATCGCAAACGTGGCCATCGCCAATCCCGGCAAGACTCGACTAACCAATGGCGAGTGGATATTGTGGACTGATTCAGCGGATCAAACGAGGCTGTTCAAGGTCGTCGATGTGAAATCGGCTTCCGCTGGCGATACGCTTGTTAGCGACGTTCAGTTGCTGGAAATTGAGACAGCGGGCGATCGCGAGCGGGTGCTTAAGGAGCAGAGCAAGATTCGCCGCAACGCGTCGCTTCAAGACGTGCGGCCGACACCCTACGCGAGCGGCGCAGGATCAAAAGGGTCGTATGTCACCGGCCCAGGACCTGATCGCAAATCGGTGCAAGGGTTCTTGCCGCTCAGCCTGGCTTTTTCTTTCTTCTTCATGTGGGCGATCTCCGGTGCGGGGCAGCCGAGCAGTATGGTGCGGCTAATGGCCTTCAAAGACTCGGTGACGCTGCGCCGAGCGATTTTCACCGTGGCGATTTACTATTCCGCTATCTACTTTCCGCTGGTTGTGATCTTCTGCTGCGCACGGGTGCTGATGCCGGGGATGGACCTAGAGTCCGATCGGATCATGCCCGCAATGGCGGTCTATCTGACGTCAAAAATCGGAGCGGGCTGGCTGGCCGGTTTGTTGATCGCCGCGCCGTTTGCCGCGGTTATGTCCACTGTCGATAGTTTTCTGTTGATGATTTCTTCGGCGCTCGTGCGAGACATCTATCAGCGCAATATCAACCCCAACGCCAGCGAGAAGACAATCAAGCTCGCTTGCTACGCGGTGACGCTGCTAGTCGGCACCGCGGCCATGCTCGGCGCCGTCAACCCGCCCGAGTTCCTTCAGGACATCATCGTGTATGTCGGAAGCGGACTGGCCGCCTGTTTCCTTGGGCCAATCGTCTACTCGCTCTATTGGCCTCGTTCGAATTTCCAAGGAGCGATTGGCGGGATGCTCGGCGGCTTCTCCGCCCATTTCGGAATGTATGTCACGGGCGCCATTGTCAACGATTCATTCTTCCATCCTTACCGTCTGTTCGATTTTGATCCGATCATTGTCGGTCTTGCCGCCTCGTTTGTGATTGGACTGGTCGTCACTCTGCTGACGCCGCCGCCGCCGCGCGCCATCGTTGAAAAGTACTTCGCGCGACGGTCGACTTGAAGCCAATCGTAACCGCGTAAGCAAGAACCCGCGGCGCGCCTTGCCTCAGAAAAAGCGACCAAGCGGTCAGATCGCATCGTCATGAGAAAGTAACCCAATGCTGATTTTCGACGGCCATCTCGACTTGGCCATGAATGCGGTCGACTGGAATCGGGATCTGACCCAATCACTCGATGACGTTCGCTTTCGCGAGAACGGGATGACCGACAAGGCCGATCGAGGACGGGGCGTCGCCACGTTTGAGGAGATGCGCCGAGGCAACATCGGCATCTGCGTGGCGACTCAGATCGCTCGCTACGTTGCACCGGGAAGTCCTCTGCCGGGGTGGCACAGCCCCGAGATTGCCTGGGCGATGACGCAAGCCCAACTGGCATGGTATCGAGCGATGGAGGAAGCCGGGCAGCTGGTGCAAATCGTCGACCGCGAAGGACTCGATCGCCATCTCGCCCTGTGGGAGAACGACCCACCCAGCGACGCTCCGATTGGCTACATCCTCAGCCTTGAAGGCGCCGATTCCATTCTGACTCCGGCCCATTTGGAGCGAAGTTACGCCGACGGCCTCAGGGCAATCGGCCCCGCCCATTACGGCGCCGGACGTTACTCGCCTGGTACCGGAGCCTCCGGCGGGCTCACCCAGCTGGGACGCGATCTGCTCAAGGAAATGATGCGACTCGAGATGGTGCTCGATGTGACCCATCTGACCGACGAGGCGTTTTGGGACTCGCTTGAACTTTGGGACGGCCCGCTCTGGGCCAGTCACAATAATTGCCGCGCGATTGTCCCGCATCAACGGCAGTTTAGCGACGAGCAAATCAAAGCCATTCTGGAACGCGAGGGCGTGATCGGAATGGCCTTCGACGCCTGGATGATGCACACGAACTGGGTGCGAGGCACGACCAAGCCGCGACAGGCCGGAGTCAACCTCGAGCGAATCGTGATGCACGTCGACCACATTTGCCAGTTGGCCGGAAACGCAAAACATGTGGGGATTGGATCCGATCTCGATGGCGGTTTTGGAACTGAACAATGCCCATATGACCTCGATTCCATCGCCGACCTCCGCAAACTGATCGAGATTCTCGCCAATCGGGGCTACCCGCAAGATGATATAGAAGGCATCATGCATGGCAATTGGATTCGCCGTCTGCGAGACATGTGGAAGTAGCCCGCCAGGCAGGAATGGCGATAGTTCTTCATGACGGTCTCACTCACCCAATTTGCCGTCTGTTTCAAAACCCCATCGCTAGACCACGATTATGAAGCTCGTCAAGTTTGCCCATGATGGCCAGATCGGTGTTGGCGCCTGGAACGATGATCAATCCGTCACCCCCTGTGACTCCAGCCAAGTCGATTCCCTGACACAACTGTTGGAATCAGATTCGCCGAGGGAAACTGCGGCGGCGGCGTTGCAGAGCGATTCGCTTCCAGCGGGAACGGTCCAGCTCCTTGCGCCCATGGACCAACAAGAGGTTTGGGCGGCCGGCGTCACTTACAAACGCAGCCAAACGGCTCGCATGGAGGAATCTGAAGCGGCCGCCTCGTGCTACGACCGCGTCTACGCCTCGCCTCGCCCGGAACTTTTCCTCAAGGCGACTCCGCATCGCGTGTCCGGACCGGGGCAGCCGCTGCGAATTCGATACGACTCTGAGTGGAACGTGCCGGAGCCAGAATTGACATTGGTCTTGAATTCGGCCAAGCGGTTGGTTGGGTTCACAATCGGCAACGACATGAGCTCTCGCGATATCGAAGGCGACAACCCGCTCTACCTTCCACAAGCCAAAGTCTACGACCAATGTTGTGGGCTGGGTCCCTGCATCACCTTAGTCGAAGCCATGCCTGCGCGCGACGAGATCGGAATTCGGCTGGCCATTCGCCGAGATGGAGATCCAGTCTTTTCCGGCGAGACCGGCGTCGACCAGATGGCCCGTTCGTTTGAGGATCTTATCGGCTGGCTAGGTCGTGACAATTCCTTTCCCACTGGTGCATTCTTGCTGACGGGAACGGGCGTTGTTCCGGATAGCGACTTCACACTGCAGGCGGGAGACGTCGTCGAGATTGCCATCGACGGAGTCGGTCTCCTGTCGAACCCTATTGTTCAAGGTTGAACTTTGTTCAAAGCTGAAACGGAAATCGAGTTCAGAAAGACGAGACGATTGATGAGCCCACACGATGTTTTGATCGCAGGCGCCTGGCGAGTGGCGGATTCGTCCGGCGAGTTTCAGGCGGAGAACCCGGCTACTAAGACTGTCTTGGACGGCGCTTACCCAGTGAGTCGCTGGAGCGACTGTGACGCTGCTTTATGTTCAGCGGTCGAAGCCTGGGAAGCTATGCGCGGGATGCCGCGAGACTCCATCGCGAGATTCCTTGAGGTCTTTGCCGATCGGATTGATGGACGCAAGGACGAGCTTTCCAGTATGGCGAATCTGGAGACGGCCTTACCCGTGGCGCCGCGACTGGCCGACATCGAACTGCCTCGGACGAGCGGACAATTGAGATCGGCTGCGGCCGCCTGTCGCGAAGGTTCGTGGGCGCTGACCACCATCGATACAACCTTGGGCATTCGTTCACACTATGGGTCGATCGGCCCTGTTTGCGTGTTTGGACCCAACAACTTCCCGTTTGCCTTTGGGAGCTTGTCGGGCGGCGATTTCGCGGCGGCGATTGCGGCTGGCAACCCGGTCGTCGGTAAGGCCAATTCGTCTCATCCCGGCACAACCAGGCTGTTCGCCGAAGAGGCGAAGGCGGCCGCCGAGGCGACAGGAATGCCAAGCGGAATCGTTCAGTTGCTCTACCGCACAAGCCATGCTGATGGTGAACGTCTTGTCGCCGATCCTCGTGTGGGCGCCACCGCCTATACGGGAAGTCGATCAGCCGGACTCAAATTGAAAGCGGCTGCCGACCAAGCGGGTAAGCCGATCTACCTGGAGTTGTCGAGTATCAATCCCGTGGTGATTCTACCGGGAGTGCTCGAGGAACGGGGTGAAGAGTTGGCGGCAGAGTTTGCGGGAAGCTGCCTCATGGGGACCGGGCAATTCTGCACCAATCCAGGTTTGGTCGTGTTGATCGCTGGCGACAAATCAGACCAGTTCGTCGACTCGGTTGTTGCCAAGTTCAACCAAGGCCCCGTTGGAACCTTGCTCTCCAAGGGCGTCGCCAACTCACTCACGAACGCGATTCAATCGCTTTGTGACTCTGGCGCCGAACGGTTGACCGACGAGGTCGGCGTCGGCAACGGGTACTCGCAAGCCAACACGCTGCTACGAGTCAGTGGCGAAAGCTACTTGGAGAACCCCGGTCAATTTCAAGAGGAGGCGTTCGGAAACGAATCACTCGTCGTTGTCGCGAGCGACGTGGAGCAAGCTGGCCAGATTATCTCCAAGCTTGAAGGTAATTTGACGGGCTGCATTTACTCGGCCAACGACGGCCGCGACGACAACGCCTACGATCAAATTGCACCGTTGCTTCGCACTAAGGTCGGGCGTCTGCTGAACGATAAGATGCCAACCGGCGTTGCTGTCGCATCGTCCATGAACCACGGCGGCCCCTACCCGGCGACTGGACATCCAGGATTCACCGCCGTGGGCATACCTGGTTCACTGCTTCGCTTCGGCGCCCTGCACTGCTACGACAACGTTCGGCCCCAACGCCTTCCGGTCGAATTGCAGGATGCGAATCCCACGGGGGAGACGTGGCGATTGATTGACGGTAAGTGGTCGACAGCGGATCTATAGAGCGGACTTATACGGCGCTGAGGTTCAAGTGTCGCTGAATCTTCCGAATCGCTTTGTACTTGTGATCCGAGACTCGCGACGCAGGCATGTTGAGCGAACTCGCGATTTCTCGCACGCTCGCTCCGTCGCAACTCTGCTCGATGATCTTCTGCTGGGTGTCGCTCAGGCATACCATCGCCCCGCGCAGGGCATCGAGCATCTCGCTTTTTTCGGAATGGCCGTTATCGATCGGCGGAGCGACAGGCTGAAAGCTCTCGAGAGCGTCCAGCGAGGTTGGCCGTTTTGCCCGCCGCCAACGCTGGGCCGTTCTCCAAATGGAGCGGTTCAGTTCGCGTCGTTCGTCGGATTCTTTGCGGTTAATTGCAGCGGTCAATCCCGCGCGTGAAACTCGCTCCAGCAGGTTCTCGATGGCTTCCTGCGAGCAGTCGTCCCAATCGTAGTCGCTGATGCCCGCATTCTTCCAGCTGGCCGTGCAGTATCGCTGGATCTTCTCTATCGCTGTCGCTTCGGCTGCCGGGTAGAGCGCGGTGGTGATGAGGGCGGCGCAGGCAGTCAGTTGAATGGAACGGCGAAGTTTCAGCGGGTCTTTCACCAGACAGTCTCCTCGGTTCCGCGTTCCATAGACCTGTCACCCAGGCTGCGGAGGTCAGCCGTCCTGCTCCGCTGGGACCTGGCGCCATAGGGGTTTCACTACCCAGGCTAACATTCTGCAGTGTCAGACAGTCTACTGTTTGTATTCTGTATCGACGGACGCCAGATTGAGTCAATCTCGCCAAAATCGAGAAGATTAGGCCAAATCTGAGGCAATTAATTGGAAATCGTCGGGAGTCCCCTGCATGCCAGTTGTCCTTGAGTTGACGCATCCTCTTGTGAAGGCACACCTTACGCAACTCCGAAATCGATCCGTTGAGCCGCCGGAGTTTCGCGCTCTCATCCGCCGTTTGGCTGTCCTACTCGCCTACGAAGCCACTAAGGACGTGCTCCTTCAGCCGGTCGAAATCGAGACGCCCCTGTGTGCCATGACCGGGAAGACGTTCGCCCAACGCATCGGATTGGTTCCGATCCTGCGAGCCGGGCTAGGAATGGTCGATCCGATTCTGGATCTGCTGCCGAGCGCCGAGGTTTGGCACTTGGGTCTCTATCGAGACGAAGCGACCGCGCGTCCAGTCGAGTACTACAGCAAGCTACCGCCGGGCCGCCCAGTCGACGTGGCGATGGTCCTCGATCCGATGTTAGCCACAGGCGGGTCAGCCTCCCTGGCCATTGAAGCCGTCGAGCGATGGGGCGTTAACCAAGTCAAATTGCTCAGCGTGATCGCCGCCCGCGATGGAGTTAGGGCGATTCAAGATCGATACCCCGCCGCCGAAATCTATGTGTGCGAAATCGATGACGAACTGAATTCACAGAAGTTCATCGTGCCCGGTTTGGGCGACGCTGGCGATCGAACGTTCAACACGCCTGGCGACTAAGCACACGAAAAAACAGCTCCCTTCTTCCGATGGAAAAAGGGAGCTGCTGCGTGGGCGTTGTTCAGATCCGGCGAACAACATCGTGAACGCCGGCTCTGCGAATCCTGCCTAGACCTTACTCGATTCGGGAACTTCGAATCCCTTGGTGTTGGTGTCTTTGAGCAGGGCGTTCGCGGCGTCGGCATGGTCGCCAACGTGGCTTTCCGAAGCTCCGTCAAAGGTCAACGTCGGCCCGACCGTGTACTCTGCTCCGTCCTTGACGCCGACGCCTTTGCTCATGACGTCATGCAGCCGCATGAAGTGATCATGGGCGTCGGCATTGTCGCCAAAACGACCCGCCTTGGCGTTGAACGGAACGGTCTTCCCGAGCCGATAGGAGTTGTTCATCAAGTGGCCGAGGACGCAACCATAGTGGGCGTCTTCCGCCGTGCCATTGGCCATTTCCGGCTTGCCGGCTCGGCAGGCTGCGATGAAGGCGCCCCAATTTCCGCCAGGCGTGATCTTGCCATTGGGAATATCCAACTTGACGCCATCCGAGGAGCCCTTGGCGTAGTGCTTGCCGCGGACGATCCTGCTTCCATCCTCAAAGTAGTACTCGTTCTCAACTTGGCGTTGATAGCCCTTGTAATTCACGTTGCGAACGTTGAAGAAGCAGTACTGGCCATTGGGGTACTCGGCCATGGCGAACATCGTGTTGGGCGTTTCGCCCTGATCGTCCCACTGGAATCGACCGCCGAGCGCCATCACGCGGACCGGGTGGGTCTGGTCCTTGTCCAACGCCCAACGGGCGATGTCCAACTGGTGGGTGCCTTGGTTGTTGAGGTCGCCGTTCCCGGTCTTCCAAAACCAATGCCAGTTGTAGTGGACAAAGTTGCCGTGGTAGTTGTCGATCTGAGCTGGACCCTTCCAGAGCGACCAGTCGAGATTGCTCGGCGGCGGGCCCGCGCTCTTCTGGCCAATACCCCCGCGCGGCTTGCAGCAGTAGCCGTAGGAGATCTTCAACTTGCCAAACTTGCCGGCCTGGATCTGCTCGTGCAGCCCAGCGATCTTTGCATTGCTGCGACTCTGCGTACC
>CAZWOU010000034.1:0-12968 GCA_964635375.1 uncultured Pirellulaceae bacterium | reverse complement strand
ACCGTGCTGCACGACCACGCCGTATTTCTTCTGAGCTTCCCAAGCCACTCGGCCTTCGCCGACATCGTGACTCATCGGCTTCTCAACGTAGACATGCTTGCCAGCTTGAGCCGCCCAAATCGTGATCAACGAGTGCCAGTGGTTTGGCGTCGCTACCGAGATTGCGTCGAGCGTCTTGTCGGCCAACGCTTCGCGAACGTCGGCAACCGCTTTGGGGCTCATCTCCCCCTTCGACTTGGCGGCGACATTCTGCCGAGCGCCATTGCGGACGTTCTCATCTGGATCGATCAAATAAGTGATCTCGACGTTCTTCTGCCCCATCCATCCAGCCATGTGCGACCTGCCGCGGCCATTGAGTCCGGCAACCGCGATGCGGAGACGGTCGTTGGCGCCGATCACGCGACCCGAAGCCCGAGTCCCAGCGAGAATCAGTCCCACGCCCGCCGCGCTGCCTTGAACGAACTTTCGCCGATTGATCCGTGCCATCATCGCACCTCCAGGAAAACTGATTGTGGGTCATACCTTTTTCGTTTCACGATCCTCATGCCCCATGAGTATACGCGAGATCCATCGAGAATGGAAAAAGTGGCCCAAGGGCGGCTTTTTGGCACGCGACTGGCCCGCGAACCCGGATCGCAGTCGCTGGGCGCAATTCGCTCAACCCGTTGCCCTTGGCGGTCATTCGGCCGAGCCGGAGGTCCACGACCGGGGCGAGAGAATGGGTCTTGAGGCGAGCTGCCAGCTGCCAGTCGCTTGCTAGCAACGCCCTTTTGGCGACAAACTTTAGGGGTTAAGTAAAGTTGTCGGATTTTGCGGGCGAAGAATGAGGTAAGGCGAGCTCTATCGCACTGTTCTCTTCTTTCTTGGCCGGCAATCGAGGCTTGATGCAATGCGAAAACTGACATCGATCTTGGTTAGTTTTGCGATCTTCTGCCTGTGCAATACAGCATCGCTCGACGCCCAAGAGGACGGGTCGGGTGGGCGTCGCGCACCAGCTCCAAGCTTGCGCTCGCGGTACACTTTCCCGCCGCTGCGACCGGCCGAGCCGGGTACACAAGCAAACACTCGTCCGCAAAACCAACCGAGTGGGCAACAACCGCCGCAACAAGGGACTCGCGGCCCTGCTACCGAGAACCGATTTCAGGCCCCCAACGCCCAGCAGATTCAGCCGAGGTCCGACCGCACGAACGCGCCGGCGCCGATCGTCTCGCCCGAGTCACTTCGCTCAGGATTCTCGCCAAACCAGTACGCCCCTCCTGGGAATCCCGCTCGGCCCTACACAACACAGCCCTACACAACACAGCCCGGCATAACACAGCCCTACACAACACAGCCCTACACAACACAGCCCAATACAACTCGGTCGGGCGCGCCAATCAACAGCGCGCCGGCGAGTGGACGCCCCAGCGACGGAAACTTTCGCTTTCCGCCACTGAGGCCAAGCCGTCAACAGCCCGTCGCAACGACGCCGAGCGGGTCGCGCGCTCAACAGCCGCGGTTTCCCTTGACCAATCCTCCGCTGAGACCAAGTGCGGCGCGGAGCGAGACTCCCGCAGGCCGACCAGGCCCAGCAGCGGTCGGGACGCCGAGACCCAACGTTGGCCAGCCCTACCGTTATTCAATTCCCAACTCGAACCCACAAACGCCGTCGACAACACCGTCAACGCCAGAAGCGGCGCCGCCCAAACCGGGTGTCCTCCACCCCGCAGCCAATCATATTGCCCCAACTGAACGGCCGCCCCATGCGAGTCGAACCGGAGTCGGCCCCGTCGCGCCTGGCAAGGCTCAATCGCCTCCTGTCGCCGCCCCCGCTGACTCGAACGCGGGCGGACTTGGTTCCCGATCGGAAATCGCAAACATCCAAGCAATGTTTGCTCCCCAATCGCAAGTTACAGCCGAAGCGATCAGGGAGTTGCGGAAGCGAGTCACATCCACCGTCGAAGTGGGCGCGAGGGACAAGCAACAATATTTGGCAAGACTCGACACCGCTTTGGCCGCACTGTCGAAGATGCAAAAATACGCGAAGACCGTCGAAGAGTTTCGAGTCGAGGCGGCTGCGGCGGTTGCGAGGGCGGAAACGGCGCGCGCGAGGCTCTCAATCCCTTTCCCGCCCGCGCCGCAAAGTTCTCAGAAAAACATTTCCCGTTTGGAGCGGGAAGCGCCGGAGCTGACCAAGTTCGCAGGCACCAAAAAACGCGCGCTCGCCCGGGCGGAGACTCAGCTCAAGGACTTCGTCGCCAAAACGTCGAAGTTGGCCAAACTGAAATCGTCAACGGTCGACCGGATTGACCAGGTCACCAATGAACTGAAGGATCTCGCCTCGCTAGAACTCAAAGCCGACGTGGCGATGATGGTGGTCGAAGCCAAGGCCACGCTCCAATCGCTGCGCGCTCAGTCCACAATGTTGGACGCCGAGCAGGAGCGGGCCGAAGCGATGGAAAAATTGCTTGCCCTCCAAGTCGATCTCGCTCGCCGCGAAGCGTCTCACGCCGAATCGATAGCCGCCAAGGCTCACGGCGCGCTCAAATCGCTCCAACTCACCGAGTCCCAGAGGTTGGCTGCCGAAACGAAGCGGATTCTGAATCAAACTCATCTGGCGATCCGGCCATTCGCCGAAGCGAACGCCGAACTGGCTCTCAAACGGTCGCGGCTGACTGGGAAGATTGCGGCCGCAACTGAGCAATCCAAGACGTACGGCGAATCAGCGGAATCGCTTCGTCGCGAGTTCAACGAGATCATCGCCAAAGTCGAAGAAGCGAAGATGTCGCCCAGTGTTGGCGCCATGCTGAGGAAACGACGCGGGCAACTTCCCAACCTCCGCCAAGTGCAACAAGCGGCGGCCCAAAACACAACGGAAATCCATCGGGCTCGAGTCGATTCACTTGAGATGCAACACGAACGCAACTCGCTCGTGGAGTTGAACAAAGCGACAGAACTGGCGGTTCAAGATGCGATTCCGGTGGGGAGCAGCGGCCGAGCTCAGTTCGATCCCGCAGTTTTGCACGAACGCGTGCGAGCTCTATTGGATGTTCGCCGCGACATGCTCGCCGGCGCGCAAAGAGAAAACGACAAGTATGTGAGCCGTCTTAGCGAGCTTGAGACCCACTCGAATCAACTCATTCAAGTTATTCAGGAGTATCAAGCATTCGTCGATGAGCATGTCCTCTGGAGTCCAAGCGCCGAGAGAATCGGAGTGGATGATCTGCAGTCGTCTCAAGTCGCTGCGCGATCGCTACTGAATTCGTCCGAGTGGAAATCGATGGCCGACAGCGTCATCGACAATGCTTCGAACCATCCGACATACAGCATGGCGTTGTTCGGCGCTTGTTTGGCCTTGTATTTCTTCCGTCGCCGGATGCTCTCGCGACTGAAGCGATCGGGCGAACAGGCATCCACATCGTTGAGTTTGGCGCCCACGATTGAAGCGTTGCTGTTAACGTTGGGGCTGGCCTCGCTTGTCCCGGCTGTCATGTGGTGTACTGGGTGGTGGTTGAATGCAGGTGAGGCGGGCTTAGCGAGTTCGCTAGCGATTGCCTTGCAGACGATGGCTGTGGGTTGTCTCGTCGGCGAGTTATTCAGGCAAATCTGCCGACCGGATGGACTGGCTGACAAACACTTCGAGTGGCCTGAGTCGTTCAACAACGCGTTCTACAGCCGACTGAGATGGCTGATGTACCTGGCATTGCCAACCTTGTTCGCAACGTCTTTTTTCCGAGTCTACGACGCGGGTCGCTGGAATGAGTCGCTTGGCCGGTTGGCGTTTCTTTCCGGTTTGTGTCTTCTCGCCTGCTACTTGCACTTCGCCATGCGTCCCAACCGAGGCGCGCTGCAGATCGCCTTTCGAGATACTGTCGGCGGTTGGTTTGGCCGACTGCGCTACGTATGGTACGTCCTCGGCGTCGGGCTGCCGTTGAGTTTTGCAATTCTGCTTGCTGCGGGTTACGCCTACACGGTCGATCAACTGCTCGTACGCGTCGTCATCTCGCTGGGCCTGATCTTTGCCGCGCTGCTGACCCAGTCGCTATCGTCTCGAGCCTTGGTTGTGGGGTGGCTGCGCTTGGCTCAGATTCGCCGCAACTTGGCAACCATGCGCGGCGAAACAGCGGACGATGATGCGACGGGCGAGAGTGAAGCGGATAACACAGAGCGAGTCAGCGTACAACTGAAGCAGTTCACGCGGGCCGCCGCCGTACTGGCTTTGTGCATCGCCGGCTGGTTTACCTGGGTTGGAATCGCACCAGCCGTGCACGCAATGAATGTCACGCTCTGGACCACGACGACGACTGCCAATTTTGAAGTCGCGCTCGCTAACGGCGTTACGGAATTACAGCCTCGCAACATCGAGGTCCCGATACGGGTGTCGAACGCTTTGGCGGCCATCATCGCCTTGATGACGACGTTTGCAGTAGCGAAGACCTTGCCCGGCCTGCTTGAGTTCGCAGTCGTCGGCCGGTTGCCAATCGACCGCGGCGCGCGACATGCGATCCTGATTATCAGCCGCTACGCAGCGACCTTGATTGGTCTCGTCGTCGCTTGCAGGATGATAGGGATGACTTGGTCGAGCGTTCAGTGGCTCGCCGCCGCCATGACGGTTGGCTTGGGATTTGGGTTGCAGGAGATTTTTGCCAACCTCGTTTCCGGTTTGATCATTCTTTTCGAGCGACCCATCCGAATCGGCGACCTTGTCACGGTCAATGGCGTCACCGGCCGAGTTACCCGGATGCAAATCCGAGCCACGACGATTACGGACTTTGACCGGCGCGAACTGATTGTTCCCAACAAGAAGTTCATCACTGAAGACGTCGTCAACTGGACCCTTTCAGACTCCATCACGCGAATGGTGATTGAGGTCGGCGTGTCCTATGACAGCGATCCCTCCACTGCCCGCGACCTGTTGCTGCAAATTGCCAAGGATCATCCGCTGGTGTTGGACGAACCCGCGCCCACGTCGGTCTTCACCTCGTTTGGGGCGAGCACCTTGGATCTCGAACTACGAGCTTTTCTGGGCAGCCGCGAAGAGTTTTCCTTGTTGCAGAACGAGCTGAATACAGAGATCCAACGCCAGTTCGGCGAGCAAGGATTGGAAATCGCGTTCCCCCAACAGGACATCCGGATCCGAGCGATCGATCCTTCCATCGGCCAACATGTTGCGGAAGAACGACGTGATCAGGCTGTCGATAAGAGCGACGGAAACGACGACGGCTTGCGCAAATCGGCTTAGTCGGTTTCAAAAGAGGCGTTTCTGATGGGTCTCCGCGCCGAGGATTCGAGCGTCGTGCCCGATCTCGTTAAGGTGATTGCAGAAGCTCTCGTCCCCATGCGTGCAGTAGATTCGACGGGGCTCGACACGCTCAACGCATTCGAGCAGTTCGTCAAAGTCGGCGTGGTCGCTGAGCGGAATCGCCTCATCGACGCTGAGTCGGTACTTGGTTCGCGGGTCGAGAGCCCAACCGGTGACGGCGATCTCAAGACGTCTCGCAGGCAGTTCGAGGTAACCGCCGCGTTGGCCTTTGGGCGGCGTGACAATCACGAAGGCGCCGTCCCTGCATTCGTCCCCGTTGAACTCTCGCACGTCGCCGAGCGAACAGCCGAACTGTTCATAGATTTGACTGATGGCGAACGTCTTGGGGTGTTGCATTACTCGCATACCGCGGTCCGTCAGCGCTCTCGTCACTTCTTGACTCTTGCCCAGCGAGTAGGCTCGGATGATCGGCGTGCGATCTTCTTTCCACGCCGACTCGATGCAATCGACCAACCGCTCCCACATTTCGCTACGCGGAGGGAAGCGGTACCTGGGTTGCCCGAAGGTTGTCTCCATGACAAGCACGTCCGCTTTGCGAAGTGCAGCTTGGCCAGCCGTCAGAGACTCGCGCAGTCGAAAGTCGCCCGTGTAGAGCAAGGACTGCTTCTGGTCCTCGGCAAACAGCATTGCGGCGCCGAGAATGTGTCCAGCCGGCAAGGCCGCAAGGCGAACCTGCCCCATCTCGATGAACTCATCGAATGGCATCGGCTGGACCTCGCGGTGTCCGCCCATCCGACTGCGGTAGAGCTCGCAGGTTGCCGGCGTGGCAAAAGCGAGCTCGTGCGGACCCATGTGGTCTGCATGGGCGTGCGAAATAAAGCCGCGAGGCTGGCGGCGGCAGATATCGACCGCCAGATCGATCTCGGTGATCTTCAGGCCGCGGTCATAGTGGAACATGCGGGGCCCCTTTGCCGACGACCCTTTGTCGACGACCCTGCGCCTAGGTAGCGCTCGCGACGGTTGTATCTTGTTCGTTCTCCTCGCCTGGAGTCTCTTCTACTACTGGTTTGGGATCCCAGAGTTCATCGAGAACCTTTGCTGCGTTTCGAACAATATGGTCCTTGGAACCGCTTGACTTCAGCGGTGACGGGGCCAAAGTGACCGGCCCGTTGTATTGGAGGGACACAAGCGTTTTGAAGACGTCGGCAATCTTGGCGAGACCATCCGCAGTGGGGAATTCCCGCTGAGTGGAATCGATAGTATCGAGATCCGCTTCGGGGGAAATGTCTGCGACCTGCACGGAGACAATCTTACCGGCGCCGATCTTCTCGATCTGTTCGCTCGTGCCGCCTGCGAGGTGCCAATTCCAGGTATCGAGTGCAAGACCCACGTTGCTCGCGCTGAGGGTTTCGATAAACGCCAGAAGATCGTCGGCCTGCTGAATGAACTGAAACTGCCCATCCCCGCGCTCGGCTACCGCGCCGCTCAGGCCCAGCCCGAACTGCATGCCGTGTTCGTCCAGCAGCGTCGCAACCTGTCCGATCCGCGTGCGGTGGCGTTCAAAGTTCTCGTGGTAGGGAAGCTCATTCGACGTCGATTCGAGCGTCTGAAGGCAACGTGAGGCCTTGGCTGACTTGGCGACTTCCAGGACGGCCTTCAACGCTTCCAGCTCCTTGGCAAACTGAGCGTCGTCGCCCGCCAAGGAGATCGGCAGCTCGAATTGCCCCACAGGGAGGTGAAGGAACTGGGTCGCTTCTTTCAAACCGTGCTTGGCGGCCCGCTGGGCAACGTCCGCCATGTCGATGTCGAGACCTTGAAATCCATAGGTCAACGCGAGTTCGTTCAATTCGCTCTGTCGAGCCACGATGCCCAAGCTCGAAGCGTTCAGGTTCTTATGGATGGAGGGGGAGACCGGTTCGGTTTCACTCATTCTGTCTATTCCTTCTGCTTGCTTGCAGTGATTGGGAGCCGGCGGAGGGAGCGAACTGCCTCAAATCCGCGTGTGCTGGCTCTGGTCGCGCATAAGAGCGGACGCGAGAATCGACCATTATGTCAGATGGCGTCGATTGCTCCAAGGCGGGGCGAACGGCGAACCATCCGCTTCAACTACGCCTCGGACCTCTGAACTTCCCCCCCAACGCCAAGATTCCAACCTTGCCCGCACGGCCCAAATTCGGACAATGAGCCGCGATTGCAATTAATGAAGCCAACCCAAAGGGGCCCACGTGGAATTGTGGCAAGTCTTAATCCTCGCGGTGATTCAGGGCGTAACCGAGTTCTTGCCCATCAGCTCAAGCGGCCATTTGGTGATCGTCGCGGCGTTGACGGGGGTTAAGGACAACGTCGTCGAGGTCAACATCGTGCTGCATGTCGGCACGCTCTTCTCGATCCTGGTCTTCTATTGGCGGCACATTTGGCGGCTGATTGACCAGGATCGACGAGTGATCGAGTTGCTGGTAATCGGTACGGTGCCCGCGGTGGTGCTCGGGATCACTTTGAAATCGGCCATCCCCGAAGTGCTTGAGAGCCCTCTGCTAGCGGGCTGCATGCTGCCCGTCACCGGCGCCCTGCTACTCTGGGCGGCTCGCGGGGAGCACGGGAAAATGCGCTACGATCGACTGACGTACGGGCAATCGTTCCTGATCGGGATAGCTCAAGCCATCGCGATCTTGCCCGGCATCTCCCGAAGCGGATCAACGATTTCTGCGGGCTTGAAGCTAGGCTTGTCCGCCCAGGCGGCCGCGACTTTCTCGTTCCTGCTCGCGATTCCAGTAATCGGCGGCGCCGGCTTGCTCGAGTTGAAAGACCTGATCGGAGATTGGCGCCATGCTGGGGAAGCGAGCACCGGAACCGATCCTATGCTGCTGTTCATCGGTGCGGTGGCCTCCTTTGCCGTCGGTCTCGCGTCGCTCTATGGGCTGCTCCGCGTTCTGGAGAAAGGCCGACTGAGCTGGTTTGCCTGGTGGTGCATACCTGTCGGCCTGTGCGTGGTCGTCTGGCAACTGGTTACAATGGGATCATGAGTTGTCGCAACCGCGTCGAGCCGGTTCTTGATCATTGTGACTCTTGCTTTGGAAGACTCCTGGCGAGAGGACAAGCCCGCGGGACAAGACGAACCGAGACAGAGCCAGCCGGAAAGCCAACCGAAAGGAGCTAGCCGAAAAGGAGCCTATGGGATCTTCCAACGACATCGGCGTGCCTCAAGACGCGTCTCGGCAATTCCACACGACTCGCTGGAGCATTGTGTCCGATGCCGCATCCAGCGACGTGGAGTCTAGCCGCCTGGCGTTGGAGGAGTTGTGTCAAGCCTATTGGTTCCCCGTTTACGCGTTTGCTCGGCGGCAAGGAAACGCTGCCCAGGATTCGGCCGACCTGACCCAAGGGTTCTTCCTGCAGCTCTTGAGCAGTGGAGGGTTAAGTGCGGCGGATCCCAATCGCGGTCGCTTCCGTACGTTTCTGCTGTCGTCCTTTCAAAACTACTGCATCAACGATCATCGCCACGCGTCGGCCAAGAAACGAGGTGGAGATCTCAGTGTCGTTTCGTTTGATGTCGACGATGGCGAGTCGAAATACGGGAGCCACCCATCTACCGACCTCACCGCCGAAGCTCAGTTTGAACGCGAATGGGCTCTGACCCTACTCGACCGAGTCTACGATCGGTTGGAGGCGGAGTTCTCCGAGGCGGGACGGCAGGAGATTTTTCAAGCCGTGCGACATCGCCTCGCCGGCGCCTCCGGCGACGAAACCTATGCCGAGATCGCCGAGCGGTTGGGGATGATGCCGACGGCGATCAAGGTGGCCGTGCATCGGATGCGAGCTCGTTTTGGCGATTTGGTTCGTGACGAAGTGCGCCAGACTCTGGGCGAGTCGGAAGATGTCGACGACGAAGTGCTGCGCCTGTTCTCCACGTTCCAGTCGTAAGTCGCCGCCCTGTCAGAACGGAGCTGAGTTGTCTCGCACGAGTTGTTTCCCGAAAGTTGTCTCGCAAGAGTTGTTTCGCAAAGGCGTTATTCCGGCGTCCTTCGTGAGAATCTCACATTTTTTCCGTAACCATTCGTGGCCATGCGTTTAGATACTGGTAGAGAGGCCAGTCGTCGAGATCTGGCCCCATGTGGGAAAGCAGCCGAGAATTCCAATCCGCTGCGGCGCCAATGAACGTGGAGCAACCAATGACACCGGGCCAGCCGACACCGGGCCGACCATGCCCCAATTGCGGTACGGCGATGCCGATCGACTCGAAACACCAGGCATGCCCCAAGTGCTTGTTGGCGTTGGCGTTAGGCGACAAGCAAGCCGGGCGTCGAGCCAATCTGACAACCAGCCCTTTCGTCGCGCCGGGCGCCAGCGGCGGAGACGGTTGGTCGGTTGCCGAGTTGGAACGTCGTTTTCCCCAGCTGGAGGTACTTGGCCTGATCGGCAAAGGCGGGATGGGCGCAGTCTACAAGGTGAGGCAGAAGACACTCGACCGCGTTGTTGCCTTGAAGTTGCTTCCGGCTCGAGCGAGCGGTGATGCTGCGTTCGAAGAGCGATTTGTTCGCGAGGCTCGCACCCTGGCCAAGCTCGCCCATCCCAACATTGTGACCGTGTTTGAGTTTGGCGAGCAGGATGGGTTGTACTTCTTTCTGATGGAATACGTTGACGGCGTGAATCTGCGGAGCCTAATGGGTGAGGGAAAGCTAACCGGTTCCGAATCGCTTTCTATCGTCGGGCAGATCTGCGACGCCTTGCAGTACGCCCATGAGATGGCGATCGTGCATCGCGACATCAAGCCGGAGAACGTCCTGATCGATCAGCGCGGCACGGTCAAGATCGCCGACTTTGGCTTGGCCAAGATTCTGGAAAAACCCGCCCAAGACCTCACTCTGACGGGCGCCCATCAGGTTGTGGGAACGCTGAACTACATGGCGCCGGAGCAAAGGGAGCGGCCGGGGGAAGTCGATCATCGAGCCGATATCTATTCGCTTGGCGTTGTCTTCTACGAGTTGCTGACCGGCGAGTTGCCTCTCGGCCGATTCGCGCCTCCATCCAGGATGTCTGGCGCCCATGCCGAGTTGGACGAAGTCGTCATGCGAACGCTTGAGAAGAACCCGGCTGAACGGTATCAACACGCAGACGATCTCAAGACCGACTGCGATCGAGTATCCTCGCTGGGCGCCCAGCATCGCGGAGAGCCTGAAACGCGTCATCGAGAACCAGAACGGCAACGGGGCGGCCGGCTATCCGTGCCCTGTTCGCTTCCGTCTCAGTTGGAGGGGATTTTTGACTATGTGGGCATTCTGCGATTCCAAGATGGCGAGCTCGTCCTTCAGTATCGCGGCCAGGAGGCATTTCTGGGCTCAAGCCCCTTGGGGACCAAAGAGGTCCATTTGCCTCTGAATCAAGTCGATACGGTCGAATTCAAGCGAGGAATTGCCAAGCACTCGATATACATCACGCCGCTCGACTTGAATCTCGTCAACAACGTGCCCGGATTCAAGAACGGTCGTGTCCGCATTTTGGTGACCAGAGCTGATCGGGAGGCTGCTGAGGCGATCGTCAAAGCGTGTGGCGAGCGAGGCCAGGCCCGCTGTCTGATTCCCGACCCACCGACCGAGCACGAATCACTGCAATCCGTTCGCATGCCCGCGATCGCCATGTCCGTCACCGCGATACTGTCCATACTCACGTGGCTGGGAGTTGGCGGCGCCATGAGCGTCAAGACCGTCTTCGTCAAACTGGCGCCACTCGAGATTGGATGGCTCAGCGGCGGCTCGCTCGTCTACATTGGATTTCAGCTCTTCATCCTCTGGGGCGCTCGGGAGATGTACCATGGACGCAGCCGGCGATTGGCGGTGGCGGCCGCGATCGGCTGCCTGGTTCCTATCTCTCCCTGGAGCGTCATTGGCCTTGCGATTGGGATTTGGGCGCTGGTCGTTCTCCGCCGTGAGGATGTGATCGACTTGTTTGAGCAAGGGGACGTCGACTCAGATCGCGGTTCAGAGAACGTACGCCCCGATAAACCCATGGGAGACGAGTTGCTCAGACAAGAGGCGGCGAGCCGTCTGACGATTCCAACGGCTGGACTGAGGCTGTGCGGTTGCGTTAGCATTCTGTTGTTGGCAATCGGTGCGGCGATGATGCTCACAGATGTCACAGTCGGCCTCTGGCCTGCGGCGCTCGCGTGGCGACAGCGAGTTGGGTTTGTCCTCGCCCTAGCCGCGCTGCCCGGTTGCTTTCTGTTGCGAGCGAACACCAACTCCCCACGTCGACAGCTGATCAAACTTTCTGTGTTAGGCCTGCTTCCGATCAGTGTGATCTGGCCGATATCGGGTTGGTTTTCCTTGTGGACCCTAGTCATTTTGCACGACCCGGATGTCCGCGAATATCAGCGGCGAGCGTCGCTGCCTTACGAAGCGGCGCCCCAAGCTCTCCGAGCCATATTCGCAGCTGCGATGGTCTCTGTAGTGTCCGTCGTTGCCATCTTGTGGTTCAGTCGATTTGACGATGCAACTCAGGTTCAAGGTCGATACGTTGCTATCGAGGAACAGCCGGAACTAGGAGTTCGTTTTCCTGCTGAGGGTCCGGCTTGGGAGACGGCAAGCCAAGTTCTTCAAGCGAGAATGGACGATCTCAGGATTAAGGCGAAAGTTCTCTTGCCGGGTTCTCAAGGCGAGCGAATAACCTGGTCGAGGTTCATGAGCGAGGACGAGATCAAGCGTGCCATTCGGCTTTGCCGCATCCAGGGCGTGATTGAGCTGGCGATCCTCCGCGACCAGGGTACAGGCGCGGAGAACACGACTGACGATGCCGAGGCTTCCACAGACCTTGAGTACGCCGCGGACCCGTCGCGAACCATCGCCGGTTTGCGAATCGCCGTACTCTCCTCGACTCGTTTCGAGGTTTCCAAGTCGGAACTCAATGATGTTGACGCATCGGATCGCGAGCCGGGCCGCGTCCAGGTGGTTTCGTTCGAGCTAACCGGACAGGGACGCCGCAATCTGCTGAAGAAATGGAACGGCGCGATCGCTCGCGCAGACGCTGCGCAACCTCTCCGAGTCGCCTTGATCATTGACGGCAAAGTTTGCGGGACCGGCCAGGTGAGCGTTTCGGACGAAACGGATTTGGACGAGCCGATTGAGCTGAGCGGTCATTATCCGATGCAGACGGATGCCGAATGGATGGCAATCGTGAAGTCGGGCCCAACACCTTGGCCGCTTGAGTTCAGTGAGCTAATCCAGGGAGAATAGCCGCAGTACGGCTCGCGGGGCGAGGCGACGGTCGGCCGGAGATTGGCTTTCCTTGGCCAGGAATCGAGGTAGAATGTTGTTGTTGGGGCCTTGATGTAGAGTTTTTCACAGGGGGGCGAATTGGATTCGACCGGATAGTTGGAAGTGAAGGTCGCGTGTCGTGGTTGGTCAGTGGGCCACGTTAAAAGCTGACCAAAACCTTAATTGCAGACGAAAACCTCGTCTTGGCCGCCTAGTAAAGGTAGCCCCGGCTGCGAAGTCTAATCGGAGGGCTTCAAAAGCTGGTCACCAAATCCGGATCGCCTTGAGTCACGCCGAGCACGCTCGAGGTTAAAAATCGTTCTCAGCTAGTCCACTCGGAACCTGGTCGACAGGGGTCCAAGCGGGCGAAACTCCAAAGAGTCGACTACACACGTAGAAGCTTTCATGGAAATGTCGCGGGACGCGGGTTCGATTCCCGCCGCCTCCACTTAGTCGGGTTGCACAACCCGTCTCGATGA
>CAZWOU010000033.1:41963-46263 GCA_964635375.1 uncultured Pirellulaceae bacterium | reverse complement strand
GAACAAGTCGACCACAAACGGACAGACGCAACCGCCCAAGATGCCCGTCAGCCCGCCCATAACGGCAAGCAGCACGGTTTCAGCGAGAAATTGCCCCACGATGTCGCTGCGTTGGGCGCCGATGGCCCGGCGAATGCCGATTTCACGCGTCCGTTCGGTGACGGTCGCCAGCATGATGTTCATGATGCCGATGCCGCCAACAACCAAGGAGATCGCTGCGATCAGGCCCATGAACATCATGAACATTAAGCGAGTATTTTTGGCTTGCTCTAGCAATTCAAGTGGAACGACCGTGGCGACGTCCTTCATCTTGTCATGATGGGCCATCGAGTATTCCACCAAGGCCGCCGTCTCCTTGACCTGGTCTTCGAGACGCTTGTTGGGATCATTGTGAACCCTCAGCGTGATTTGGTTCAGTTCGAGAATCTCGCCTTGGAACGAGCCGCTTCCCCGCGTGACGACCGTATCACCAATACGTTGCCGCATGGTTGAGATCGGAATGTAAATGTCGTTGGCGAAGTCCTGTGAATCCAGGGATCCGCCAATGGCCGCGGTCGGATTCCGATGCTCCATCACGCCAATAACACGATAGAAATCTTGGTGTTCAGCGATGTAGACGCGTTTACCAATCGGGTCCTCAAAAGGAAACAGACGGTCGGCGACACGACCGGCGACCACGCAGTACATCTTCTTGCTTTCGATGTCCGGGTCCTCGAGAAACCTTCCTCGATCCGGAATCAACCTCATGAACTCGGCGTAGTCGGGGTCACAACCAACCAACCGGCCATCAACAACGCGTCCTGCGAAACGAAACTGTCGACGGATTTCACGGATTGGCAAAGCGGACTTGATCGTCGAAATCGTCTCGGTGAGCAGCGCGTAGTCGGCTCGCGTCAAACCATACGGAGTAGGCCCGCTCGATCCGGCAGTGACTTCGGGCGGCGGCTTGACCGAACGGATGATAATCGTGTCGGCGCCCAAGTCTTCGATCTGACGAGCAGCCTCGATGCTAATTCCCTCGCCGATGGCGAGCAGCCAAATCACGCTTGACACGCCAATGAAGATACCCAGCACCGTCAGCAAAGAGCGCATTGGATGCAGCATCAGGCTCTTCAGGCCAAGCAGCCACGTATGAAAACGGAACAGAATCATCAAGGCTGAGGTCGCTCCTACAGGGTGTTTTGTATCTTGCCCGCGCGCCGGGTCGTGAACGCCAAGCCGTGAACGCCAAGCCGTGAACGCCAAGCCGTGAACGTCAGGCCGCTTTCGGATCCTTGCGCGTGTCGGACTGAACCAACCCGTCGCGAAGCCGAATGACTCGTTTCGTGTGGGCCGAGACTTCGTCTTCATGGGTGACAATAATGATCGTTTTTCCCTGTTGATTCAGGTTCTCGAACAAAGCCAGAATCTCGTCAGTCGTGGTCGAATCGAGGTTGCCCGTCGGCTCGTCGGCCAGAATGAAGTAGGGATCGTTGACCAAACTGCGCGCAATCGCGACTCGTTGCTGCTGACCGCCGGAAAGCTGGTTGGGGCGATGCCTCAAACGGTCGCCCAGCCCAACTAAATCAGCCAACTCGTGACAACGTTCGCGGCTCGCCGACGTGACCTTGCCCTGATAGTAGAGCGGCACTTCGATGTTTTCCACCACCGTCAACTGTTGGATCAAGTTGTACGACTGAAAGACGAATCCAATGCTGGTCGCCCGCGTCAAAGACAATTGATCGTCGTTCATCGCATTGACATGTTTGTCGCCCATCCACAACTCGCCGCTCGTCGGCTTGTCGAGGCAACCAAGTACGTTCAGCAACGTGCTCTTACCCGAACCCGACGGACCCATAATGGAGACGTAGTCCCCATCGGGAACTTCAAATGAGACGCCCCGCAGAGCCCGCACCGTTTCGCTCTTCAGGACGTAGTCTTTGGTGAGATTTACCAGCTTGGCGGCGGGCGTCATGCACCAGCTCCTGTGGAACTAGCGCCTCCGCGCGAAGGATCTCCCTTGGCTTCTGAACCGCCGGGAGCCAGTTCCTTCTTCGAAGCGTTGCCCGTCTCGAGAGTGTCCGTCGTGGTCGTGTCCGCTGCAGGCGTGTCAGCTGCAGGCGCGTCTGTCTTGGGAGTGTCAGCTCCAGGCGCGTCTGTCTTGGGAGTGTCAGCCGCGGGAGTGTCAGCCGCGTTGTTGGACGGCGACTCTTGGCTTTGAGACGCAGATGGCTGCCCGACAGTTTTCGCCTGGGCTTTTTCACCGCGTGGGCCCTTCGACCGACCGCCGCTCGGCGGACCACCTCCACTTGGTTTGCCGCGGTCTCCTGCGGGCCCGTGTTTCCTGCCGCCTGCGCCTGGTGCTCCGGGCGATTTGCCTCGGGCTCGAGGTCCGCCTGGCCGTTTGGTTTTGGCCTCATCTGGTTCGGGGAGATCGGGGAGGTTCAGCAATTCCTCGTACCGCTTGGGGTTCATCACGACGACGTCATTGGCCGCCACGCCCTCGGTGATGACGACCATCTTGTCGTCGGTCGGTCCGATCTTTACTTCCATCGTTTCTGTCTCGCCGTTCACGAGCTTCATGCAGAAGTAGTGAGCTCGGTAATTGATCAAGGCCTGCACGGGGATTTGCAGGGCGTCGTCTAGTTCTTGAACAAAGATCTGAACTTCGGCCGTCATGCCTGTGCGAATATTTTCGGGCGGATCGATAATCTCGATAATCGTCGCGTACTCCTTGACTGACGAAAACCAATTGCCAGGCTCGGCGTATTTGTTCACTTTGCGGACGACGCCGTCCAAGACGTTATCTTCAAAAGCGCCCATTTGAACTTTGACCGGCATGCCCTCGGCGACCAGCGCGATCTTCGATTCGTTGATCTTGGCTTTGACCTGCATGTTGGCCGGATCGGGCAGTCGGATGATCTCCTGCCGCTCTCGAACGAGCGCGCCCGGTTCCACAACGAACTCCGCCGACCCGCCTCGACTGCTATATCGATTGGCGTGGACGACTTGGCCATCGTCAGGCGCGTAGATGATGCAAAGCTCAAGCTGCTCCTCGATTTCCGTCAACTTATCGAGTTCTTCTTGATGGCTCTTGATCTCTGCTTCGTTCTTGGCTTTGGCAGTTTCGATCTTGGAGTCAAACCCAATCAATTCCTTGCGTTTCGTAATGTTACGAAGCGTCTTCAAATTGTTCTCGGCCAAGTCCAGACTGACGATCGCCTTCTCCACATTAAACTGGTCCGCGCGTAGAGTTCGCTGCGTCACGAAACCTTGGGCGGCTTGCTCGGTGCTGAACCGAGCGTTGTCCTCCGACAAGGCAAGCTCTTCCTTGAGCTTGAGTATTTCCGCGAGAATCGTCTTTTCCTGTTTGATGAATTCGCCATCGAGGTATTCCTCTTTGGCCACAACCGCCTGCTCTAATGCGCTCGCCGCCGAGATCTTCAGGGCGTGGCTGCTGTTGACGACGATTCGTTGCTGCTTGATCTCCTGCTCTAAGGCTGAGGAGTCCAACTCGACGAGCTTCTCGCCTTTCTTGACCCACGTGCCTTCGTCCGCGACCCAGAGGATTGCCGTGCCATCACGGTTTCGACTCTTCACGTTGCACACAACCTCGACATTCTGCGAGCTTTCGATCTCGCCCTGTTCAAGGACGATGTGCTGAAAGGGCGCGCGTTCGACGGTGTGGGTAATCAGCTTGGCTGTCTCGTCCCGTGTTTCGTATCGTAGATACAAAACAACACCGGTAGCCGCGACTATAAAAATCAAGGCGAAGAGGACGATAATGGCGAAGGAACCACGCCGCTTGGCGTGCCGAAGGGGGGAGATCATGGCGTGCACACGCAAAAGGAGGGTGGGGAGGTCAGCCGCATCGCCGCACGCCAACCCGTATAGGCTATCTTAGTCTGCTTCACCTGGAATGTCACGAGTTCCAGGGGGAAGTACTACTGCTGGGGGTGGGATTGCAGCAATAGTACGGGCTTTGGCCAGCCGGGATAAGCCATCAAAACCAACCAGCTCCTGGCCCCGACTATCGCCTCAAATGCAATCCCACCGGTGCTGATTGCCCTACTCTGTCAAACCCTGCTCGGCGAAGCGGGTTTCGCGGTTCTGCCAGACGTTCGCTCGAGTCGACCTGGTTATGGGGAGATTTGTGCGTGGACCCCGCAGGCCGGTTCGCCGGCCTGCCCTGACGTTCAACGTCGGCCAATGGTCCGTCCACTAGGGTGCTGTCCACTGGCGTACTGTGGGAAACCTGCTGAATTGCAGCTGGGTCGACCGGCCCAATGGGAAGCTGAACTCCGTCACTCTGCGGAATTGC
>CAZWOU010000033.1:0-41863 GCA_964635375.1 uncultured Pirellulaceae bacterium | reverse complement strand
CAGCTGGGTCGACCGGCCCAATGGGAAGCTGAACTCCGTCACTCTGCGGAATTGCTGGCAACAGAGGCAAGTTGGCCCCCTCAACATTAGGCGTGGGGATGACCTCAAATTCATCCTGGCCGCTGTTGTAGAGCAAGTCGTCGATCGTGGAAAGCGGGTGGGCATACTCTGGAACTTGCTGCAATTCTGTTTCAGAGGGGTACCCGAGCTTGGGTCCAATGGCGCCTGGATCAATCCAGAGTCCCTCGGCGTCCAGTCTCATCGTACCCATCTGCAGGTCGAGTATGCCGCGTTGGACCTCAGAACTAACCCAGACTTGGATAAAATCGTCTTGAGCACGGTTGAGCGAGGAAAGCGCGTCGGTCAAGTCGCGAGAGGCGGTTGGACCGATCGAGCCTCCGCCTCCCCCTCGTTCTGGACTTGGCGGTCTCTCAATTGCGGCGCGACTCTGGCGGACTTGCGCGATCGCGAGCCGCAGCGCAGTACGGCGAACTTCAAAATCGACTTTGTTGAATTCAATCTGCCGGATGATAGACCGCATTGATTGCGTGACAGCATCGTTGACCTGGTAATAAGCTCGCCGAGCTTGCTGGTATTGAATGAGCGAGGCACGGTAGCTGTTTCGTTCGACCAGGCGGGTCAGTGGAGCGTCGAATTGAACCCCCACTCCCAACGATCCGGCCGCATCGCGAAATCGCAACGGGTTGTCACCCGTATTGTAAATCTCTCCATCGAACACGATATCGAGCACGCTCTCCAAGTCATCGGCGTTGAATTCAATCTGCCGCCAAGCATCGACCAGCGCCGCGCGCGCGTTCATCCAATCTCGGCGGAAAACGCGTGCGATCTTCACCGCCTCTTCTGCCGTGATATCCACTGGCGGCAAAATGAGGCTCTCGGCTCGAGCCATTGCGGTGATCAATATCAATTCGATCAAATTGGCTTCAGCGAGGTTGAACTGATCGGGATTCGGCTCTCGCACCTGCTCCTTCAGCAGCGTGGCAAGTTCCTGCTCATCGAGATTGGCTCTGTTGGCGATCAGTCGGTCGATCGTCAGTGATAATCGGGCGTTACCGTCGACAATTTCCTGGAGCGCGACTTCCACTTTGGCGAGCCATTCCGCCAGGTAACTAGGAAGCTCATCGAGCGATATCACTCGCTGCGTGTTGTCGTCGTAGAGTTTTCGAAGACCCCAAAGATGCTCCAAGTCAAAGATGGACAAGTCCATGTCGCGTGTGAGCGAATTCTCCTCCTCCTTGTTGGCCAGGGTGACGCGAGCCCGCATCTCCGCGACAAATTTCTTGCGTTTCGGCAGGGCGGCGTCGAGTTTGTCGACCTCTGCCTCGATCGCAACGATCTCTTTCTTGAGCACGTCGCGACAAATGGCGCTTAAGTCCGCTAAGCGGTCCTTCAACTCTTCCAAAGTCCGTTCAAGCTCATCGGACCAACCAAGCTCGTTTCGCAATCGATGCAACGCAAGGTTGGTGGCGGATGCTTCCGTTCGCACAGCCTTGATGTCGTCTTGAATGGACTGAAGACGTGTATCGACGAGGTTGACAACCTCAAGCTTGTCGTCGTCGATGACGACCTCGAGCTCAGGAGGTAAGCCGAGATCTCGTTTGAATGCATCCAACTGGTCTCGATAGGCCCGTTTCGAGTTAAGCAGGCTTCGAGTGCCAGTGGTGACGTCCTGTCGAGTCCGATCGACTTGGAAGAATTCGATCTGGCCGGTGGCGCTAAACGACTCGAACTGAATTAGGCCACTCCGTAGGGCATCCAGGTTGGCCTCCTGATTGCGGATGCTCAATTGAGTTTGCAACAGCCCGAGCAGGCCGCCCGCACTGCCGGCTCGCGTATCGAACTGGCCGTTGAGCGCGTTTCCGCCAGGCCCGGCTTGGACGCCGTTGCCATAGGCGATATCGAGGTAGAAGCCGCGACGAAACCGTTCCAATTGTCGGACGCCTGCAAGTAGGTTTCGCTCGGCCAGCGTCAACGACTCGAGAATCTTGTCTCGACCGGCGCCTTGCAACAACGGTTGGACGAGCGAGAAGTTGATGAGCGACGAGGCGGTGTGGGTGTCCGCGCCTGAGAATTGCCATATGAGCGAGTTGGCAAAGCCCACCACGAGCTCGGCGCCGGTAGTGAACAAGCGTCGCACTTGCGTGTTCGAAGTGGCGGCGCTGAACGTGCTGTTGGATGTCCCGCCAGCGGAAGGATGTAGGCGACCCAGCGCGTCGTATTGAACATCGTAGCCGGCAGAATATTGCGGGTCGAAAACGAAGCGTTCGGCCGACACATCCAAAGCCGAAAGGTAGAGCGATTCCAGTTGCGACTGGTAGTCGGGCGAGTGGACGATGGCGAGCCGAACAGCGTCCTTCGTATTCAAATGCAGCACACCGTTTTCGTCGAGCGGCAGAAATGCTTTCCACGCTGGGTTCTCGATGAAGTCTGTCTGGCCATTAACTTCCCAAAAAGGATAAGCTGGCTTGTTGTCGACCACGTGCATGAATTCGTGGGATCGAGGATCGTCGAGCGGCATGGGAGGGCAGTCGGGACTGTCAAAGTCCGCCATCCGAGATACTTGACTCGGCTCAATCGTGTAGTTGTCCAAACTCCAGTGCGGGTGGGACGCCTTCTCCGCAATCAGATCGTAGGCCTCCAGATCGGCTTGCTCTCGATAAAAGCTGCGATGACAGCCGCAAGCGGCGAAGACCACAATTGACATTAACAGGAGACAGCGAGTGGTTATGCGAGTCATGCCGCCCTCTCTTTCCGCCCGCTCGTGGCCATCGAGCCGGGAAGACTCTTGCTCGCTACGCGTTCCAGCAAGACGTGTAACAGTTCCTGCTCGGAATGGCTGAGATGCGAGTTCAGCTCGTCGACCCGTTCCGCCAAGCGGCGGCCGGCGGCCTCAAGACACCCACGCCCCTCGCCGGTCAGACGCCATAAGCAACGCCGCCGATCGGTCGTCGAGCGGCTTGATTCGAGTAGCTCAGCGGTCCTCAGACGTTCCACAAGACTGCTGACCTGCCCTGGGCTCATGCCCAACGCATCGGCCAACCCAACCTGCGCCAGGCCCTCATCCGGGGCTTGGGAGCAAACCCAGAGCAACATCCGCTCGGATTCCGAAAGGGGCGCCACGCCAGTCAATAAACGGGCCAGCGTCCGTTGCGAGAGTGTCAGCAGACGAGCGATCTCCGCCCAGCGGCGGGCCGTTTCGGGGATCGACGAGGCGGGCGAGTTCAGGCTGGCGCCGTCACGCGTCGATCTTGGGGAGGCGTTTTCCTTCATGGATGATTCCGTTCATCCCTCATTGTCAAGAGTCCCATGTGCTCAGTCCAAACCAAGGTCCCGAGCACCAACATTCGTCCTTGGATCATCGGCTGCTACCGTTCGGTGGCGAATCATTCGCCACGAGACGGTTCAACATCTAATGATTCGGGAATAAATCATTCAGTCTTGAACGATTTTTCAGATCGTAGGGAACGGGCGGTTTAGTTCGTTGCAAGATGAGTGCAGCCAACGACTTGCGAAAGAGAAGATAAATCAGATTTCCTTGACACCCCAGCTACCCCAGTTTATCATCGAGCCAGGGATTTGCCTCTTACCGTTCAGGCTCAGTGCCGCCGATATTTTCCGGCGACACCAGCGGTTGGAAACAAATTGCTTGGAAAGTGGCGAGAATCACAAGGTCTGGACTAGACTGGATCGGTGGCCGCGTTGTTCGTCGGTCAACGAAGTAGGGCGACAAGTCGAGACCAAGAGTCGAGACAGAGACCAAATCAAGTCATCACCGTGAGCAACGGTGAGTTCAACAATATCCGAGGTTTCCAATCAACCGATTGGAGTGACCTCTCAGGACGAACAGTCGATGAACAATCCGACCTTGTATCTTGTTGGCGGCATTTTTCTGATCTTGTTCTTTTGCGTCATGACGTTCTTCTTCACGAAGACGTTTCGGTGGCCGCATGTCGTGTTCTTGTTCTTGACCTTCGGCATGTCGATGTGGTTTGTGGCGATGGCGGCGCTGTCGCACAAGACCAGACTGCATTGGCGACAGCGAGTCGATCGCTTGAGCGGGGAGCTTGAGGTTTTGAAGAAACAGAAGGACAAGCTGATCAACAATTACGTCATGGATTCAGACGGCAACCTTCCGGAAACTGTGCTGACGGCGCGAAGTAAGTTGAACCGAGTCATGCTTGATCGCGGTCGAGTTTGGCGGTCGTGTTCGGTCACGGCCGTAACGCCCGCTGGCGAGGTGCAAGTCAGCACCGCCCCGGATGGCGCCGCCGATGCGCCTCCGAATCAGATTGACGAGAGCGCGATTCTCTACGCCTTTTTCGAAGCGGACGCGGGTGTCAGCGTGAAAGTGCCGGACAACTACTTGGGCGAGTTTCGCGCCTCTGCGGTCTCTCCGACCACGGTCACATTAGTTGCGACGGACGAGCGCATGCTGTTGCCATCGCAAACGACGATGATCCGAGGATCAGCTGGCGGCGCCGGAACCTGGTCGTTGTACGAAGTCATGCCGATCGATAGCCATCAGATCTACGCGCTCGATCCGAATAAGAACGTCCATTTGACGGCAGTCGAGGATCAGGCGATCTTTGGCCCAGTTGACGCCGAGCTAGTTCAGACGCTTTACAATCCGGACAAGTTTATCGCCGAATTTCGCGCCAATCAGGTGGTGACCACGCCACAGCAAGAGCAGTTCGTACGAGCTTACCTGACCGGAATTATGAACTCGGTTCTGCGAGATGGCGGAAAGCCGAACAGCGGCAACCAGGCTGATGGCGGCAATGTTGACGTGGAAGATAACATCTACGTCAAGCTTCAATTCGATGTGGACTACGAAGTCGCGGTCGACAGCGACACGGGCCAGGGCGGCTTGACCGCCGAGTACTTCGATTCAACTGGTTCGGCTCTCGTCGATCGCCTCCGCAGGGACAAACTTGGGTTCTTGCCGGAAGACGCGAGGGGGAGTGTGAAATTCAAGAAAGGCGACTTTGGCGTTTTTCACCAAAAAAAGGCCGATGAGTTGGTTGCTCAGAACCTCGCCACGCCAATCGAACCCCGTTTTGTGCGGAGGCTGATCGACTTCACCTATGAGTTCCACAAGATGCTGGAACGCCGTACGCGAATCGTGCAGGACGTGGCACGAATGCGGGCGGAGATTGTGGCCACCAAAGAGGCTGAAAAACGCACCGTCATTCAGCGAGATTTCCGTAAGGATGAGCGAGACCGCTTGCTAGTGGATAAGGCGAAGTTCGAGGTCGAGCAGCAACAGGTGGCCGTCTACGCGAGCGAACTCCGCACCAAGATGGCGACCCTCAACGCCGAACTCAGCGCCTTGTATCGATCCAACGCGGCACTCGCCGCTCGATTGGATGCTCGCAGCAAGCAACTGACGGACGAAATAAATCGGCGCACCGAAGCGGCCACGGCGACCGCAGCAAACTGAGCGAGGCCTGCCGATGGTTGCCCAGTCGACCTGCCAGGTAGACTGAAGGGTCCAGCGAATCTGAGTTGCAATCCGCGCGTTTGTTCTCTTCGCAGGGCTCACTTGGCAAGGGCTCACTTGGCAAGGGCTCAGTTCGCAACAAGGGGCAGGTTCAGCCTGCGGGCCTATTCTCTCTCGGCCCCTTTTACGCAGCGGAAGCCCGTTCGATCATCGCTCCAGTTCGCAGGCAGTTGGAACCGTCGCCAAACGGTCGCCGTTCGCTGCGCCTCGGTTGACATCCAGCTACCGCCTCGCACAACTCTCTCGACGCCGGTTGCGGGGCCAGTGGGATTCTCCGTCGACCCGATCTGATAGTAATCGTCGCGATACCAATCGGCGCACCATTCACGTACATTGCCAGTCATATCAAACAACCCGAACGCGTTGGGCTCGAACGAACCGACTCGCGCCAACGTCTGAAAACCATCGTCGGCCGTTGGCCGGTGGGGAAACGGCCCTTGCCAAGTGTTGTGCCGCCAGGCCTCCCGCGAGCTCGCCTCCGTCCCCCAAGGAAAGTCGGCATCCTGACGTCCGCCTGCCGCTGCGCATTCGTATTCGGCTTCGGTGGGGAGCCGTTTGCCATCCCAGGAAGCGAACATTTCCGCATCGCGCCAACTGACTTGAACAACCGGATGTTGGCCTCTCCCCACAATCTGGGAATCCGGCCCTGTCGGCCGACGCCAACTGGCGCCCTCAGCGCGACGGACCTTGCGGCGCGAAAAATCGAAGACCCAGCCATACCCCAAACGTTCGGCGGTCGTGACATAACCGGTGTCTTCGATGAAACCTTGAAATCGTCGATTGGTGACCTCATGCCGATCCACCATGAAGTGCCGCAACACGACTCGACGCGCGGGACGAGAATCGGCTGGCCCGTTGTCTCGGCCCTGCACGAATTGGCCCCCTTCAATCGAGGCCATTGAGGGCTCGGGCTGGCTCGACGAATCGGTGGAGGCGATTGCCAATAGGGGCGTCTGTTCCGGGCGGGGAGACCAATGACGCCAGGCGAACCAAGCCCAGACACAGCCCAGCCGTCGCGGCCGTCAGCGACAGGACTTGCCGCCGACGCGTGTTCAAGTTAGCGCGCGTGGCCTGCATCGTCGGCTTTCATTAAAGAAGTGGCGCGCGAGAACGGCTGGAATGATTCAGCGATGTTTCTGCTGCATGCGACGGCTGTAGGCATCCAAGATCTCGCGTTCCTTGGGCGTCAGGCTCGCCTCGCCCTCTCGGTGTCTCTTGAGCAGTATCTCATCGCCTCGATCATCCAACTCGTCGTATTCTACGGCCGGATCAGCGCCGCTTTCCGGCGCATGAATCTTCAGCTTTGCTTTGGGTTTCAACCACGACAGCCAGCCGCCGCGACGACGACGCGATCCGCTTGAACGGACCGGCGTTGCGGACCAACCCAAAAGGTGGCCGTAGCGGAAATAGCCAAAAGCGATTGCGGCTCCCGTCAAGTGAACGTCGAAAGCGACCCCTGCTCCTGGTGATCCACTTGCGCCGATGATGTCGCCGAGAACGAACAAGACGCCCAAGACCCAGGCCGGCACTGGCAGTACGAACATCAGCCTGACAATCCGATTTGGAAGCTTAAGACAGAACAGGATAATGATCGCGGCAACGCCACCAGAGGCGCCGAGAAGCAAGTACCTCGAGAGGAGTTCAGGGGCTGCTGAATTCGACAGGCCCAGCCTGGCCACCCACACGATCGCGCCCGCGACAATGGCGACGGCGTAGAGCCGCAAGAACACGCGGCGGCCATAAATAGCCTCAACTTCTCTTCCAAAGAAGAACAAGCCCAACATGTTGAAAGCAATATGCCCGAGATTGTTCATGTCGTGGACAAAGGCGTAGGTGACGAATTGCCACCACATCCACGGCTTGAAAAGCGAGTCGGCGTGCAGCGAGAAGAACGAGAAAGTCTTCTCGCCGCCGATGGCGCACACAATGAAGGCAATGACGTTGGCCGCAATCAGCTGGAGCGCTGCAGAGTTGGACACGCCGCCGATTTGCCAGCCGGTCGGCTCGTCGCCTCGGTAATATTCGCGATCGTGAATTCCCATCAAGTCGTGATCCGCTAGGACACACCCTTAGTTTCAGCAAAAAAGAGCCATTAAGGCGCCGCGGGCATGGCCTCAATCCATCCACGGCGTCAGTATCTTACGGTCGACCCGCAAACTTGACGAGGGCGATTTGTCGATCTGTGGGGGCAAATGAGAAGCCTCGGCTGGGCCATGAGACCTAGAACGTCCCGGCCGAATCCAAAAAAGTCGCCGGAATTCGGGCGGCCCGCGGTTCGGACGGTTTGTTGGCCGATTGACCCGTTATAATTGCGAGAATGAACGTCTTGGGCGAGAATCGGCGAAAGTTCTTAGCCACTGCTGGTGGCGGGGCGGCGATGATTGCGTTGCAGTCGTTGTTGGGCCAGTCTCGGCTTGCCGGAGCGGAGCGGGCCGAGACTCCCCAGGCAGCGCCGCGAGCCAAACGGGTCATCTGGCTGTTCATGCACGGTGGGCCCAGCCATGTCGACCTTTTCGACCCCAAGCCTGAGCTAGTGCGGCTGACGGGGAAGCGGTTGCCGGAGAGCTTTGGCCCCGTGATGACTCGGCGAAAAGTCGCTCGCAATCCGTTGCTCGGCCCCATCAAGCCGTTTCGGCCGCGGGGAGAATCGGGCCTGGAGATTAGCGACTTTCTCCCCCACATTTCCGAACGTGCGGACGACTTGCTTGTGCTTCGCAGCGTGCACGGCGACAGCGTCAACCACCCGCAATCCGTCTACCAAATGAACACCGGCTCGATCTTCATGGGCCGGCCAAGCTGCGGCAGTTGGCTTGCCTATGGGCTGGGCAGTGAGAACGAAAACATGCCCGCCTTCGTGGTCCTTCCCGATCCCGGCGGCGGGCTCAAAGGCGGCCCGCCGGCTTGGGGTAGTGGGTTCCTGCCCGCCACCTTCCAGGGCGTGACGATGCGGCCCGGAAAAGCGCCGCTGCTGAATCTCAAACCACCGCAAGGCGTCTCGGCAAGTCAACAGCGAGGCGTCTTGGATCTGCTCAATGACCTGAATCGCCAACACCTCGATCGGCGCGATGGCGACGATGAGTTGACCGCGCGGATCGAGGCCTACGAACTGGCCTTCCGAATGCAAGCCGCCGCGCCCGAACTGGTGGATCTGAGCCGAGAGTCGGCCGAGACAATGAAGTTGTACGGCGTCGGCGATCGGCAAACCAACGAATTCGGCACCCGCTGCTTGCTCGCTCGGCGGTTGATCGAAAGCGGTGTCCGTTTCGTCCAACTCTATTCCGGCAACACCAACGGATGGGACGCCCATGGCGACGTGTTGAAGAATCACACAGAGCACTGCGGGCGAACCGACAAACCAATTGCCGGACTGCTGCAAGACCTGAGTCGCCGCGGACTGCTTGAGGACACCCTTGTGATTTGGGGCGGCGAGTTTGGACGGATGCCGATGAGCGAACAAGGCAAGGGGCGAGACCACAATCCGTGGGGCTATTCGTTATGGTTGGCTGGCGCCGGAATACGAGGCGGCCGAGCCATCGGCGCGACCGATGCGATCGGCTTGCGGGCAGAGCAAGAGAAGATTCATGTACGCGATTTTCACGCCACCCTGCTAGCCCTACTGGGCATCGATTACACCTCGCTCACCTACTACCACAACGGCCTGGAAGAGCGGCTCACCGGCCCTGTCGAGGCCCATGTTGTCGATGGGGTCATGTCCTGATCGAGTTCGCCAAACAGACTTTCGTTGCCTGGTGAACGATCATCGCGGAGCCAAACGCCAAAGCCGAATCCTATGAACCCGACTTGAGCACCGATTCCTATGCACGCGTCATTTCGTCGACAACTTGCCTGGCTGGCCAGGTTCCAACTGAGCCGCACGGTTTTGGCTTGCCTGTCGATGCTGCTGGCGACGTGCTATTTCACGCCCTGTCTCGCGGCGCCGCCAACCGACAAGAGCGACGACAAGGGCGACGCCTACTCGGAACAGCCGATCACCGCCAAGGATCGTGAACATTGGTCGTTTCGGCCTCGAGCCAATCCAACCGCGCCTGTTGTGGCCAATCATCGATTGGCGCGAACGTCCATCGACCGCTTCATCCTGGCTAAGCTCGAACCGATGGGCCTTACGCTGCAACCCGAGGCAGATCGGGCGACATTGCTGAGGCGACTCTTCTTCGACTTGACTGGCCTCCCGCCGACTCTCGATCAGTTGGCCCAGTTCGAATCGAATCGTTCGCCTGACGCCTACGAACGCCTGGTGGATCAGCTGCTTGCGAGTCCCGAGTACGGTCGGCGGTGGGCCCAGCACTGGTTAGAGTTAGCTCGGTTTGCCGAGACTGATGGGTACGAACACGACAAGGTTCGCCGCGACGCTTGGCGTTACCGCGATTGGGTTATCGACGCGTTCAATCGAAACACGCCGATCGACCAATTCATCGCCCAGCAGATCGCAGGCGACCGAATGAATCCGGGCGATGAGCAAGCTCGATGGGCCACCGGGTTCTGCACGGCCGGACCGGATATGCCCGATATCAATTCACTGGACGAGCGACGCCACCACTTTCTGAACGAGATGACCGCGACCGTTGGCTCCGCCATTTTGGGCCTGCAATTCGGCTGCGCTCAGTGCCATGACCACAAGTTTGACCCGATCAGCCAATTCGATTTCTATCGGCTGCGAGCATTCTTCGACTCGGCCGTCACGCTGACACAGAACCAATCTGTGGCGTTTCTGAGCCGTTCCGACTCGAAGTCGCCAAGCAGGTACATGATTCGCGGTGACTGGAGGAGGCCTGGTCCGGAGGTGGAGCCCCACGTCCCCCGCGTGGTCCACAATTCGCCGCGTGGGCTGCCTGCGGCGGCGGCCGGAAACCGGCTGGCGCTTGCTCGCTGGTTGGTTCGGCCTGAGAACCCGCTGACGGCGCGCGTGTTCGTCAATCGCGTTTGGCAACATCATTTCGGCGAAGGGCTTTCCAACACCCCAAGCGACTTTGGGAGCATGGGAGACGAGCCGATTTATGTGGAGTTGCTCGATCACTTGGCTAGTCGTTTCGTCGACGCAGGCTGGAACCTCAAGCGAATCCACCGCTGGATCGTGACCTCATCCGTCTATCGGCAAACCAGTCTGGCCGACTCGACGACCAACCAGCAGCCAGCGCCGACTTGGCTAGCGGCGTTAAAGAAGGATCGCGAGAATCTGTTTCTCTCCCGTTTTCCGCGGCGGCGATTGGACGGCGAGTCGATTCGGGACGCGATGTTGTCGATCGCAGGCCAGCTGAATTCGGTTGGAGGAGGCCCCGGCGTTCGACCTCCGCTGCCGAAAGAGCTCGTCGGCTCGCTGCTGAAGAACCACTGGAATGTCGACCGAGATCCGGCTGATCATGTTCGCCGCAGCATCTATGTCTTCGCCAGACGCAATCTGCGATACCCCATCTTTGAGGCTTTCGACCGCCCTGATCCCAACGCCAGTTGCCCTCGCCGAAACCGGTCCACGACGGCGCCGCAGTCTCTCATGCTGCTCAATGGCGAGCTGACTGCTTCATTGGCCCAAGTTACTGCCGGACGCCTGCTCCTCAAACAGAAGACCGCGGACGCCCGCTTGATTGAGGCTTTCCGCTTGATTGTGTCACGGAAACCGACAAGCGAAGAACACAAGTCGATGGCGGCCTTTCTGGATTCGCAAGCCAGCCGACTAGGCGACGAGTCGGACAGCCGCAGCGGACGCCTTCCTATCCCCATGCCGGAGGCCATAGATCGCGGTCGCGCGGCCGCCTGGACCGACCTGTGCGTGGCCCTATTCAATTCCAACGCGTTCATCTACGTCGACTGAAGAACGACACGATCTCCGAGTTCACTCAGCCCAGAACTTGTGGATCGTCTTCTGACGATAGGTTTCGCCTGGTCTAAGAATCGTCGACGGAAAGCGGCTCTGATTCGGCGAGTCGGGATAGTGCTGAGTTTCCAAACAGAAGGCGGTGTGTTGCGGGTTGCCGCCGTTACCGGCTGATCCGTCCAGGAAATTGCCCGTATAGAGTTGAATGCCGGGTTGGGTCGTGTGGATCTCCATCACGCGACCGCTCTTGGGATCTTTGACGCGAGCTGCAAGGGCCATCTTTCCATCCTGGCCCCGCAGTACAAAACAATGGTCATAGCCAACCGGGTCCGCGACAATCTGCTTGAGATCTTGGCCCAACGGTTTTGCTTTACGAAAGTCAAAGGGCGTCTTCTCCACAGGGACCATCTTGCCCGTGGGAATCAGCGTGTCATCGACGGCAAGGTAATGGTCGGACGCCAATGTCAGTTGATGACCGTAGATCTTTCCCGAGCCGGCGCCGGCCAAGTTCCAATAGCAGTGATTCGTCAGGTTGACCGGCGTCGCTTTGTCGGTCGTCGCCCGATAGCTGATCGCCAACTCGTTCTTGTTCGTCAACACGTACGTCACTTGGACATTCAAGTCGCCCGGATAGCCTTCCTCGCCGTCTTGGCTGGTATAGGTGAATTGCAAACCAACACCGTCATCTGACGCCACCTGCTTGGCGCTCCACAGCCGTCGATCAAATCCATACTCGCCACCGTGCAAATGGTTGGGATCGTTGTTTGTGGCCAACGTGTACGCTTTGCCATCGACGGAGAACTTGCCCTTGGCAATTCGATTGCCGTAACGACCGACCGTCGATCCAAAATAAGGATGTCGATCGAGGTAAGGGGCAATTGAATCAAAACCGACGTTGATATTGCCCATTTTGCCATCTCGATCGGGAGTCTCCAGCGAGACGACAATTGCCCCGTAGGTGATCATCTTCAACGTCAGGCCGTTGGCGTTGGTGCAGGTGTACATCTCGACGGACTTGCCGTCCTTGGTCTTTCCGAAAGCCGACTTCTCAATGCTCATTTTGTGTTTCGTCTTTCCTCGCGGCTCTTTTCCGATGGCTGGCGACGCAATCAACGCAAGCGAGGCAAGCAAGAGGACCGCTGCACGAATGATTGGTTGTGCGGGAATCGATGGTTGGATCATGGGGTTTCCTTAGGCCGAAACTTGGCAGCTTGGATCGAGAATTCTGTCAGCAAAGATATCGCCGGGCGTGCGATGACCGAGTTCGTTCTGAACGGCAAGCCGAGGCGAAGCGTATTATGGTCGCAGTGGAACTCGATCGCCAGCAACGAGAGCCATCGCGAGCCGTATTTTAGTAAGTTCAATAGTACAAGTAGTTTAAGATTGCCGTCCCGCCGTCTCACCCCAGGGCAAATACCTAGCCGCGCCCATTATTCTCGCTTTTCCTGCAAGATCGTTGCCCGAGCGGAAACTGTTTTCCAGAGAAGCGGGACGTCATCGCGACGATTTAGATTCTAGTTTATGACCAAACCGATCAACGATCCGGCATTTCGCCAAGAACTGTTGGCAGAGAACGACCGCTGGCTTCGCATGTCGCTGTACGCCAGGTTGCGCAATCGGCATGACGTTGAGGAAGTGATGCAGGAAGTGGCTGTCGCGGTGATGCGAAAAGGCGACTCATTGCGAGATGTCGACAAAGCGGGTCCCTGGCTACACCAGATCGCAATCCGACAGGCTTTGTTGTTTCGCCGAAAATGTGGAAGGCAGAGCGCCCTGACGGCGCGATATTTTGAGTTATGCAAGTAATCGCCGGAATTCGAATCGGACGGCGCTGATTGGTTGATGGCGATGGAGCGCAATGCAATGGTGCGTCAAGCGTTGGACGAGCTCCCCTCGCGAGACGCCGAACTGTTGATGCTGAAGTACTGCGAACGTTGGAGCTACCAGCAAATAGCCGACAAGTTGGGAATCAGCATCAGCGCTATCGAATCACGACTCCATCGCGCCAGAAAGCGTTTGCGCACACGGCTTACCGCGATGGGGGCTGTTGAGGTGAGTTGAACATGACAGGAACTAGTCCGCTCTCAGACGTCGACCTCGATCGTCTAGTCGATGGCGAAATGTCGGATGGAGAACGGCGCGACACGTTGATGCTCTTGGAGTCCGATTCCGAAGGCGATGATTGGCGTCGTTGCGCCCTCGCCTTCCTCGAAGCGCAAGCTTGGTCGCACGTCTTGGGTCAAGATCGCGAGCGGAACGCGGCGCGCTGCCTGACGACGCAGGCCGTCGGCCCACCGAATAGCTCAAGAGGCAAGGCAGGGCGAACAAACGTTGATAATCGAGGGCGGATGAGTTGGCCGGCTTGGTTGACTGTTGCCGCCGCAATCATGATCGCCTTTGGTATGGGTATCGCATCCGAACGCTTGCCACATCGTTTTGACGACCCGATGTGGCTCGCGTCGGATGCAAACCCGCCAGTGGATCCTGTCCCCTCAGCGGAGAAACCGACCCCGGATTCGTCGGGCGGATTGAGCCTCGTCGTGCATGATGACACGGGCGAGTCACAACAGGTTGATGTTCCGATCGTCGATTGGGACGCTGGTGAGAAGTGGCTTGCCGCCGGAAACGTCTCGCCCCTGGAAGAAGAAATACGAAACCGACTGAGGCGAGGCGGAAAGAACATTGGGCGGCGCGAACAGTACTTCGCCCCAATTGAAACTCATGATGGCAGGCGTTTCATCGTTCCCATCCAGCGGTGGGATGTCGTTCCGGCCTCCGCTCACGACTATCAATGATAAACGCCTTGCGGATGACATTAGCAGAGAGATCTATCATCATCACCTCGGGGGTGATTCTTGAAACACTGGTTCATCGTTGAACCATACCTACACGTTGAACCATACCTACGCTTGGGAGAAAGCAAATGAAGAGTATTTTGTATTGCGCCGGCGCCGTCGTTCTGGCGGCGGCATGCAGCTCGACGTCGATTGCACAAGAAGTTCAGCGGAAACTCATCCAGCTCAGCGAAAGCCCGCAGCAGGGCAAGGAAGCTGAGTTGGTGATCCTGACCGAAATTGCCAAAGGCGATGCGGCTGACAAGTTTTGGATCGGCGTGATGGCAACCCCGATCAGCGATGTTGTCAAAGCCCAGTTGAGACTGAAGGCAGGACTCGCCGTGTCGGACGTCGTCCCCAAGAGCCCAGCCGCGAAGGCGGGCGTGGCGGCTCATGACATCTTGCTGAAATACAACGGCAAGCCGCTTACCAGCATCGAATCGCTGTTTGCGGCGGTTGGCAGGTCCGACGGCAAGGCTGTTGAGTTGGTGGTCCTGCGAGGCGGCAGCGAAAAGAAGTTTAAGGTTCAACCAGCGAAACGTCCCAAGGAGCACCGGCTGACACACCTCGGCGAAGGGGCTTTCGAATGGACAGAAAAGGCGGGACAACCTCATCGCCTAATGTTCTTTGGACCCGGTATGCAAGTGATGCCTGGCCAGAATCTTGACGGGCTGATCAAGAAAGCGTGGACCGCCAGGGGCGATCACAAGGAGGGCACTCAATTTCGAATAGAGAAATCGAGTGGCGGGCCAGCGAAGATCATTATCAAGCGAGACGGCAAGACGTATGAGGCGAGTGAAGACAAATTGAACGCGTTGCCAGCAGAGATTCGCGAACTGGTCAAGAAGCACATGAAAGCCCACGAGAATGGTCAACACGCGGGTGAGCACCACTTTTTTGTGCCGAAAGGGAACCCGTTTCAATTCGCACAGCCTCGCGTCCACCTCAATATCCCAGGCGTGCAGAATCACAACCAGGCCATGGAAAAGCAGCTTAAGCAAGTGATGGAACAAATGGAGCGGGTCTTGAAAGAGATCGAATCGCTTAAGAAGGAACGCAAAGAACGCTCCAAACGCGCGAAGCGCCGCGACACTACCGACGCATAGCAGAGACAAGGTAGGCTCAACAGGAACGCCATTACGCCGTCCCGATTTCCGGGGCGGCGTTTTGCCTGCGCGAAGTGCGGAGAAGCTCTCGCTCGAGCGCTCCGGCGCAGAAACGTTATCAACCGGTTACTTCAAGAACGCGGCGAGAAAACTCGCGCCATCGCCAAGCTCATCGCAGCAAACCATGCCGACGCGGTAGCTCACTTGCGGCCAGCGAAGAAATAGGCCGCGCCGGCGCAGCCGCCAGCGATGACTGCCCCAAGCAGAAACTTCAACCAAGAGAAGCTTAAATAGTTGAAGATTAGCTGGTACGCGATGATGACGACATTGAAGACCAGCAGAGCTGGGAGTATGCGTTGTTTGAGATCTTCGTCCATTGCCAATTCTCGTTGCCGTACTTGGGTGCTTGTGTGATAAGGCCTATGGCTTCGGTTCGTCAGCCGGCGCTGTGTCAGCTGGCGCTGTGTCAGGCGGCGTTGTGTCGGCCGATGCTGTGTCGGCCGGTGCTGTGTCGGCCGGTGCTGTGTCGGCCGGTGCTGTGTCGGCCGGTGCTGTGTCAGGCGGTGCTGTGTCAGGCGGCGTTGTGTCAGGCGGCGTTGTGTCAGGCGGCGTTGTGTCAGGCGGCGTGTCGTTCGCGAACTTCATGGAAGCGGCGACGGCGTAGGCTGCATCTCGATAGGCGGTAAGTCGGCCGACTGGCGACTGCAGATCGACCTCGTAAATTTGCCCCGCGCCTAGCGTGACTAAGATTTGTCGTTCGACGACGATGCTTTTGTTGTCGCCCTTGAACCGCGTGCGACGTACATAACGCGCCACAGGTCGATCGCCCAGGACCATTGGGATCACCGGCTCAATCACCTCGATCTTCTTTTCGGCCGATTCCAGTCGTTCGGCGACGGCGGCGGCGAATTCACCCACATTGCCGTCTGTAAGCTCGCTGATGCCTGACCAATCGTCGGGGGTTGAGGTGACGAGTAGGCGAGGATAGGAAGTCGAGCTCTCCAGCATCTTGACGACATAACGTCGGTCTCGGCTCGGGACCGACCAACCCTCGGGCACCGCCAGCTCGACGCGTCCCTCGTCTAGGGGCGGCAAGTAGTCGCCGATTGGCAGAGTTTCGGCGGCGACGATTCGCAACGCGCCTACTTCTGCTGGGGCCGAGTTTGCCGGGGTTTGTGTTTCAGCGGGCTGACCGTTGGCCGGCCCAGGAACGGGGTCCGTTCCTCCACAACCAGCAAGGCAGCCTACGAATGCGCAGGTCAGCCAAAGGGCCCAGAATGAGTTCAGCAAGTGCGACGCGTGATTTCGGCTGAGCATAGCAAGTGGGTCTCGTGACAAGCCTGCGGCTGGTCAGCCACATCGCCAACCGCCGTTGGAATTGCGTGATGGGCACGAAGTGCGACGGGCCGCTATTCCTCGATGACTTCCTTCACCTTCTGCACAAAGTGCTGCGACTTTCCGTCGTCTTTCGTCAGCGACTTGGCTTTTTCCTCAGCCTGTTTTTTCTGGCTGTACTCGTACAGCGCGACCCGCTTGAGGGATTGGTTAAAGACCCCCCAGAACAGTTTCTGGCGCACCTCAACGGACACTTTCGCACGGCTCTTCCGTTTGGCCTTCTTCTTCTTCTTTTTCGGCGCCGCCTTTTCGGCAGCTTCCACTTCTTCTCGTAAAGCCTTTCGGCTTACAACTTTGCGCGCCATGCCAGTTGATCCATTACAGGGTGTCCATACAACAGCCGTGAGGGATTATCGTACCCGAATCCGTGCCGATTTGCTACGGGAGCGATCGGACTGGCAGGCAACATCGGGATGACAGCGGACGGTTTGGGGCGCCTCACTATTTCTTCGCGTCAGGACCAGGTGACTCGACTCGCGCTGTGCCCGCTTGAATCTCACGACGTTCCGCAGCGAGCAAGGCCCCACAAGCCCGAGTGAACTCGCGGTCCTCCCGGGAGGTCTGCGAGAATGATCGATTGCCTAGCACGTCCTGCACCATCACGACTAACACGGCCTGCAATTCGTCCATGTTGCCCTTCCATTGCTGCATTTCCTGATGTTGGGCGGGAGCATAGTTTGCGGTGGCGGCATGGGCCGACCGCAACATGGCTCGAGCCATCACCAAGCGGCGACTGTAGGATAGTACGGCTTTGTAGACGCTCATCACCCGCTGCCTGATCGTCCACTTCAACCTCGCGTCCTCGTTGAGCGACCAATAGTGGGTCCTGGCGCCGTCGAGCAGCAACTCCTGATAAGGCGCCATGTCGCGGGGCGTCGGCTGCATGGCCGCGAACGGTTGTTTGACACTGGAGAATCCAGCCAACATCGCCCCTAACTCGACCCGAGCCAGGGCGGTCATCCAGCTGAGTCCATGGCGAACGAAATCGTCCTTCGGCTTCTGTGGCAATTCGGCGAGAGTGGACGTTCCCCTCTGCAGGTTGCGCGAGAGGTTGGTTTCAAACGCCAATTCCGGTCGCTCTCGAATAATCTCTTCGTAGACTTTCAGCTCCTCGGGACTCGAAATACGAATCAAGCGGTCCAGGCGTTCAAGGGCCTTTCGGTATTCATGAAACCCAACGATGCGGTAAATAAGTTGAGTATCATCGTTTTGCAGACGCGTTACGGATCCAAAGGTCTTGGTGGTCTCTTTAGAGGAAACTCCCCTAATGATCTCGTTGCGGTTTCAGTAAAAGTACTTCAGGGTGGTTTTTGAGGTTACTGTTTCGTTTCCAGTCGCGGACGTGCTGTTGTATTGCCGCGTCACAATACGCCGCGGCTCAAACGCCCACACATAATGATGGCGACGATTGATCGGCGCCTTGAGTTGCAAGGCCTGCGACTTGTCGAAATCGTAAAGCTGTTCAGGCATATAGAGTCTGAACATGTCCAGCGGGGACCGGAGCGCTGTGAGCGGTTTCAACAACCCTCCTCCGTCCGGTCCTCGCCCATATCGACCTCGCAACCACCAGTGAATGCCGGTGTAGAGCAAGCGGCCTTTCTCGGCGAGGTCGCCAGCGCTCTGCAGAGCAGTATCGGTCAGCTCTCGTACTTCGGATTCAATTTCTGTTCCCCGCAAGCCAGATCGGCGAAGTGAAACGGTCTTGCCCTGTTTTCGCTGAGCGGCGAGATCGTCGAAAAAGGCATTTAGAAGCTCGCCGTCATGGCCGGCGACGTAGGCCGCCTCCAGCTTCTCCCGGCGATCCTCGCTGGTGACCAATTTGTGCAGAGCGAGTTCGATTCGTTGGATTCGAAGCTCGATCTTGCGCTCCTCCAGCTCTTGCATTAGCCCCTTCGCTTTGGCGCCCTTGTCCTCAAAGCTGGTTTCCAAGACCGCTCGCTGCTCGTCGTTGGCTCGTCGAACAAATCGCTTGGCTCGACCGTTCAATCGCCTGCCGAACTCGGCAAACCGAATCGCGTTCGTCAGCTGCTGCTCCAACACGTGCACGCGCCAGAACAACTCTTCGTACTCGGAAAATTTGCTTGGCGCGGGCAGCGCGGGCTGCATTGCCACGTGTCCGCCGGCGGTGTCGATCGCTTTCTGCACGCGGCGTTCGGTTTCCGGAATGATCACAAGCAGCTCGTGTTGCCCCGGCGGTTTCACGCCTTGGCTGAGTCCCCGGATCACGACGCTTAAGCGAGCTTCGATCAACATTTGGTCCAGGCCTGGCGCGGAGAGCGCGGCCAAGACGTCATTCGCTTCAATAAACTGGATGTCGTCTAGCTTGGGAAGCACCTCGCCAATCGCCTCAAGCGTGGCGGCTGGATCGCCTCGAAAATAGGCGGCCGCGACTTGGGTTTGGAGCGAGGAGACAAGGCGCGGGCTCAGGCTGGTGCCGATGGTCTTGGCGCCCTCTTTTGCCGCCGCCTCTTTCGCGGGATCCTGAGCAGTCGAGCGTTCCCCCGCGAATGGGCTGACGGCGATCAAGACCGCAATAAACCGAATGAAACAAGTCGCTCGATTGAGATCCACGCTTCTTCTCCTCTGGTGACCCGTTGAAATCCGCTCTAGGCAAGCTATCAGATTCCGACTCCACTGATCAAACTGATCTGGGGATTTGCGTTGGCTGCGAGCGAGCCAGCTTGGCAACACCGGGACCTCTTCCCCCCGACCGCCAAACGACGCAAAATAGGGCCTCGGCATACCAACGCTCTAGACATGGGGGATAAGACCCTTGGCCAAACGAATTGAGACAACTCAATCGCCCCGCGCGGCTTTAACGCCGAACCTCAAACGAGCTAGACAGCTTGTCTTGGAGTTGATGGCGATTTCGGGCAAGAGCGGCCAAGAGGGCCAGGTCGCGAACTACATCGTCGACCAACTCCGCTCGGCGGGTCTTCCGGCCAACGCGGCCAAGTTCGACACTGCCCATCGCCGCTCGCGTGACGTGGGCGAGATCGGCAATCTGATCGTCAAGCTTCCTGGCAACCTCAAGCAACCCAGGATCATTTTCTCAGCCCACATGGATACGGTCCCCATTTGCGATGGAAGCAAGCCGGTACTCCGAGGAAACCTGGTCCGCTCCGCCAATCCAAACTCGGGACTTGGCGCCGATAACCGAGCCGGTTGTGCGACGATTCTCTCGGCCGCCCTGGAAATCCTCGAGCGAGATCTGCCCCACCCGCCGATGACGTTGTGTTGGTTCGTGCAGGAGGAAGTCGGCTTGCAAGGATCGCGTTGCGTGACGAAGTCGTTGCTTGGCAACCCGAAGATGGGTTTCAACTGGGACGGCGGTTCGCCCTACAAGCTGACCATTGGCGCCACGGGCGGCTACCGCTTGCGGATCGATGTCAGGGGCGTTGCCAGTCATGCCGGCGGCGCCCCGGAATGGGGAGTCAGCGCGATCGCAATTGCCTCGCTCGCGATCGCCGACCTGCACCGAAACGGATGGCACGGGCTGATCCAAAAGGGCAAACGGTTGGGCACAAGCAACGTCGGCTTCATTCATGGCGGCGAAGCGACCAATGTCGTCACCGATCACGTCGTCCTCCGCGCTGAGGCTCGCAGCCACAACCCGAAGTTTCGTCAGCTTATTGTGCGCGAGATCGAAAGGGCGTTTCATCGCGCCGCCAAAGAAGTGACCAGCGTGGCGGGCGCCCAGGGCGGCGTCAAAGTCGAGGGACGGTTGGACTACGAGTCGTTCAAGCTGAAGAAGAGCGAGTCTTGTGTTCAGCGGGCTGATCGAGCTGTCACGGAATGCGGCGGCGAAACTCACTTCGCCATCGCCAACGGAGGCGTTGACGCCAACTGGCTTACAGCGCACGGGATCCCCACGGTCTCGTTGGGATGCGGGCAGATTGGCCAACATATGATCGGCGATAGATTGGACATCGAGCAATTCGACCAAGCCTGCCGCATTTCTTTGCGAATCGCCTCGGGGGGCCAATAATGGACCTCGACGACGAACTTTGTCTCTGCTTTCACATAACGAAACGGAAAGTGGTCAACTTCATCCGCATCGAAAAACCGCGCCGCGCCGGAGAGATCAGCAACTGCTTCGGCGCGGGCACCGGGTGCGGATGGTGCCGACCGTTCCTCGTCAATCTGTATGAGGACGCCCAAGAAGCCTCGCCGAACGAATCCACAGCGCTTCCCGACGCGGCTGAATACGCGCGCAGTCGATCGAAGTATCTGGACGAAAAGGACCTGTAGCCGTCAATCGGGCTTCCGCACGCGCGCTCGCCCCTCCTGTCGGATCTTGCCTTTGACATCTTGATTTTGCAGCATGCGACCTTGCAGGCTAGGATCATAGGTAACCGGGGGCGGTTATTTTTATTCGCATGGCGTCATGAAAAGCACCCAATTCCTTTCTTGCGGCGTCGGTTCCTTCGCCCTGGCACTATTCCTCAGCTCGCCTCTGCTGATTCACGGAGACGACCTAGACTCCAAACAACCCGAGTCGTTGCAGGCATTGGCCAGGCCCATCACGGTCAACCAGTTGGAACGTCCGCTGCAGGAGGTCGTCGCAGACTTTCGCAGGCAGACGGGGGCGAAGATCCTCTTTCGCGGCTTGCCGACAAGTGCTGATGGAACCGGTACGCGGATCCGCGTAAACGCACAGTTTCAATCGGTCGCACTCGACAAGGCATTGAGTTCCCTGCTGCCGAGGTACGGGCTGGATTGGACGATCTCGAATGGCGTGATCGCAATATCGACTCGGGAGCAGATTTGGTCGCGGTTAAATGTGCGGACCTACCCCATCGACGACTTGCTCGGCCCGCGCGGCGAGCGGCAGGGTCCCGGTCAAGCGCGAACGGGCTTGGTCGAGCGGATCAAGCGGTCTGTGACGCCGCAGGAGTGGCGGGATGTCGGCGGCCGAGCGTCGATCGTCGTCTCGGGAAACAGCTTGATCATCAAACACACGGCTCGGTCGCAAAACGCTATTGCTCGCTTACTTGCAGAACTGCGAAGTAACGATCAACATTCGTGGCCAGCATTTGGGCAAATGGCCCAACGACAGGGCGCTGAAGTTTCGCGCTTGGAGCGGTTGCTGGGGCGACTGGTTCACTTGGACTTTCGCGGCAAGCCGCTGCGACAAGTTGTCGAAGAACTCGACAAGTTGATACCGATCTCGATCAAGATTGACCGGCAAGCGTTGAAGGACGAGGGGCTGGCGATCGAGCAACCTGTCGATCTACGCTGTGATGGCGTCTCGTTTCGCGCCGCGCTCATGCAACTGCTTGGCCGCTGGGATTTGAGCTACGTGAACCGCCCAGACAGCATCCTTATCACAACGCTTGAGGAAGCCGAGTCGCAACTTGAAACTCAGTCCTATCCAGTGGCCGAGCTCGCTCGCCTGCCTGGTGAAGAGCAGCAGGACTTGGACGCCATTGCGGAGTTGGTGATCACCACAATCGATCCCGTGTCCTGGGAGGACGTCGGCGGAACCGCGACGATCAAGACACTTCCCTCCGGCAGCCTGATAGTCGCGCAGACTGCTGAGAACCACGTTCAGCTGCGAAACTTATTGGATAGATGTTTTGAATTGCGACGGCGCCAACAGGAGGACCCACAGCTGCACGAACCGATGGAGTTGGCGCCGGACGGGCGTCGCGAGTTCTTGGGCAAAATGCTTGATCGCAAGATCGATCGGTTGCAGGCGGTCGACATGCCCTTGACCAGTTTTGCAGAGAAAGTACACAAACAGACGGGCCTGTTGTTGCTGATTGATACACGAGCTCTGGATGATGTTGGAATCGGGACAGACGTGCCCGTGAGTATCGACGTCCGCAATGTTTCTCTGGGGTCAGCCTTGCGAACAGTGCTTCGGGACTTCGAATTGACCCTGCTAATCCGCGACGAAGTCGTCTGGATCACGTCGCCCGAAGAATCCGAAGCTTACCTTGCGACAAAGCTCTACCCCGTTCGAGACCTGGTCACGCTGGACGGCCATCTGCCCGCCAAATTCGCTCACTTAGTCTCTGATGAGTTGCTCGAACTAGTCACGACCACCATTGCTCCTGAGTCTTGGGCCGATGTTGGCGGACCAGGTTCAATCGAGCTGGTCGCGAATCAGTGGGCCCTGGCGGTGGCACAGACCGATGACGTGCACGCTCGACTTACGCAACAGATGCAGCGCATTCGCCGCGCGCGGAAATTCGCCCGTACTTGGGACGGCGAAGGACCTGTGTCGCCAATCGCGCTTGAGGAGCCGGACACGGAGGAGAATGCCAAGCGAATTCGGGCCGCGCTTGCCAGCAAAGTAGATCTTCAATTTCACAAGAAACCGCTCGCCGAAGTCGCGAAAGAGCTCTCGGTCAAGCACGGAATTGCGGTCGTTGTTGATACACGGGCGTTGGATGATGTTGGCATTGGAACAGATTCACCCATTACGTTCGCGTCGTCTGGTACATCCCTTGAATCGGCCTTGCGGCACATGATGAGACCATACGAACTAGCCATTCTTGTGCAGAACGAGAGTCTTTGGCTTACGACGCCAGAAGAGGAGGAATCACAATTGGTCACGCTGGTCTACCCAGTTCCTGATCTAGTGCTTCACGACTTCGGTCGACCGAGCAAGACGGACTCGGAGCGAGACCCAGAAGTCGATCGTTTGCTGAAGGTGGACTTCGACAGCTTGATTGACCTGCTCACGTCGGTTCTCGCGCGAGACGATTGGGATAACGTCGGCGGTCCGGGAGCTGTGGAAGGCTTGGCGCTTGCGAGTTCGTTGGTTGTCTCCCAGACAACGCGGATTCAATCAAGAGTTGGCCAGCTTATCGAGGTCCTGCGGGCCGACTTGCGAGCGGCGAAAGACGCAGCGAAAGACCCGGCGCAAACCAAGCCGCGGCTGGTGGGAACGGCGCGAGAAACGGCCCTCTGGCGGGTGCTGCATCAACCGGTGAGGGGGGCGCCAGCCGGGCAGTCCACGGTTCGTGAACTGGCGGACAAGCTGACGAGTGCGCTAGGGGCCACCCTGTTTGTCGACACCCGAGCGATGGATGATGTCGGGCTCTCCGCGGACGCGAGAACCATCTACCCCGGTCCCGCTGTGCCGCTTGGCGACGCGCTGGACCAGGCTCTCAAGCCTTCGCGGCTGACCTGGACCATTCGCGATGACGCGATTGTAATTACAACGCCCGAAGAAGCAGAACGCGAGCCCCTGGTGTTTCTCTATTCCGTTCGCCATCGTCTGTCGAGCCCTGATGCGGACAGCGAAGCTTTACGAGCGGCAATCGTGCGAAAGTACTCGCCGAAGTCATGGGAAGATTCAGGCGGGATCGGCGTCATTCGCTATTGGGAGAAATCACAATCGTTCGTGATTACGCAGACGCCCCAAGTGCATCGACAGCTGGCGCGTGAGTTGGCCAGTGATCCGTAGTCGCATCTTGCTCGCCCAGCGCGCGCTGCCGGGTCCGACAAACGGTTGCGCCAGTGCGAACTCTCAAACCAGAACATCGGAGATGACTTGGCCTCGATCGATGTCGAGACGAACTCGGCCGGGGAACGTCAGTCGTCTTGAGTCGAGCCCGAGCAAGTGCAGTACGGTGGCGTGGAGATCGGTGACGTAATGTCCTTCGCCCAAGGCGTGGTATCCCAACTCGTCTGTCGCGCCGTGCACATGACCTCTTTTGATGCCCGCGCCGGCTAACCAGCAGGTGAACCCGTTGGGGTGATGGTCACGTCCGGTTGTCCCACCGGATCGTTTCTCCAGGCCCGGCGTGCGGCCGAACTCGGTGCAGAACACGACAGCCACTTCATCCAGCAGACCGCGACGCTTGAGGTCTATCAGCAGAGCGGCGATTGGCTGGTCGATCGACTTGCACATTCGCCCGTGATTGGTCTTGAGTTGCTTGTGGGAGTCCCACGATCCGTAACGCGATGGAAAGACCTGCACGAACCGCACGCCTCGCTCCACCATCCGCCGCGCCGCCAGCAGCCGCTCGCCGGCGGTCTTCGTCTCCGCCTGGTCAATCCCGTAAAGTGACTGGACCTCCTTCGACTCGGCCGACGTGCTGACCGCGTCGGGTACGGCGGACTGCATGCGGTAGGCCAGCTCGTACGACTTGATCCTCGCTTGCAGCTTTTCGTCGGCTGGATCCTGCTCCGCGGCGATCGCGTTGAGCTCTGCGACCAAGGCGAACTCGTTCGCCTGCTGCTCGGCCGTTTGGTTGGGTTGTCGAGCGCCGAAGGCGAGCGGGTTCTTGGGGTCCAACTTGAGCGGCACGCCGGCGTGGGCCGGTCCGAGATAATAGGAGTCGATCGAAGCTCGCGTGTCGGTCCTGGTCGGCCCTCCGAGAACAACGAACCTCGGCAGGTTCTCATTGATAGAGCCCAAGCCATAGTGGGCCCACGCGCCGATGCTCGGTTGCGTCTCGTCCAATCGATGCCGGCCAGTGTGCATCTGATTTTCGGCCGCATGGTCGTTGTCGGTCGTCCACATGTTGCGGACGAAGCTGATGTCATCAACACGTTTCGACAGATGGGGCCACCAATCGGAGATTTCGATACCGCTCTGGCCTCGTCGGCCGAATCCAACTTGCAGCGGATAGATCGTCGGATAGACATCGCGAACGTTTATCTCTTCAGCCGCCACACTGCGAAACCGCTTCATGTGAAGCGGCGAGTCGACGGGATTGGGGAAGGGCGTTTCGGCGAAGGTCTTTTCCGCGTATTTATTCAGCGCCGGCTTAGGGTCAAACGTCTCCAGGTGGCTGTATCCGCCAGAGAGAAAGACCCAAATCACCGACTTGGCTCGCGGCGCATGGTGCAAAATCTCGTTCGCAGCGTGGCCCGGCTCGTCAGCTCGAGCTCGATTGCCGCCGCTGATGCCATCACCCGCGAGCATGGCGCCCATTGCCAGACCGGTGAAGCCCATTCCAAAGTCAGACAAAAATTCGCGGCGACGCATGACTCGTCTCGCTCTCGGGGAAAACGGTCTATCGAATGGACACAAAGTCATTGTGATTGAACAAGGCTCGAATCAAACTCTCCCGCACTCTCGCCTCATCTTTCAGAGTGGTTCGCTGCTTGGCGAGAAATTGGCTCGAGGCGGCTGTCTCGCGGGCAATTGGCGAGCGAGAGAGCACGGTCTCGAAGGCTGCTTTGATAAACGCCGCTTCCGTCTGCGGCTTGAGTGAATCCCATATCGACTGGGCGGCTTGTGAGCTGGCTTGATGAACAAGTTGGCTGTTGCTCAAAGCGAGCGCCTGTTGCGGCATGATGGTTGCCGCCCGCCGATAACACTCGGTCGGATCAGCCGCATCGAAGATCTTCGAGATCGCAATGCTGCCACCGTCTTCGGGATAAACTTCATAGTAGAGACTTCGGCGGAAGGTACTCTCGGCTTGTGAGTTTGGCAGAGTGCGACCGCCGAGCTTGGTCTCTAGCTTCCCGGCGATGAAAAGCACGCTGTCACGCACGACTTCCGCTTCCATGCGAATCCGCTGGCGTCGCCAGAGAAGCCGATTGTCCTTGTCGATCGCCAAATTGGCGGATTGGCCGTGGGCGGACGAATCCATCCGATAGGCGCGGCTCGTCACGATCAGGCGATGAATGTGCTTCATGCTCCAGTTGTTTTCCATTAACTCGACGGCCAGCCAGTCCAACAACTTGGGATGCGACGGCAGTTTCCCGTTTCGGCCGAAATCGAAAACGCTCGCCACAATCGGCGTTCCGAAATGCCTCATCCAAATGTGATTGATGGCGACCCGAGCCGTAAGCGGGTTGGCTCGATCGGTCATCCAACGCGCAAGTGCGGAACGCCGACCGGTACTCTGAGGCGACGTTGTTGGGCTCAGCTTCCGATACTCTGTCGAACCTGCCTTTGTGGAATCCTTGATTCTTGTCGCCAGCAGCTTCTTGGCGTTGAGCAAACTCTTGTTCAACTCGTCGACCTTCTTTTTTGTCTTGTCGGTAGGCGGAACAGCCTGCGCGGCGGCCAGCTGAGTCTCAGCATCGAGCACGCGCCATTTCGCTTCAGCCAACTGGGCAACTTGTTGGGCGGTGTAGGCAGATCGGGCCAATGGTTCGAGCGAGTCCGCCGACATCTTGTCTCGAACTGCATTGTCCGCCGCAATGGTGGCCTTCAAGCTGGCGAGCATCGATCGGCTCGCCGCCAACTGTTGGATCGCGGCGTCGAGAGGCAGTGCAAGCGACCGCAACGCGGCTTGAGCCGCCTTCCATTTCTCGCCAGCAACTCGAGTCGCCTCGCTCTCCGCCATCATGGAGACAAGCGACCGAGCCGGAGCCTGCGACAGGGCGTGAATCTTCCAACCTTCGACGTCTTGCACATCGACTCCATCGCGAAACCGGGGCGATTCAAACCCCCAATGGAATCTGCCGCCACCCGCAACGACTCGCATTTCATCGATCACCACTTGCGTCCCAGGACGGCAGTCGAGCGTAAACGGCTGATTGGCGTTCTTTGTGGGATCCCAGCCGTTGAGCGCAATCGGAACGTTGTCGACAAGGATGAGCCCGGCGGCATCTGGGCCGTTCCCACTAGGAATCGTGACCTTAACGACCGCCACATCCTCACCCGGGTCGATGGCAAGTTCGACGTCGAAACGGTCTTGCCCTCCTGCGAAATCGTACGAACCCAACTTGAACTCTTGAAATCCGCCCGGCTGGTACGCGCGGAATTCGCCTTTCACAAAACCCAGGTAGAGTGCGGTGAGTCCCTTGCTTGTGTCGCGCGCCAGCTGGAAATTGAAGTGTTCGTCTTTCAGAATCTTCAATTGAAAGGCAACTTGCGAACCCTTCGATATCGCCTTCAAGCCTGGCAAAACGTTCTGCACGATCCGCCGGCCCTTTGCGGCGTCGATGAACAAAGACTGATTCCCAGTTAACGAACCGGATTCGCCGCTCGCTCTGGATTCCGCGACAGCGTGCTCCAATACCGCCTTCGCCTCCTGTACGGCCTTTTCCGCTGCGGCGGTGTCGATCGGTTTCGACTTCGCATGAGCGTGCTTGCTCTGAGCGACCGCGACAGCCTCTTCGCGTTCGCGAAGCGCGGAGAGTTGGATGTTGGTCCGAGAGCCTGGGTACCATGCCGACATCGGCAGATCAATCGTTCGAATCTCAGGCAAGGGCACGTTCAGGAACGAGGGAACGCCAGGCGAAATGCCGCCGCGCTCCTTATCTCGGTTCCGCTCGTCGCCGCCTGAATAGAACCAAGTCGTCGCGTCGGGATGCTGATCGAAGATCCGAACCATACCTTCTTGGACAGCCTTGCGAGACCCGCCGTACTTATAGACTTCGAACGGAGGCGGTTCCTTCTCGCCGGCGACGCGATCTTGGCGGATGCCGATCGGCTCGAAGAAGGCCCGCAAGCGAAAATAGTCTTCGTGCGCGATCGGATCGTACTTGTGATCGTGGCAGTGGACGCAGTTGAAGGTCAGACCCAAGAACGCCTTGCCAGTGTACTCGACGTTGTGCCGCATCCACTCGTTGGGATTCAGTGAATAGTAACTTCGAACCAGATAGCCTGTGGCGGGCCAAGCCGTGTCGTCGTCGGCTGCGATTTCGTCCGCGGCGAGCATCTCCTGAATCATCCGCGCGTAGCTCTTGTCGCGGTTGAGTGAATCGACAATCCAGTCTCGCCAACGCCAAATCTGGGGAGCGCTGTTGCGGACGTCATTGACCTGGCGGCGCCCGTACCAGTCCGAATAACGCCAAACGTCCATCCAGTGCCGGCCCCAACGTTCGCCATACTGCGGCGAGTCGAGCAACCGGTCGGCAATCGCGGCATAATGATCCTCAGACGGATCGGCCAAGTAAGTTTGCAACTCGACCAAAGTTGGAGGCAAACCCGTAAGGTCGAGGTACAGCCGACGAATCAGCTGGGCTGGGGTCGCGTCCGAAACGGGAGTGAGTCCGCTCGCACGATAACGAGCGTTGAGGAGCGCATCGATCGGGTTGCGAGTCGGAAGAGAGCGATCTCCGCTCGCGTTCTCTGGCAGTGCCGCACGCTTGGGAGGATTAAACGCCCAATGGTCATCGGGATCGGTCTCTTGTTGTTCATCGTCTGGCGAGTGGGCGCCGGCTGCAATCCAATCTCGAAACAAAGCCCGTTCGTTGGCCGCGATGGGCTTGCCTTGAGGCGGCATGCGAAACTCGGCGTCCGTCGATTCCATGCGTTCCAAGATCGATGAATCGCCAACGGAATCCAAGTCGACTACGGGACCCGACTCGCCGCCCTGGCGCAACAGCACGCCCGTATCGAGCCGCAATTCGGATTCTTGCTTCAACGCTCCGTGGCAAGCGTAACAGCGCGCCTTGAGAATCGGCTTGATCTGCTCTTGATAGTCGACCTCCGCGCCGCCCACTTGACTGACGAGGGTCGCACAGAGCAACCCAGAGACAATAGCTGTGGCGACCGTCTTCCAGATCCAACGCTTCATGGCTCTACCACGATTGCAGTTTTGACGCTGAACTTCTCGAACGAAACCGGAGAAACATCACCCAATGTAGCTGTCCGTTTCGGACCCATCAACGTATATTGATATTTCGCTCGTTTTAGGAGCGACGCCGAACGAGAATTGGCCCTTGTCCGCCTGCTCAGCTAAACTCTGGCGGACGCGGCTGGACGCCAAATCTCCAACTGAGCTCGAATGTGAGCCGAGAACTATCGAGGTGGATCATGAACGCCCGCCGCATCCGCGTGTCGACACTCGCGCTCGCTCAATTGTTTGCCGTTGTCGGCCTATGTACGTGTGCACCTGGCGGCGAACCGGTCCAGCCGGCGGCTTTCAAACACGCAGGCGTTGTCGATGCTTGGAACCGATATGGCGACAAGTTGTCGTTTGGCAAAGGGCAAACTCTGGCGCTCGTCGATGACGGCTGCAAACTATCAATGCCTCAGTGGGCCAACAAGCAACCGGACGGCCGAGCCAAAGTGTTGGCGACGTTTGACAGTGTGGACGGCGATGACGATCCGAAGCACGAAGGCCGCGGCTATCACGGATCGACGATCGGCGTTCCCTCGTCGCTGAACTACGACGGGAAATGGGGAGTTGCCTACAACAACCAACTTGCGATTGTGCGGGCGCTGGAGTGTTGTCACTGCAACGTATCGGACGGCAAGACCGTTGCGGCCGCGCTGCAGTGGGTGATCGACAATCACAAGGCGCTACATATTACGACGGTCAATCTCGCCCCCGTCGACGACAAAGCCCACAACCAACCTGTCGCGACCGCCATCGACGCGAAGCTGAAAGAACTTCGCCAACTGGGCGTCTGGGTTAGTGCTCCTTCTGGAAACCACAAGTACACCGACGGTATCTCTTGGCCCGCTTCGCAACCCAATTGCTTTGCTGTCGGCGCCGTTCGACCTGGTCGGGATGTTGTCTATCTAGATCGCCATGCGAAGGTCGAACTGGTCGTCCCCGCTGCGGCAACGTCCTCATCCAATGCGGTGGCTTGCGGAGCAGCGATGGTGATTCGTGAGGCGATCAAGAAGACCGATTACAACTGGAAACGCGATGGCTCAAATCTTCCTGAGGCCATCATGAAGATCATGCAGACAACAGGCAAGGCAGTTGATGATCCAGGCTCGATGGAGTCTTTCCGACGATTGGATCTGGGGGCCGCGTTGGACCATGTTTATGAAACGGCGACGACGCCGGGAGACGAATAATGTTGCGATCGACTGACGGATTTGCTGGCCGAAATTGCTGGGCTAGGAATTGCCGGGCTAGGATGTCGGCCCTATTGCCCGCGTTCGCCGTACTGTGCGCCTGGGGCCCAGTTTGCCTGCCGCTCGGAGGTTCAACACTGCGCGCCGCCGAGCCGCCCAACGTGATCTTGATCATGACCGACAATCATGGCGCGTGGACGCTTGGTTGCTACGGCAACGAGGACATTCGCACGCCGAACATCGATCGACTGGCTCGCGAGGGAACTTTGTTCGATCGAGCGTTCTCCTCGAACCCTGTCTGCTCGCCGACTCGGGCGACCTTCTTGACGGGCTTGCTTCCTTCTCAGCACGGCGTCCACTGCTTCCTGTTCGGCGGCCGTTTGCAAGTCGGCCCCGAGGCGCGGTGCACGCTGGACCGTTTCACATCGCTGCCCGAGGTGCTGCGCGGCGCCGGTTATGATTGCGGATTGGTCGGCAAATGGCATTTGGGAGACAACATCCAGCCTCAGGAAGGGCTAGACGACTACTGGATCACAATGCCTCACGGCGGTACATCGACGTTCTACGACGCGTCGATCATCGAGGATGGCAAGATCCGCCGCGAGCCCGAGTATCTAACTGACTTCTGGACTCGACACGCCCTGAAGTTTATCGAGCAGAAGTCGAAAAGCGACAAGCCGTTCTTCCTGTTCCTGAGCTACAACGGGCCCTACTCGTTGAGTCGATTGTTGCTGCGCGAGGGCAAGAACCGGCATGCGGAATACTATCGAGGCAAGCCGCTGTCGTCGTTTCCTCGAGAACCGACTCACCCTTGGCAATACAGTAACCGCGACTACCAAAACAACCCGGTGTCGATCGAACGGGTGGCGACGGAAGTGAGCGGAGTGGACGACGGCGTGGGCCGAGTGATGGGCGCCTTGAAGCAACACGGCATCGACGACAATACGCTTGTCGTGTTCGTCGCCGATCAGGGTTGGTCTGGCGGCCATGGCGGATTCTTTGGCATGGGCGACCATACTCGACCAGTTACCGCTCGCGATGAAATGATGCGAATCCCGATGATTTGGCGCCACCCGCCAAGCATCGCCGCCAATCGACGTTCCAACCGCATTGTCACTAACTACGACTTCCTGCCGACTGTGCTCAGCCAACTCGGTTTGAAAAACCAGCCCCCGAAAAACGAACCGGTTTCGCCGGGCATCGATTTCTCCTCTGATCTGTCGAACGCCAAACCGCTACCCAAGACCACCGAGGATCGGGCGGTCTATTACGAGTTCGAGAATCTCCGTTGCATCAGGACGTCGCGTTGGAAATACGTGCATCGCTATCCCAACGGTCCGCATGAACTGTTCGACTTGGACTCCGATCCAAGCGAGTTCAACAATCTGGTCGGTGACGCCGGCAGCCAATCGACTCGCGATCGTTTGCGAACGCAACTCCGCCGTTTCTATGACAAGCACGCGGCGCCAGAGTTTGACCTGTGGAAAGAGGGTGGTTCGCAAACGCGAACTTTCATCGGAATCGAAGAGGAGCTAGCTCAGCGAGACCCGGTCGAGCCGCCCGCGCCGCCCGCGGATTTTAGGCCGCAATCGCTGCAGGTTCCGGAGGGGTTTTCGGTCGAGTTGGCCGCCGCTCCGCCCTTGGTTACCCATCCCACAATGGCCTGCTTCGATGACCGCGGACGACTGTTTGTCTGCAACAACGCGGGCGTCAACCTGTCCGCGGAAGCGTTGGAGAAGTCGCGTCCCAATTCGATTCGCATGCTCGAAGATCTTGACGGCGACGGCCGCTACGATCGATCAACCGTGTACGCCGACAAGATGACGTTCCCCATGGGCGCCACCTGGCTCGGCAACTCGCTGTACGTAGCCTCTCCTCCCAATATCTGGCGACTGGAAGATACGAATGGCGACGGCAAGGCCGACAAGCGTGAGAAGTTGGTCAGTCAATTCGGCTACACAGGAAACGCCGCCAGCATCCACGGCTGTTTCTTCGGTCCGGACGGCCGCATGTATTGGTGCGATGGTTATCACGGCCACGAGTTCAAGGAAGGCGACAAGATAACTAGCCAGCGCGAGGGTTCCTATATGTTCTCCTGTTGGCCGGACGGAACCGATGTGCGGATTCATTGCGGCGGCGGAATGGACAACCCGGTTGAGCTCGACTTTACGCCGCAAGGCGATGTTATCGGAACCGTCAATATTCTCTATTCTCGACCTCGCGTCGATTGCCAAGTGCACTGGCAGTACGGTGGAGCTTATCCGCATCGCGAGCGAGTGTTGGACGAACTAAAAGTGACCGGCCCTCTGCTTGAGCCGATGCACAGGTTTGGGCACGTTGCGATTTCCGGAACCATGCGGTATCGAAGCGGCGCAATCGACCATCGTTGGCGAGACAATTTCTTCTCGACCTTCTTCAACTCGGGCAAAGTCGTTCGATTAGAGATGACGCCGCGAGGTTCGACTTTCCAGGTCACTCAGCGCGAATTTCTATCCTGTGAAAGCCGCGACTTTCACCCGACGGACGTTTTGGAGGACGCTGACGGCAGCCTGCTGGTCGTCGACACAGGAGGTTGGTTCTATCGCGGTTGTCCGACGTCGCAACTTGCCAAGCCGGAGATACCGGGCGCGATCTACAGGATAAAAAGAAAAGGCATGACCACGCTGATTGATCCCCGAGGCGAACGCATCGTTTGGGCGAAGCTGTCGCTTGCTCAACTGGCTGCGCGTCTAAACGATAGCCGACACCATGTTCGCGAACGCGCCGTGGTCGAATGCGCGAAACGAGGCGATCCGATGGTTGCCACGCTGAAAACCGCCTTGCAGCGCCGAGATATTCGCAACCGCATCGGCGCCGTTCGCGTGTTGACTCGACTGGCTCGAGAGAAACATGAAGGCCACGCCGCGGCTCGCACTGCGATTCGGATAGCGCTCTCGGACCGCTCCGAACGCGTGGTTCAGGCTGCCTGCCATGCGATTGCTCAAAACCCTGACCCGCTGGCCTTGAATAAGTTGCACCTCTTGCTGACTTCGTCCGACCACGGTTTTGTTCGGCGGACAGCCGCCGTGGCGATCGGCAGAATCGGCGAGTCGAGTTCGGCCAAGGTGCTGTTGGCGGCGGCTGGGAAAGCGGTCGACCGCGAGGAAGAACATGCGATCACGTTTGCCTTGATCGAAATCGACGCCGCTGAACCGGCGCGCAAGGCGCTCGCCGAATCCTCTCCGGCTGTCCGCAAAGCTGCCCTGGTTTCGCTCGACCAGATGGATAGCTTCGCCATGGTGTCCGAGGTGGTGGCCCCTTTGCTGGACGGCGATGACGCGGACCTTCGCCAGGCGGCTTGGCGCGTGTTTCAACGCCACGCCAAAAGGAGTTTGGCAGCTAAACAGGACGTGACCCAGTGGACGACCAGCGCGTCGCAGCGAATCGAGTTTTTGGTCCAACATCCCGCGGAGGCTGAAAAGCGCACCGACGTGTTGCAGGGCATGGTCGCCATGTTCGCCTCCAGCCCCAACGTGGCGACAATCGTTGGAGACGCGTTGAGCGACGCGAAGACTTCCATTGAAACGCGGCGCACTTTGCTCGAAGCGCTGGCGAACGGACGTGGGCTCACTTTGCACAAAGCCCTCGCTGAACCACTCAAAGAAGCGTTGGTTTCTAACGATGCGAAGGAACTAGATGTAGCCATCAAGGCGGCCGGGGCCTTTCGATCAAACCAATTCAAGCCGGACCTACAGCGGATTGGCGCAAATCGAAAGCTGCCCGCCATGACTCGCGTCGCCGCGCTGCGAGCCGCAAACGGGCAAAGCTCGGCGCTCAATGGCGAAACGTTCGATGTTCTCCTGGAATTGCTGGGTTCGGATCAGTCGCCAGCGAACGCGTCTCGAGCATCGCAACTGCTCGGCGCGTCGACGCTGACCGCCAAGCAACTTGTCGCGCTCGCCCCAAAACTTGAGACCGCCGGACCGCTCGCCCTGAGAGATCTTGTGCGGCCCTTTCAGAGAAACGGCGCGATCGACGTCGGAAACGCCTTCCTCGAGGCGATGAAGGCCGCCAAGTCGCTGTCGAGCGTGCCGACTCCCGAGGTCTCGGATGTCGTCAAGCGCTATCCGCCCGAGCTTCGCGATCGCGCGAATGCGTTGCTGAACACCATCGAACAACACCAGCAATCGCGAGTCGCGAAACTGGACACGTTTGTCGAACACCTCAAGCAAGGTCAGCCGGCTCGCGGTCAAGCTCTGTTCTTTCATGAGAAATCGAAATGCTCATCCTGCCACAAGGTGAAAGGCAAGGGCGAAGCCGTGGGGCCCGATCTGAGCACGATTGGCGCCAACCGATCGTCGCGCGACTTGCTGGAATCGATCGTCTTTCCATCAGCCAGCATTGTCCGGCAATACGAACCCTATTCTGTCATCATGAGCGACGGCCGCGTGCTCAGCGGGTTGATTACGCGCGAATCCGGCAGCTCGATCACCCTGCAACAACAGGTTGGCGAAGCCATTGAGATCGCGCGAAATGAGATCGATGAGATTTCACCAAGCACCGTCTCGCTGATGCCCGTCGGCGTCGATGAAGCCCTGACCAAGCAAGAACTAGCGGACTTGGTTGCCTGGATGCGAGAGTTGAAGTAGCAGCGATTTGCCGACGCCTCGTCAGAGATTGTGGCATGGGGCGATCCTACTTTCCCGAGTTAATCCGTCTCGCGTAAGATTCTATTCTGGGGCGTTGCCGGCTACGCCGACGTTGCCCCAGGCTACGGTGGAAGTCAAGGCCTTCGGCCAAACGCGCGGTCGCACCCCTTCGCTAACTCTTGACGACGGACGCTTCCCATTTCGCGTCGGGCACGACGCTCATCTTCTCCAAGGTCAACGTGTATTCTTCGCCGAGTTCATCCGTCTTGGTGCTATTTGACGAATCGATATCCTGCATCGCGAAGCGTGATGAAATGTTGAGGTTTGGCCGGATCGGGTTCGAACGTCTTCCGCAGCCTGAGGATGAATTGATCGACGGCGCGGGTGGTTACATGGCCAGGAAGATTCCAAACGTTTTCCAGCAACTCCCCGCGGGGAATCACGCGACCCTCGTTCTGCAGAAAATAGCGAAGCAGCTTGAATTCCAACTCGGTCAAACGGACCGACTTCCCGGAAACCACGGCCTCCCGCGTTCGGTAGTCAACCGTGGCGTCGCCGAAGGTGTATTGTTCCGGGTCTTCACGCTTGGCCTCGGCGTAGTGGTGGGCCAAGAGGTTTCGCACGCGGCTCAGTAATTCCTCGAGCTCGAAAGGCTTGGTGAGGTACTGATTTGCTCCGACATCAAACCCGCGAGTGCGATCTTCTGGCAGTGTGCGAGCGCTGAGGATCAGCACCGGGACTCGGCTTCCTGCATCGCGAAGGTGTTCGCAAACCGCGTAACCACTCATTCGCGGCAACATCAAGTCGAGAATCACGAGATCGATGTCGTCAGACTGCTGGTCGAACATCTCCACCGCGGAAACGCCGTCAGCGGCAACTGTGACTCGATAACCATCGCCTTCCAGATTGAAGCGAATCCCCACCGCGAGGTGTTCCTCGTCTTCAACAAGTAGGATGTGCTTGGAATACATGCTGGTCTTTTTTCGAGCGGTAAGTTCGCACTTCGTCGATTAGGTTTGCGAGTGAGAAGAGGCGTGAATTTGAGTTTCCCGGTCTTACGCCTCATCGTAGTCTACTGTTTGGCCCCGCAGCGAGGGCGGGGTCAAGCCAGCAAGTCTTGCTGGGACGTCGCACGTCAACTGGATGTGTCAACTGGGAGTGGGCTGTGGTAGGTCGAGCGTTTCACAGTTAGCCTGCGCGGGCTGGACGCCGGGGAGCGTCATTTCAAATAGCGTGCCATTTCCGTTTCGGCCGTCTTTGATTCGAATCTTGCCTTTCAATTGCCGCAGGAGCGTTCCCGTGATGTAAAGTCCCAAACCAGTGCCAGGCTTCTCTCGTTCGAGTTCCACGCCGAGTCGCACGAATCGACCGAAGACTTTGCGCCGCATGTGGGGTGGAATCCCGTTGCCATTGTCTTCGATCGAAATCACCGCATCTTGGCCGACTTGACTCAAAGTGATCCACACCTCAGGCTGATCTCCCGCATACTTGACCGCGTTGTCGATCAAATTGCGCAGAGCGAGGTCGAGGTCAACGGCTTGACATTCGAGCGTGCATGCTTCGAGTACGAGGTGGACAATGTCGGTCGGACGCCTGTGTCGCAGACAGACGTCGGCGACGCACTTGCCGATAATCTCGTCGATCCGAACACTTGTCGGATCATCCCTCGCTTCACCTCGTTCCAACCTGGCCGCCGTCAGCAGTTGGTTGATCAGCGTGTCTAGCCGCTCAACGTCGTCGAGCATGATTTCGTTGAAGTGAGCTCGCTCGCTCTCGGGCACCGCTCTTCGATTGAGAGTTTGCAGGTACAGCTTCAACGAAGTGATGGGCGACTTCAATTCGTGGGTCACGCTGTCGATAAAGTTGGACTGTCTTCGATTCAAATTGATCGCCTTGACCGAGAGCGTTAGATAGGTAATGACGCCCGCCAGAACGGTGACCAGAAACGAGGCGCCAACGGTCAGAAACGTCCAATAGAAGGCTGGCCGTTTGTCGTCGGCCAGGGCCCCAGCGATAGCGAGAATGACCCAACCGACCAGAAGGACGACAACCAGAACGATCATGACCACGCCGAGCGTAATCGGGAGCCGCAAGGATCGCCGTTCAAACATGCAAGCCTCCGATACGACGAATCCAGAATTGCCAATGCAGAAAAAGAGACACAGTGAGTCCCCGCGGATTCGATTCTAAGCGGAGTCTCGCTTCAGTTGCATGCAGGCGGCCCGATTTAGACAGTTTTCTTGTCGCCTCGCTTGGGGCCTGACCAAATGAACCCGGCTACGCCGCTCTATAACAACTCCTTGATCGGATCGCCGTGGTAGATGCGATTTGGCCGATTGTTGGATTCGTACCAAGCCGCCGCTCGCGGAAGGCCAAGCGAGTGGTAGATCGTGGCAGCGAAATTTTCGGGCGTCCTCGGATCATCGACAGGGTACGCGCCAATCTTGTCGGTCGCTCCAACAACTCGCCCGCCTTGAACGCCGCCTCCGGCGAAAAACACCGATTGAACGGCGCCCCAATGGTCGCGGCCCGGCTTCTTGTAGTGCTTTGGCAGCAGGGAGATCTTCGGCGTTCGCCCGAATTCGCCTGCCATCACGATCAGCGTGTCGTCGAGTATGCCGATTTCGGAGAGATTATCGAGCAACGCTGAGACTGCTTTGTCGGTTGGCGGAAACAGATTGTCTTTCAAATGCGGGAAAGCGTTGCCGTGCGTATCCCAGGTCTCATCGTTTCCAAGATTGACCTGGACGAGATTGACTCCCGATTGCACAAGCTGACTGGCCATCAAAAGCGACCAACCGAATGAATTCTCTCCATACCGTTGCAGCTGTTTTGGGTCCGCGCGGGTGACGTCGAGAGCTGAGTGAACCTTCTTGTCGGTAAGCAACGAAATGGCCCCTTGCCGGAACCGGTCGAAGCTTTCCGTCTGTGCAAATCGATCCAACTCGCTTCGCTGGGCTGAGAGCGACTGCAACAAATCCAATTGACCCTGGAGACGTTTCATCCCCAGCCCATGCGGGAGTTCCAAGCTGGGCGCTTGAAACTTTCGATCGTCCTTGTTGCCGCGCTCTTGATGATCGAAGTGAAACTGTGGAAAGGCGCCGTACGATGTCTTGTGGTAGGGCGAAGCCTCAACAAACCACGGGTTGTTGCGATCTCCCATGAGGCCGGCGAACTGCCCGGGGATAACTCGGCCCGAATAGTGCACTAGCTTCTCCGGCAGCACGGCCGCCGGCGGCAGGTTGTTTCGAGACGCCGTGGCAACATTGGCAATCGACGCGATGGACGGGTAGTCCGTCGGCTTGGGCGTCGAGGGATTGAAGTTAGGCGGGAGCGAGCTGCGGCCGGTCAGCATGATGTGGTGCCCAGCCGAATGTTCGTTCGATCGGTGAGTGAGCGAACGACATAGCGACCACATTTCACTTCGAGCCGCCAGCATAGGCAGATGCTCGCAGATCTGCAGGCCAGGAGTTTGAGTTGAAATGGGCTTGAATTCGCCGCGAGTTTCATCAGGCGCGTTGGGCTTCATGTCGAAGCTGTCTTGTTGGGCCAGTCCGCCAGACAGAAAGATAAAAATGCAAGCCTTAGCGCGGCCACTCGATGGTGTTTGGTCCGCGGCGCGCAGGGCTTGGAGATGGTTCCCCCCCAAGCCGAGTAGTCCGATGGAGCCGGCCTGTATGGCGACTCGGCGCGAAATGTTCGCGTGCCGCGGAGCAGACAATTTGGAATTGCTCATGGTCGCCGTGCCTGTGAAAATATGCGTCTTTGAGACCCGCCGTAAAGTCACCGACCATAGTATATCAAAAAACGAGACCCCGTCTAAATTCATTCCCTCCTCAACGCAGGTCGCCGAAAGAGCTTGCCCGTGACGGAGAGAGTAAGCTACTCGCGTTCGGTAACGCGTCGGAAGACGGAAAGCAGCTGCGCGAGATTGCTCAGAACCGGCTCTGCCGCATGCCTCCCGGCGCAAGAACGGAAGCGGCGCCCACAAGACAGGCGCTAGTCGAGCAGCACGGTGGAGAGCTGGCTCAAGAGCTGCTCGAGCATCTGATAGTATTGGTCAATGTCCATGGTCTCTTTTCGTTGTCGCAGTTCCGCGATCTTGCTCTCCAAATCATCTCGCGTCGCGCGCTGTGTTGGCGACAGGTCACGTTCCGACTTGGATCGAATGAGTACGAGTTGCGAGGCACGCAGGCCATCGACCGCGGCGCCCTGCTTGGCGGACTTGATCGCTCGAACGCCGCGAAAGAAAGTGGCGGGCGTTCCCAGCTTATCACCGTTGTCATCCAGCAACGCATGCTCGGTAGCCAAACGGCCCTCTTGTTGATAGAACTCGGCAACTTGGCCGGATGCCGCGAGGAACGCCTCGAGCAACGAGGTTTGGCCATCTTTGTCCAAGTCCGCTGCGTCCCCCAACACGGCCTGTGAAAGGTGGTCGCCGAAGCGGGCAAAGTTCTGTTCGTAGCCGCTTTTCGAAGCTGTCACAATGACTCGTTCGGAGATTGACAATCGATTGACAAAAGGCCCGCTGGCCGAGGCGCTGTTGATCACCGCCACGGGGCGTTGAACCGGCTTCAGCCACGCGGCCAACTCAACTGCGGAGAAATCGCGGCCCCGCATATTGAACTTCGCTGTTCGTCCGTCAAACGTGCCGTGCCCGATCAACACGATCCAGAGCGGCTCTGGCGACTGCTTGGCGAGACCCTCAATGGAGCTCTTCAGTTGCTCGCGGTCGACCGAGTCAGACTTCTCCAATCCAATCGTGATGTTCGATGCACCGGCCGACTCAGCAGCTTGCTTCCAGCGGGCGGCCCACTCGCGAAACAAGGGAGAGAATTCGTCGGCTCCCGAGGCTCCCACAACAATGATCACGGCTTGAGTGGCAACGGCTTCACCGGGTTCCGTCTCGGTCTTTGCATCCGCCGTCTCCCTGGGTTGCGGCGTCGGTTCTTGAGCGGGCGGTTCTTGAGCGGGGGACGGTCGGCAAACCGCGAGCGCTAGCGACAAGAGCAACGGCATAGTGAGTGTGCGAGGTGTGATCATTGCATCGAATCCTATGCCAGCCCATTCCAGCGGCGTACGCCCCAGTCAAAACAGAGCGCAGTCATCAACAACATGAACACGATCATCTTGCGGTGGGGCAGGTCCCACCATGAGTAGACCCATGTTTCGACGACGGGGATCTTTCGGTTGGGGAGGCCTTGAACAAACTGATTGAGATCTTCCGTCTCGACGACTTCGCCTTCAGTTTGCTTGGCCAGCGACTGGAGCACTTCGCGGTTGGGGCGAAGTTGTTGAAACTCCAGGCGATCCGGTTCGGCAGTCCAACCTGCTTCGGACTCGCCCACCTCGGCGCCATCCGGTCCAGTGGCTGCAACCTTGACGCGGAAAGCGCCAGCTTGTCGAGGGATAAACGTCGCTTGATAGACGCCGGGTTCGGAATCGTCAGGCTGAGCAGTCAAGCGGATGCTCGTTTGCTCAGGCGTCTCCACGACCATTTCCACTTGGGCATTGTCGAGCGGTTGGTATTCGTCATCGCGCAAGGTCACGCGGATTTGCCGACCGAGCCGTGTGGCGTCGTTACTGTTCTCGATCTTTGTTTCGATGCGTTGGGGCGTTTCGGAGACAAGCCAGCGCAACGTCTGTCGCCAGACTTTACTGAGATCGTGTTCTTGCTCGCCTTCGCGGCGACGCATGCCCCAGCGCCACAAGTCACCAATAAGCAGGGCAGATGTGCGGCCAGCGCCAAATCGCTGCGCGGCCAGCGCGGGTCGATCTTGTCCCTGTCCGTCGGTCGCCGTCGCCAGAATGACCGCGCCCGGCTTCACGCCAGAGACTCGATTTAGAGTCACGAAGTCCGGCATCTCGTCGAGCCGTTTTTGTTCGTCGACAATCGTGCTACGCACGCGAAAGAAACTCCAGGGGGGATGCATCCCGTCGCGAGTCAATCGCAGACGGAATCGTCCATCGTCGGGCAAGCCGTCGAATCGGGACAAGTAGACCGGCAACAAGTCGCCCAACGGCGTGCGCTCAAACCCTCCGTTCTCGAACGACTCTTGACCCGCCAGCATCATCAGCCCGCCGCCGCGTTGACTCACGTATTTCTGCAGAGCCAACATTTGATCTTGGTCAAAGAACTCCGCCTCAACGTCATCGATGATGATCGCGTCGTAACGGTAAAGCACGTCCGCCGCCTGGGGGAACCCATCGCGAAGTTCCTCTTCGTCCTCAATGCCTAAGCGTAGCAACACAGGTTCGTCGTACTGTTCGGCTTGTTCGTCCTCCTGGTTGTCAAACCCGCGAAACAGAGGGTTGGTGGACTCGCCGGATCGACTTCGAAAATCAAACTTGGGTTCTCGTTTGGCGATGCGGATCAAGCCGACCAAGTCTATCTCTTGTTCCGCATCCAACGCCCTCCGCAAGAACTTGAACTCCCAATTCGGCCTGCCTGCGACGTACAGCACGCGATAGGGCCCGCCGCCACGGTTAACTAGCAATCGACGCACGTTGTTCGACAAGGTCGCTTCCTCGCTCCGCGCCGGCGTCTCAAACTGCAGGCCCTCCGCCTTCGAAAACACACGGACCTGATAGAATCGCAAGCCCGGCTCGTCTGGTCGGAAGTCAAAATGGAGCGTTGTTGAATCGTTGTCTTTCGGCGCCGCCAACTCCTGCCGCTGAACGACTTGAGAATCTTCGTCCAACAGCTCGACGCTCAATAGATCGCCTCCGCACCCTTCCGCGGCGATGTCGACCTGAATGGAGACCGGCGACGTTTCAAAGTTGGCCTGGCTGACGGAGATTCGATCGATTCGCACGTCTTGAGCCGGCGCATCCTTACCCATAGGCACGGCAAAAACAGGTGGAAGGTGCG
>CAZWOU010000032.1:34161-46400 GCA_964635375.1 uncultured Pirellulaceae bacterium | reverse complement strand
TTTGTCCGCGCCCTTGTGAGAAGACTCCATTCGGGCTGATTTGGGGTGCTTCAGCCGGAATCGGCTCGAAACGACAGCGGGGCGTGCCGTAAACGGCCGCGCCCCGCTGCCTGCCCCGACAAACGCAGCGATTCTGCGCTGCGAAGCCGTTGACCGCCGCTCGTACAGTGATAGTCGCGGCAGGCGTTGGTTGCTGGTATGCCGAGGGCATGGCTTCATTGGGTTCGTAGCCAACAACCGCGTCGGGGCAACTTTTCCTGTGATCTTCGGAACTCGGCGAACTACTGAGTAATGTCGTCAGGTGTTTCACCCCGTTGCATCGACGACCACTCCATGTAAGCGTTGTGATTGGCGTCGAAACCGACACCCTTGACCGAGCCGTCAGCTAACGCGAACTGAACTACGCCCGAGTGCCAGGACGAGAAGAAGTGGTACCATCGGGTGTCATAGCCTCGCCTCTTGCCCCAGTGGGTCGGGGCGCCATTGGCGCTGATCCATGCGTGCGAGTGCGCTTTGGTGCGTCCGCTGTAACCGCCGATGGTTTCGCCGAACATCAGTGTATTACTGGTGCCGTCGAGAATATCCGCGAAGCGGTTCTTGGAGCGAGTCCAGAACGGGCCTCTCCATTGGCGCCAATAGCTGTTGCCTCCTTCACCAAGTCGTCCCGCTGAACCGAGATAGTTGGTTCGGCCGAGGGGGGCGCCCGTAAACGTCCACATTTGAACGGACGTACCATTCGATGGCGGCCTATGGTGAGTCGCAAAAGTTGCGGACACTCGTACCGCGGACTCTGCATTATCAGACGGGCAGAGGAATCCCGGGACCCTGGTTTGCGCCAAACTCCACGTTATCGAGCGGCGCCAATAGACGTCGGTCTTCGGAGCCAGGTCGGGCGAAATGATCGTGGGCGTCGCCCCGACCATGCTCGGGTGATGATCAAGCCTGAGGTTGATGTCATTCTTGATACCGTCGTAAAGCATGGGCTGTTCCAAGTACGGCAATAGGAACACTAAAACGCCTATGTTTTGGCTGACCAAGTCGGGTCGTTGTCCCGCCTGCATCGTGCCAACTGAGCCTGGCGGCAGGCGGTTGTGCGTGTCGTGGAAGTTGTGTGCCGCCAACGCGACTTGCTTGATGTTGTTCGTGCACTGAGTTCGCCGAGCGGCCTCTCGTGCAGCTTGCACCGCTGGCAGTAACAGCGCAACCAAAATTCCAATAATGGCAATGACGACGAGCAATTCGACGAGCGTGAAACCATGATTCCTCCGTCGAAACGAAACTCTGGACATAGATGCACCTCTCTCAAAGTAGAAGCCAAACGGAAGCACGCCAATGCAAACGATGCGTTCTTCGTACTGTGATGAAGGCAACGATTACCAGCACAAGTGTAAGGATACGGGTCAGGCAAATTTCGACTATCACGCGTTCGCGTGGATGCTCGAATTTTCTTGGTTGACGTCTTCTTGCAACAACGGCAGCGCTAACCACTTCAAACATGCGCGCGAGATGTTGCAAGGGTCGAGCGAGTCCGAAATTGCTCTATGGCGGCAAGTTCGTTGTTCGCTTGTCTTTCTAAAATATTGCCACACTGCGCTTTCTTACTCGCGATTGGTTCGAGTTCGCTTCTCTTGTCAACGTGGTCAGAGCGGTTCTCTTGGCGGTCATGCTGAAACTTGAATCTCCTGCAGGCGATCGCGAACGGACCGCCCAGTTGTGCAGGCCCATCGTGAGATCTTTCCGACCGTTCGCCGCTCGCGGCCCGAAAAAACCGCGGGCTCGGGGAAAATCTTGGCTGGCGTCGTTGGGGTTGATATGATGCTCATCATGAGCCGTGGCCAGCAGGAATGAAGACGATCGGGGAACGGCATGGGACGACGCCCCGGCGAAGCAGTATTCGCTTGTCGAACGACTCGGGCGTGGCGGCGGACCGGATGGACTAGGGGCGTCGTTTTGTGAGTTCAGACCATCATCAGCATTGGCGCCAAGCCGAGGCAGAGGGATTTGACATGAGTTTTCTTTCGCGGCGAAGTTTTGCCAAACAGTCATTGGCCGCGACCGCTGCCGGGTGGTCGATCGCACCTGGGAGTCGACTGACGGCGGATGACGCCGGAGCCGTCTCCAAGGATTTGCGACTCGCGCCATTTCGATTTGACGTCACGCCGCCGAGGGGGCATTCGCTCTGTGGCGGTTGGATAAAGCCAGTGGGCGGCGTTGACGATCCACTCGAGGCGATCGGCTTCGTGCTCCTGGGCGCCGGCAAGCCAGTGGTCCTTTGCGCTGTCGATTGGACGGGGCTGCTTAACGATGCTCACGTTCAGTGGCGAGAGGCGCTGGCCGAAGCGGCGGGGACTACTGCCGAACGTGTGGCTGTGCACTGCGTGCATCAACACAACGCGCCGTTTGCCTGCCTCGATGCCGAACAGATCACTCAACAGCAGGGCGATCTTCCGCACGTTATCGAGCCTTTCTTTTTTCAGGAATGCCTCAAACGGGGCCGGGATTCGATTCGCAAAGCGGTTGCGGCTTCGCGCCGAGTCACCCACATTGCGCACGGACAGGGCAAGGTCGAAAAGGTCGCGTCGAACCGGCGAGTCTCGCGAACGGAGAACGGTCGCATCAAAGCGATGCGCGGAAGTAGTTGCCGTGATCCGGCGCTGCGAGCTCTGCCAGAAGGCCTAATCGATCCCTGGCTAAAGACGGTCGCCTTCTACGACCAGAAAGAGAAGATCGCAGCCTGCCATTATTATGCGACCCATCCGATGAGCTATTACGGCGACGGTCGCGTCAGCAGCGACTTCACTGGTCTCGCGCGCAAGCAGCGACAGCGCGAGGAACCCCATTGCCAGCATATCTATTTCACTGGATGCGCCGGGAATATCGCGGCGGGCAAGTACAACGATGGATCGAAGGAGATGAGACCGGTTTTGGCTCGACGCATCTACGAAGGGATCATCCGAGCTGAGGCGAGCCTGCAGCCGGTTCCTATCCGACGACTTGCCTGGCGTTCGATTGACGTGCTGCCGCCAGCCCGATCGAGCTTCTCGGCGGAATCGCTGCAGGCCCAGATTTCCAACAGCGAAAACTCAGTTGCAAATCGTAATCGGCCCTCGTACATGCTTAGTTGGCTGCGACGTCTGGAAAAGAAGACCCCGATTGTGCTGAGCTCGCTTAGTGTTAACGACATCTCGCTGTTGCATCTGCCCGCCGAATGTTTCATCGAGTACCAGTTGCGCGCACAACGCTTGCAGCCCGACCGTTTTGTCGCCACCGCTGCCTACGGCGATGGCGGCCCATGGTACATTCCTGTGAAGGAGGAGTATCCCAACGGCGGCTACGAAGTGAGCGTTGCGTTTTGCGAGCCGCAGGTCGATCCGATTTTGGGCAAAGCGATCGAGTCGCTGCTGGGATGATGGGGCAACCCAGATTGGTTGGCGAGCCCCCGATTTGTTCTTCTCTGATGATGAGTTGGCGTTCCGTTTGATAGAGAGTCGATGTTTCATGAATGATCACTTCCGTTTTCGTTATCTCGTTCCGGTGGTTTGTGCGACATTGATTTGCTGCTCCGCCCATCACTTTGCAACGGCCGACGACCCGCCCGCTCGCAAGGTCACGGAGAAGGACATGCCGAGGATCCCTCACACCGAACCAGACGACGCGCTCAAGACGTTTCAACTGGCGAAGGGGTGTCGGCTGGAACTAGTTGCCGCCGAACCGTTGGTCGCCGATCCCGTAGATGCCTGCTTTGATGAACTTGGTCGGATGTACGTAGCGGAAATGCACGGCTATCCGTTTTCGCAGGAACCGACAAAGCTGAACCCGCGTGGTGGTGGAAAGAAGGACGCCGGCATTATTCGCCTTCTGGAGGACACGAACGATGACGGCCGTATGGACCGCAGCGTCGTTTTTGCCGACAAACTCAGTTGGCCCACATCGGTCTGCTGCTATGACGGCGGGCTGTTTGTGCTGGCCCCGCAGTATCTCTACTACTTCAAGGACACCGACGGCGACGACAGGGCTGATGTGCGGGAGGTCGTACTCTCGGGGTTCGGCCGCGGCAATGTGCAATCGCTGGCCAACAACTTGAAGTGGGGGCTCGACAACAAGATCTACTTCGCCACCGGCCGCAATCCCAAGAAATTGTTGCACCGAGGCAAGCCGCTGTTTTCGACCCAGGGCAGTGATTTGCGATTCGATCCGAAGACCGAGAAGTTCGAACTCGCCACCGGCGGTTTGCAGTTCGGCCACTCGATGGACAACTGGGGCAACCGATTTGTCTGCAGCAACAGCAATCACATTCAACAAGTCGTCTATCCGCAGCGATACCTCGCGAGAAACCCTTACCTGGCCGTCTCGGGCCTTGTCCGCAGCATCGCCGCAGACGGAGCCAGCGCTCGCGTCTTCCGTACAAGCCCTCCAGAACCTTGGCGAATAATTCGACAGAAATGGCGGGCCGAAGCAAAGGGGTACCGACTTGTCATCAACGACGACGGCGCCTGGGAGTTCCTTCCGCTTGACCCGTCAAAGAAGAAAGGAGCCGTGCCCACCGAGTATCCGGTTGGTTACTTCACGTCGGCAACGGGAGTCACAATTTATCGGGGAGGCGCCTATCCTCGCGAGTTTCAAGGCAATGCATTCGTGGGCGATGTCGGCGGCAACATCGTGCACCGCAAACATCTCAAACCGAAGGGAGTTGTTTTTTCCGCGAACCGCGCCGACTCGGGCGAAGAGTTTATTCGCTCGTCGGACAACTGGTTCCGCCCGGTGAATTTCGTCAACGCCCCGGACGGAAGCTTGTATGTGCTGGACATGTACCGAGAGACTGTCGAACACCCCTACTCGATTCCCGAGGAGATTAAGAAGTTCTTGCATCTGCAGAGTGGCAGTGACCGAGGGCGGATCTACCGCATCGTGACGCCGGACATGAAACGCATCAAATGCGCGAGACTGGGCGAGTGGCCGAACTCGCGACTCGTCGCAGCGCTCGACTCCGATAATGCTTGGAACCGTCAGACGGCACAGCGGTTGTTGTGGCAGCGGCAGGACAAGTCAGTCGTTCCCAGCCTTGCGCGACTTGTCAGCTCGTCCAAGAATCCGCTTGGGCGCTTGCACGCCCTGTGCACGCTGGCGAGCCTGAACGCGTTGAGCTCGGATCACGTCGTTCACGCCTTGAAGGATCCACACCCTCGAGTCAGAGAGCACGCGGTCCGTTTGTCCGAGTCGCTCCTCTCGCAAGACAATGCGGTTGCTCAAGCTGTTTTGGCTTTGTGCGGCGACGATGACGATCGAGTGCGGTTTCAACTCGCATTTTCCTTGGGCGAAGCGGACGAATCGACGGCCCTGGGCGGACTCTTGCGACTCGCCCGCAATCAACACAATGGCGGCGAGATACGTACAGCATTGCTCTCTTCGGTCGCCGCGAATGCCGACCAACTCGTTATCGCGCTCATCAAGGATCCGGAGTATCGCAAGCAGCCGCAGGCGCTCTCGCTGCTCTCGGAGTTGTGCGAGATTGTGGGCGCTAATCGGGATTCAACGACCGCCCAACGCGTGCTCGCCGCCGCAGCCTCGATCGAATTGCCGGCGCCGTTCCAGCAATCCGTCCTATTTGGGCTGGGCGAGGGCCTCAACCGGCGAGGATCATCAGTGCCGAAATTGCTCGGCGACGCTGCAACTCCAGAAGACGTTCGCGAGCAGACGGCCAAGCTGTTTGAGCGGGCTGCGCGGGTCGCGGGCGATGACCGGCAGAAGATGATTCAGCGAGTCCAAGCGGTCTTGCTGCTCGCCTTTGCCAGCTCGGAAGTGGCCGGCAAGCACCTGCCCCGTTTCCTCTCCCCTCGAGCTCCACAGTCGCTTCAGCTTGCCGCGGCCGCCGCGCTCGGCCGTCAAGAATCAGCATCCACGCCTAAGTTGTTGCTGCGAGGATGGCGAGCGTACAGCCCGGCCGTGCGGCGTGAGGTTATTGACGCCTTGTTGTCGACAGTTAACCGCATCGACGCCCTGTTGACCGCCATCGAAGGCGATGCGATCAAGCCAAGCGAACTTGAACGCGACAAGAAGCAACTGTTGCTCAAGCACCCCAGCGCCGGCGTTCGCAAGCGGAGCATGAAGTTGTTTGGCAGTGAAGTTAATTCGGATCGAACTAAAGTCGTCGCAGAGCTTCAACGCGTGCTCGACCTGGATGGCGACATCAATCGCGGCCGCGATGTGTTCGGGAAGAAATGCTCCGTTTGCCATCGGGTCGGCGACGTGGGACATGCTGTCGCGCCGGATTTGGCCTCCGTTCAGAACAAGTCCACAAGCGATCTGCTGATTTCGATACTTGATCCAAACCGCGAGGCTCAACCGAATTTCAACACCTACAACGTGCGGACTGAGAGCGGCAAGATTTACAGTGGCATCATCGCGGCCGAAACCGCCAACAGCATCACATTGAGGCGGTCCGAGGCCAAGGAGGACGTAATCCTCAGAAGCGCGGTTGAAGAGTTGACGTCGACGGGCGTCTCACTGATGCCCGAGGGCTTGGAGAAGGATCTCTCGCCTCAAGATCTTGCTGACGTGATCTCCTTTGTCAAATCAATCAAGGCGGCGAAATGACCGGATGATTACGGTTGGCGCTCGAGGGCCGATGGCTGTTGAGTCCAGTCCGAGAAGTGGCGCATGCAATCAGGCATCAGGAAGGCTGACGCTTACATAGAGATCTTATTCATCACGATCAGAGCCAGCATGACGAGGGCCACGATCGCCGGCAATAGGAAAGCTCGACGAATCCCGTGTCGCACAGCGATGAACCCCATCGCCATCGGGAGTAGTGTCCAACCCACGGATGCGCAGGCGAACAGCATCCCCACGGAACGGCCTCCGTAGGCCATCTTGTCGACCGCCTCGAGGTGCGAAAACAACTGCCCGATCAGGTTGGGAAAAAATGGTCCGCAGATAAAGCCGATAAAGATGATCTGGCAGACTACCCAGGGCCGCGATCGCGTCATGACGAGACACAACATCGAAGCCGCCGCCAGCACGGCAATTCCAATCTGGACGAACTGGGTCGTCTGAACCAATTCGGCGGGTTCCAAGCTTGCGCCGTGAATGAGGAAGGCGGCAATCAATCGGGAACCCATGAAGCAGAGCCAAAACGCCGACAAGGCGCGGGCCGCAATGCGATCCGAAATCTCCGGCTTTTCACCCTGCGGGGCCGACTCGGCGACCAGCGTCGTGGCCCATCCCGCGCTGGCCGATTCGATGATCACCCAGCACATCAGCGTCAGGCCTAGAAGCCAGATCGTGCGGTCGACAAGTAACGCAGAGAAGCCTTCAAATGCGCTTGCCAAATCGCCGTTCAGATCCCCGCCTCCCAGGTTCTGGCCGATGGCTGCAAAGAAGGGCAGGGCGGCCAAGGCGGCAATCGCGAATAGGCCCACTTCGAACCCGACTCGCTTATACAACACGACGAACAGCAAAGGACAGGCAAAAGCCCCTGCTCCAAAAAGCGCGTCACCCAGGTTTGTGCCGGTGAACGGGTCGTCAAACGCTCCCGCCATCACCGGGTTCGCGACGTTAATCATCGCCGTCCATCCAGCCGCCAACAACAGCGTGGCGAGCAACGCGGCAAGGTAGGATCGCGCCTTGGCGAAAACCAGAAACGCACAGACCACGAGCAGCGTTCCCACCATCCAAACAGGCTTCCGCCCGTAGGTGTCGGAGAGCGCGCCGCAAAGTAATATGATCGGCCCAACCATCAGCCCAAAAGCGGAAATCAGTCCGCCGATTTTTGCTTCATCCAACTCAAGCCGCTCGCTCAAACGCAGTTTGATGGACCCCAGTGTGGCGTAGCACAACCCGGTGATTGGAAGGCTGATCACAACAAACAGCTGAAGGTGAGTCATGACTTAGTCCGCCTGCAGCGAGAGAAACTCAACGAAAAGACCCGAGTCCGCAACGATCGGCTCAAGCAGCGAGTTCAGCTTACCAAAGCGCAATGGACCCTGCCGAGGGGATGACGCCGGCGGGCGCGGCTTACTCGTCAGGCTCTACACCCGAGCTTGCATCTGGGGCGTCATCGCACGAAATCGTGAGAGTTGCCGTCGACCTAGTCAGGTCGATATTGCGAACTTGAACTTGCACGATGTCCAGGCCTGTCCGTTGACGCAGGTCAGCCAACAGATCTGCTCGATGCTCGGGGCCGAGCAGTTTGAGGTTGTCATATTCGACCGTTGGCGTCTTCTGTCTACGCTTAGCGGCCTTCTTCGGCTTGGCGGCGAGTTGCGATTCATGAATGCGTCCGACGACCCGCTCCTTCAGCAACGCCGCTGCAAAAATCAACACGTTCACGATCGCAATTTCGGCGTAGCTGGTCTTCTTGTTTGACAGTGCGTTGATCACCGCGATGCCTATGACGATGAACAAATAGGTCATCTCCTTCGCGCGGATCGCATCGGTGCGGTATCGCAGGACGCCGAAGATCGCAAAGAGGCCAAGTGCCATTCCAATTCCGAGATCAAGTTTCTTCAATGCGAAGCAAATGAAGAACACGGTCACATTCATCATCACAGCGGTAAAGGCAAACTCTCGTTCGCGTTGGCTGGGATAGATTGCGAACTTCACGATAATCGTCAGAAAGAAGACGTTGATTGTGAAGCGAACCAGAAGCTTATAGATGTCGTCGTCAAACAGCGGGACCTCGAGAAACTCCATCGACGCGGGCTCCTATTGTCGGAAACGCTGACGCGGCAGGGAACGGACTTTGGATTCCTGCCGCGGACTGAGATGCATGACACAGCTTAGTTGTAAGCATCGTCCCTGCCAAGTTGGCGCGCACTATTCGGGGGGGAGTGACAACCCATTCCACGGGCGCGGCGCGGATCATATTGCCTGGGTGGGCATGCAGACTGCCGTATGGCGCCGAGCGACAGGCAAGAAAGGAACAAGCGGCGGAGGTTTAGCTCCGCCGCTCGTCGGCCAATCGCTCCCAAGGAGTACTTTGTCGCAACTGAGGTTGCAGCGGGGCGGTTGTTTGGCCCACCCCGCAGTCAGTTGCCTCTGTCCCTATGTCGTTGGTGCGCCGCTCCAGTTCAGTTCGGCCCGAGTGCCTAGGGGAGAACGTAGATGCCTCCGAGAACGGCCCCGGTTTGCATCAGGGCGCCGCGGGCGCTGATGGGAACGGCGGGCAGAAGCCACGGGGCGCAGTCGCCCGGTCGGTAGTGACCGAGTGGGTATTGGCATTCATTCAAAGGATGCACACCCATGTTGTAGGGCAACACAACGGCGCTGGCGAAGAAGTGGGCGGCCGAGAAACTCGGTTGAAGCCAGGGCCCCATCGTGTGGCCGTATCGCTCCAATTGCACTTCTTCAAAATAGAGCGGCTTGTGGCACGTCGCACTGGCCTTCCAGGTAAATGTCATAGGAATGAAGCTTCTGCCGGCATAGACTTCGTCACCCAAGTTGCATTCCGTCGGCAGGCTCCAGAAGGCGGTCACATAGCAATGATCCGTATCGCTCAGGCGACGAAAGACCAGTCGAGCCTCCTCGCCATTCTCGTCCTCGATGATGACCCGATGGTCTCGCAGGTCGACGAGCCGACCGCGGCCGACAACGTTGCCCTCACGGTCTCTCCAGTCTCGAACGACGGCTCTGGCAAGTCGCTTCGACTTCTGGTACGACTCTTCCGCTTTGTCGTCGCCGGGCCTGAATCGCGGAGTCAGATCGAGCGAGATGGTTCGGATCGACTTCTGCTTGAGCATGTGTTTTAAGTTCTCGCAGCGCTCGCCTTCATCACAACAGTTGACGCCGTTGAAAACATGGGGACAAGGCTTGTTGGCCGCGGGTGCCGGTTTGGCTTGCGGCGGCATAGGCGGCCCGGGCTGTGTCGGGTCCGTCGCGAGCGGCTCTGGCTTCGCTGAATCGTCTTGATAACGCGGAGCTCGAATGGTCAAGGGCGCCGTCCCAACGCCGTCTCCAAACGGATCGTCAAACGGATCCGTCGATCGAACCCGGCCAAGAGGATTTCGCTCTTCGCCTGGCGACTGGCGGTCGGCGGGGCGCTGAGCGGTCCGGTAAGCGGGACCATAATCAGCACGGTTTGCCGAGTAGGGTTCGTTGAGCAGTTTGGCCCCGGAAGCTCGCGGCGTCCACGTGGTTTCGGGCTCGCCGTTCGTCGCCGGACCGTTGAGCGGCAAGTTGCGAGGATCTCGAAATTCACCCGGAGAGGGCGCCTGGGCCAGGCGAACGCCGTCGTTCGACTCTTCTCGACCCCGCCACTGGGAATGCTGCGAGTCGTCGTAGGTCGCTGGCGCCACCAGCGAGCGAGCTTGGGCAGCCCGTTCGCGCTCTGACGTCAAACGAATCTCGGTGCGAGTGGAATCGCCTGAGAAGAGCGAACGCCGACGTGCATCGGGGGCTTTCTTCTCTTCGGCGCCAGGCGCCAAGCGTTTCGCATTCTGAGAGAAAGCCAGGGCTCGAGGCGGCTCGGCCTTCGCCGTCACTGGTATCGCCGCGAGAGCCAGTATCGCGAGGCCCTTTAACGCGAGGCCCTTTAACGCGAGGCCCTTTAACGCGAGGTCTTCTAAGCACAGCTTAGTTCGATTTGCCGTCGCTCGAATCGGGGCTGTAGTTTGGTGCTTCTTGCGTAATCGCGATGTCATGGGGGTGACTCTCTCGCACACTCGCCGCGGTGACTTTGATGAACTGCGCTTCCTTACGCAGCCTTTCGATCGTTGGTGTCCCGCAATAACCCATTCCCGCTCGCAACCCGCCGACCAGCTGGTAGACGTAATCGCTCAACGGGCCTTTGAAAGGCACACGACCTTCCACGCCCTCGGGTACGAGCTTGCCAGTGCCGGTCTCCGCCTCTCGGCCTTGCCGGTACCGTTCACTCGACCCCTTCACCATCGCCCCAAGCGATCCCATGCCACGGTAGGATTTGAAGGTTCGACCTTGGTAGAGAATCGTCTTCCCTGGACTCTCGGCCAAACCCGCAAACAACCCGCCGATCATCACGCAATGGGCGCCTGCCACAATCGCCTTCGTCACGTCGCCGGAATAACGGATACCTCCGTCGGCAATGATCGGAATGCCCGCCTCCTCAGCCGCGGAAGCAGCATCGAAGATTGCCGATATCTGAGGTACGCCCACTCCGCTGATCACGCGAGTTGTGCAGATCGAGCCAGGACCGATTCCGACTTTCACCGCGTCGGCGCCGGCCCGAATCAGATCGGCGCAACCCTCTCGCGTGGCAACGTTGCCAGCAACGACATCAATCTCCCAGCGTTTCTTTATCTCTTTGACAGTTTCAATCACGTTGGCTGAATGCCCGTGGGCACTGTCCACAACCAAAACATCCACACCTTTCTCGATCAAGCACTTGGCGCGGTCGTAGTCCTTTACGCCAACCGCCCCGCCCACTCGCAGGCGACCGAGTGCATCTTTGCTAGCAAGTGGGAACCGTTTCATCATGTCAATGTCTTTGATCGTGATGAGGCCGGTCAGTTTGTAAGATTCGTCAACCAGCAAAAGTTTCTCCACCTTTTTATCCGTTAAAATCTCCTCAGCTTGCTTAAGCGTTACGGTCCCTGTTGCCGTCACTAGATTCTCACACGTCGCCACGCCCTTGACCGAGGTCTCATTTCGATCGAGAAAGCGGAGGTCGCGACGGGTGATAATGCCCACCAAACGCCCATCCTGCTCAGTAATCGGCACTCCCGAGACGTTGTGCTGGTCCATCAACGCCTGGGCTTCGGAGACGGCAGCAGCCGGCCGAAGCGTGACTGGGTCGACGATAATTCCGTTTGCACTCCGTTTGACTTTATTGACCTCTTCGGTCTGACTGTCGATCGACATGTTCTTGTGTATGACACCCAATCCCCCAGCCTTCGCTAGTCCGATCGCCATCGCCGATTCGGTAACGGTGTCCATGGGTGAGCTGAGCAAAGGGACGTTCAACTCGATGCGGGCCGTCAGCTTGGACCGCACGTCAACCTCGGACGGCACCACCTCGCTGTATCGCGGCGACAGCAAGACATCGTCGAAAGTAATCCCCGTCATGCGGATCTTGTCCATCGCCGTCCCTCCACACATGCCTGCAGTGAAATGAATCCAGCATTATGCCGAGATACTGCCAAGCTGGCAACGAGTGGGCAACGGGTGGGCAACGGGTGGCTGCCGGATCGCCCAGGTCCGGGGCACAGTCCGGTCCGGATCGCCCTGTCCGGGGGCACAGTCCGGGGGCACAGTCCGGGGGCACAGTC
>CAZWOU010000032.1:5859-34061 GCA_964635375.1 uncultured Pirellulaceae bacterium | reverse complement strand
TCCGGATCGCCCTGTCCGGGGGCACAGTCCGGGGGCACAGTCCGGGGGCACAGTCGGCGGGGCATCATGGCTCGGAGATGGATCGTGGCCAGCGGAGCAGAGCGTCTCCCGTCGTCGATCGGTCCTGGCCTTCGACCGACAAGCGGTCATTTGCGCGGGATTCTGCGGCGGATCCGGCGAATACGCGTTTTGCCGTTCGGAATGCCGACAGTGAGCCCGTAGTCGATCAATTCAGCCGTCTGCCGTTCAAGCAGTCGGCCCTTGCGGTCGAGCACTTTAACCGATTGGCTGACGACGCCGCCTGGAACGGCTTGGCTATAGGCCTCCACCGTAACAACCTTCTTGTCACCCGTGACTTGCACGGTTCGCAGATAGGCGCAGGGCATCGTGTCGGCCATGATCTTGAGCGGCATATTTTGGGCAAGCACGTCGACGTCGATTTGGAAAAGACGCTGTCCATCTCTCGATGTGGCGATCGTGTTCTGGCGGAGCACAAGACCCGATCCATCGTCGGGGACGTGAAAATGTGTGACTCGCTTTGAATTGGCCGTGAGGACCACGACCTCGTATACCTCACACTTGGTTCTTAGACCATTGAGCACATAATCCGTTTGACGGACTTTCTTGGGGCTCGCCGCCTCAGGGACGCCAAAATAGTCGCGAGTCGACATTTGCGGCGCGGGGACGTATTTCTGACCCGCCACTTCGATCGACGACTCGGTGAGAATCTCAAAATCGTGATCGTTCACTTTGGTCAAGGTGGTCTTGGTCTCGCTGACGCTCACGCTGATCACTTCGCCGTCGTCGCCAAAGGCTTCCTTGCGGACCCGAACCTTACGCCAAGAGCCGGGAAGAAACCGACCCCAACCGTGATAGTCGCGCAGCGACAGCGGCGCGGCACCCGATTCTTGGGCCCAGCTCGACGTCGTCGCGAAAATCGCGACAAGCAGCGAGATCAAGGGAATGATTCGCACGGTGCTCGTATTAGTTGGCAGGAAAGGAACGCTTAGCAACGATCGTGGCGCGTGTGCCGTGGCTTGTCCTAGGGCAGAAGGCGTTCTAGATCCATGCGGGCAAACAGGGGATACCCGGATGACTCCCTGGCCAGTCCCATAAGCGACTCTACGTCACAGAAGCAACCGATGATCAATTCGGTGAAGCCGCCCGTTCGATTCTCTCCCAAGCAAGCGTCTTTCGATACCCCTCTGCAGGGGTGGGGCGACCCTGGGGTTGATTTCTTCCAGCCGCCTAGCCCAGGTCGCTCGCCGGTTGCTGAAGCGTCTCGATGATCGTCATGTCTTGGCTGGGCATCACCGCGCGCAGGTCGATCACCAAGCGGTCTCGTTGCACTCGACAAACGATGGCGGGGTCTCCAGCTCGAAGTTCCGCCGCCATGGCGTTCGCGCCCATCCCAGCTGGCTCGACATCCACGCACCAGGTTTCAATTTGTTGCGTGGGCACGCTGCCGCCGCCGAGAAACGTGTGGTCGAAGGCAGGCTCGGCTGAAACGACCGATGGGCAGGCGGCCAGCTGAGGCGCCATGCGTTCGGCTCGCTGCTTGAGGTTCTCGATGGGCGTGGCGAGCATTCTCATCAGCGGCACGCCCTGTTGGGCGGCCTCTTCGTCTCGGTGCAGCCGAAGCGTTGCCGCCAGGGCGGCAAGGGTCAATTTGTCGACTCGCAAAGCCCTCATCATGGGGTGCTTCGCCACTCGGTCCACCATGGTCTTCTTGCCGACAATAATCCCGCATTGTGGGCCGCCGAGCAGCTTGTCGCCCGAGAACAGGACGAGGTCTGCGCCTTGGCGAATACTCTCCCGCGCGAGGGGTTCGCCGGGGACGCCCCATGGCGTCAGATCGTGCAAGGCGCCGGAGCCGATATCGTCGATCACGGGCAGGTGCCGCTGCCTGCCGAGCTGAACGAGTTCTTCGAGCGACGCCTGTTCGGTGAAACCAACGATCGTGTAGTTACTTGTGTGGACTCGCATCAGCGCGGCCGTTTCGGCCCCAATCGCGTCGCGATAATCGGCGATGCGAGTCTTGTTGGTGGCGCCAACTTCGCGGAGGATGGCGCCGCTTGAGGTCATGACTTCGGGCAGGCGAAAACTGCCTCCAATTTCGACCAATTCGCCTCGCGAGACGATGATCTCCTTACCATGACCGATCGCGGTCAAAGTCAACAAGGTTGCGCCCGCGTTGTTGTTCACCACGACTGCCGCTTCCGCCCCCGTCAATTCCCTCAACAGCGGCGCCACCGCATCGACTCGCTGCGACCGCTCACCTGTCTTCAAATCGAGTTCAACGCTCGCGTAGCCTCGCCCAATATCGAGCATCGCCTGCAGGGCCGCCTCTGGCAGGGGAGCTCGGCCAAGTCCGGTGTGCAGGAGAATGCCAGTTGCGTTGATCACAGGTTTGAGAGGCAAGCGTTCGTTGGAGCGGATCCAATCGGCGATGTTTTCAGCAAGCTCCACCGGCCCGCTGGATGCTTTGCCCGCCGCGGTTTGCAACTCGGATCGCATGTTTTCCAGGAAATCGCGGACTCCGTCCACAACCACGCTGCGGCTGGCGGCGGAGATCAGTTGTTTGAGCGGCTGCGTTTCCAACAGCTCGTTTACCGACGGGATTCGGCGAAATACGTTGGACATAGCTATGGCCTTCGTGAAAGTCACATGAGTTGGGCGAGATGAGAAATCAAGAACCTGGAGTCTGCATCTTTCATTATGAGTACCAGGACGGGGCGTTCACACGTTGGGGGCCATCACACGCAGGTCGCCATGGCGGTGTGTGGCGCCAATTCGATCGAGGTGTTCGCAAAACGGCACTGCGTATTTCCGCGTGGTCCCCAAAGCCTCGCGAATTTCGCTCAGTGTCATGCCTTTTCCACCCTCCATCTTTTCACGCAACGTGGCGAGGGCAAGGTCTTGCGCATCGTGATGAATGAAATAGTTGGGGTCGATCTCGACCAGCACGCCGTCAGCCGCTGCCAGCGAGACCAGTTGAGGAACTGCTTGTTTGAGTTTCTGCACCGAGTCCTGGCATTGTTTTACCGTGGGCGACTCCAAACCGGCTTGTTGGTAGATGTCGATGATTTGCTCGAGTAGAGCGCGTTCGTTTTTGGATAGCTTAGGGCCTCGGCCTTGCAGCGAGACGCCTCGAGGCGAAACGATGATGGTCTTGGAGCGTTGCATTCGCCGCAGCAATTGTTCGACCAATTGCGGATTCCGCAAATAGTCGAACTCGTGGGCAAGTTGGTTGCGGTCGAAACTCGACCGCAAGGGCTCTTCGTCGTGCATCCGCCCAAGCGCGCGTTCCACACGGGTCTGCAGCCGATTGAGTACTTCGCGGTGGATGGCCTGTTGTCGCGTGACTGACAGCTGGATTAGCTCGACATCGCCCCGTTCGCGGAGCGCGTCCATGGTCGTCTCGACTTCATCGACGCCAGCGGCGCGGGCCAGGGCGATGGGCGCCCACGGCGCCAGCCCAAACAGGAAGGCAGCTGCGGAAGCTCGGCTCAAAACGTCGTCGGATGATAGTTGGTTGAGCATCTCGAGATCGACCGCGTCCGGTTTGCGAAGCCGCTCGGCGTCGGTCGAGAGAACGTTGCCGCCGCCGAGCGTGACCACGGGCGACTCGCTCCGCAACACATAAGGTTGGCGCCAGACGGAAGTCACGGGTTCGCCCAGGGCGAGCTGGGCGAAGGCGGTTTCGCCGGGCTCCAAAGCCCCTTCACGCAACAGCCTCACGGTGCACAGTACCTGCGCCGAGCCGAGGTGCAGACGCACGCGCGAGCGGTCTTTCAGAGGGCGAGGGGTATCGGCGAGCAATGTCAGCTCGACGGTTAGCAATTGGGTCGGCTGCAGAAATCCCGGCGCCGCGAGTTCTTGGCCTCGGACGATCTGGTCGTGACGCACTCCGGCCAGATTAATTGCGGCGCGTTGTCCGCGAGAGACTTGCGACGAATCCTGATCGTGGTGTTGCAGTCCGCGAATCCTCACTTCTTCGCCGCCCGGTTGAAGCAGCAGTACGTCACCCACCGCGGCGCTCCCACTGACCACGCTTCCCGTGACCACCGCACCATGTCCCGTCATCGTGAACACGCGATCGATTGGCAATCGGAACGGCTTAACCGCCCGCAGCATGCGGTCGGACTGGCAGGCAGCGTTCGCGGCGGACAAGAGTTCAGCCTTCAGTGATTCCAGGCCTTCCCTCGTCTCCGCGCTGGTGGGGACGATCGCTGCCTTCTCCAGAAATGTGCCGACGAGCAAGTCGCGGATCTCCTCGACCACCATCTCCAGCCAATCGGGGTCGACCAAGTCGCATTTGGTTACGGCGACGACGCCCTGTTCGAGGCGAAGCAGTTTAAGGATCTCGAGATGCTCGCGAGTTTGCGGCTTGATCGAATCATCCGCGGCGATCACCAGCAATGCTAGGTCGATGCCGGTCGCGCCGGCCAACATGTTTCGGACGAATCGCTCGTGGCCAGGCACGTCGACCACACCCAAACGATGCTCTTCAATCACAAGTTCGGCAAAGCCGATATCGATCGTGATCCCGCGTTTCTTCTCCTCCGGAAGCCGGTCTGTATCGACCCCCGTCAGAGCGCGAACCAACGACGTCTTTCCGTGATCAATATGCCCCGCCGTCCCCAGAATGAGATCCGCCATAATCGTTCAAGCAGCCCGCTACAAGCTTCGATGTACCCTGGTCCGAACCAGCGGTCGAAGCAACATTGTAACGGACGCGCTCACGACGTGCGTGTAGCCCGGATAATTCATCAAGACGGTAGCGAGTCTTTTTCGGGCGCGCGCAGACGAAACGCCTGCCGAAGCGGCGATTGAGTTCCCGACTCGGTACTAAAGCGGGTCGCAAATCGAGCGGGCTAGTCGTCGAAACCAGGACGCTTTTGGTTAATGAAGTCCTGTACCGTTCGAGGTTCTGGCGGCGGCGGCGGTCCGCCTCCGAGCCAGGATGGCAGTTGGAAAAGGCTGCTATTGCTTTGTTTCTTCTTCTTGCGCGGTTGGCTTCCGGTCATGCGGACCGGGGTGGCGGGAGTGCTGGCAGTGCCAAAGGGCGACGTGACGAAATCGCGAGTCTTGCCGAACAGCTTCTTCGCGCCTTGATTGAAATTCTCAAGTGCGCTCGGTTTTCGAGGCCCTGTGTTCTTTTTGGCGCCCATCCCGGGCAACGTGAAGGACGGTAGGGAAATCTTGGGCAGTTTGGGCGTGGGTAGCGAGAACTTCGGCAGCGCGAATGGCGACGAGGCAGGCGGCTCGGGGGGCCGATCGGAGACCGTTCGCCGTACGGCGTCCGGGGACGGCTCCTTCTTGGTAAATGGATTGAGCGAAAAACCTTGGGCGCTGGCCGAGGATGCCCCCGCCAATGTAACGGCGGCCAAGGTAATCGAGACCGACATGGCTTGCATTATTGGACGAGACAAGGATCAGTCCTCCGAGACAGGAAGCCCGCTAGACGGTGATCGCCGCGAGTGGTCGTCAAAAATCGGGCGGAGTGTCGCAGAATCGGTGACCGACCGCAAGATGGAAAAACGGGTTGGAGAAATGCTCAGAACCGCCACCGTTCCGCTGTTGCGATCCCTGGCTCGTCTTCACGTTTCACTGGTCGCTCAATTCACGCGAACGGTCGCTGGCGGCGACGACGGCATCGACGATCGCGCCGCGGAACCCGGCATTCTCCAGAGCGTGGATCCCGGCGATCGTTGTCCCGCCGGGGCTGGCGACGCGGTCTTTGAGCACGGCCGGGTGCTCGCCCGTCTCCAACACCATCTTGGCGGCGCCCAGTACGGTTTGGGCCGCCAACCGAGCTGCGGTCTCTCGGGGCAACCCCGCTTTAACTCCGCCGTCGCTCAGCGCATCAATTGCCATGAAGACATAGGCGGGGCCTGATCCGGAGAGTCCAGTGACCGCATCGAGCTGGGATTCGGGCGTGGGGATCGCGACCCCAACAGCGGAGAGGAGCTTCTCAATGAGCTGAGCATCGGCGTCCGTCGCCTTGGCGCCGGCGGCGAATCCAGCCGCCCCAGCTCCGACCAGGCAAGGCGTGTTCGGCATCACTCGTATGACCCTCGAGGACGGCAGCGCCGCTTCAATCTGGGCCAGGCCAATCCCCGCGGCGATCGACACAACCAGAGTCTGTGCTCCTGTGGCGGACTGAATCTCCGCCAGCACGCTCGTCATGTGCTGCGGCTTGACGGCGAGAATAACGAGCGTGCAGTCGCGGCAGAGCTGGCTGCTCGATTTGGCCGCGCGCGAACCAGGCAACTCGTCGAGGAACTGACGAACCGCTTCAGCCGAAACGTCGAAAACAGTCAGCTGTTCGCAGGCGATCAGCCCCGCTCGACTGAATCCTCGCCCCAATGCCCGAGCCATCTGGCCGCTGCCAACGAACCCAATCGTCTCTTTGTTGGTCATCTCAATTCCATAACATGCAGGAGAAGTTGGCGACCAAAACGCTGGCCGATTCGCGTCTCAGATCCTATTTACCTCAGCGCGGTGATGCAAGCTAGTGGCCGTTGCGGCCATAGCCTGTTCGGCTCTGCGGCAGACAGTCGCCAAGACAGTCATCAACTGTCCTAGAGACTCAGATTCTTCCCGGCTCGCGTGGTCCGCTCACGGCGGATTGCAAATCCGCTGGAGCTCGACGGATCAACAGCAGTGGCGTAATATGAAGCATTCCATGCTGGCTACGAGTTCCGGGTCGGCTTTTCTTCTAATTCTTGGCTGCCGCTATCATGATTTGCTTGATCGATGACAAGCATATTCCGGTCTATCGCATTGTCTGGATTTCTGACGTGCCCCATTTTTGCGGTGAGGACGAATGCCTGGTCGAGGGGCGTTACGAGGTCCGCCTCGAGCAAGGGGAGGCGGTCTTCGGGAACCGTGAAGAGCGTGATCAGGCGCTGGAAATGCTTGATCGTTGGCAAAGCGGCGTCGATGACGACGAACAGTTCTAGACCGCTTTGCTGTTCGCCATTTTCCCGATCCGTGGAGAACCTCTGGCTCCGTCGCCGTTGGATGGTAGGCGCTGGCGGATGCCCAGCAGCTGACTGTTCGCTGACCAGCGGCCGCGGTTGAGTGGTTGGGCTGGATGGCGCGTGCGCAAGGGGGTAGATTGGTCGAAATCGCGAACTCGCAGTGTGCTTCCGCCAGCAGATTTTTCTTTCGCCAGCCGATCTTCTTCCGCAGGAGAGTCGCGAATGTCACTGTTTGAAAACAGCATGTATCAATGGCGCGAGACGTACTTTGTGCTGTTCTCGGCGGATTGCCGGCCCAGCGTCGCTGCAGTACAGAAAACCTTGTCCGCTCTGGATTCGCGATATGTGCTTGAGGGCGTTCGGAGCGTTGAGCAGGGGGATTTCGAATCGTGCACGCTGTTCGCGCCCCATGACTTCTCCGCCATGGACATCACCTTCATCGACGGCCCTGAGGTGCTCGAACAGATCGCCGAGTTGATGTTGACTTTAACGCAGATTGCAGACACGGAGGAGGAGAAAGAGAAGATCGCCAGCCTTGCCAATTGCGATGCGAGACTCGACATTTTTCATTTTGAGCAGATGGTGATTGAAGCCGATCCACAAGTTGATGACGAGAACTTGGACCCCGGCGCGCTCTTGATCGTCATGGATCGCTTGGCGAGACTCTGTGAAGGCGTTGCCGTTGACCCGCAGAGCGGTTCCGTCCTGTAGCTCTCCAGTGAGCACGCCTCGGCCGATGTGAAGAAGATTCTCCCTACCCACTTCGAAATAGGACCCGCTACGCGATGCAGGCCAAAGAAATCAAACCGGGCGCCGTAGTCAACTACAACGGCTCGCCCGTCATGATCCAAGGCGTTCATGTTCAGACCCCGTCGGCTCGCGGCGCCGCGACCATTTACAAGTTTCGCGGCCGCAATCTAGTCAGCAAGCAAAAGACGGACATTACGCTCAAAGGCGGAGAGTCGTTAGAGGACGCCGACTTTGAGCGGCGGAGCGTCAAGATGATGTACAGCGACGCCGAATCGCTGCACTTGCTCGACCAAACCGACTTCAACCAGTACTCCCTGCCGCTCGAGGACTGTGCTGAGGAAACACAGTACCTGACCGAATCGCTCGATGGAGTCTTAGCCCTGATCTACAACGACGAGTGTGTTGGGATTCAGCTCCCGACCACGGTTGAATTGGATATCACAGAGTGCGATCCGGGCGTCAAAGGGAATTCCGCGACAGGACGGACCAAACCAGCCAAGCTGGAAACGGGCATCAGCATCCAAGTGCCCGAATATCTCAAACAGGGTGAGAGGATCAAGGTGGACACTCGATCTGGCGAGTTTCTCTCACGAGCCTAGCACTCAGTTCCCGAGTCGAAGAGACGCCTCGCCCGCACGCGACCAGTGGGCCAAGTTTAGAGCCAGTGGGCCAAGTTTAGAGCCAGTGGGCCAAGTTTAGAGCCAGTGGGCCAAGTTTAGAGCGTGGGGCTTAGAGCAGCTCACTCAGCTTCGCACTGACCGCTTCATCGGCTGGGAACTCGCCCGTGCTCAATTTGGAATAGACCAAATCGCCATTCACGGTGATCTCGTAGCAGCCGCCGCCGGCCGGTTCAAGTTCCAAGGACGATATCTGTTGTTTGAAGGTCTCAAGCAGATGGCTGGCCAAACTGACCGCCGTCGGCGTGTAGTTTCAAAGAGAGCAGTACTTGATATGCACTTTCATCGCATTCTCGTTCTTCACGCGCGGAATTGGGAAGAAGCAGCCCGGCCTATTTCTTCGTCTTCTTCTTAGCCGTCTTCTTCTTGGCGGTCTTCTTCCGGGCGCTCGCCTTTGTGGTTGTTTTTGCTTTCGTCGCGGATTTGGCTGGCTTGCCAAAGGCCGATTCCCAACCGCTGGCGTACTTGTCGTTGGAACCTAAACGTAGAATCGTCACCCGAGTCCCCTAAGGCTTAGCTGTGGTGAATAGAAAATGCAGCATAGGTATGCCGCCACTTATTGGCTGTTGATACAACGAGCGCCGCACAGGGTCAAGTCCCTTGCCCGGACCAGGGGCTGGTTTGGCGCCTGGGGAGTTCGCAGTCCACGATTCCCCCGACCGACAAAGCTTGTTTTGGCGAACGCGATACGTAGGGCGAATTGCTAGTCTCGAACCCAGTAGTCGAGCACCCGAACCTTGTCCACGACTGGCCCGAGCTTCTTGCCAAAAGCCTGGTGTGCTTCGTGCTTCAAATAGGTTTCCCGACCCTCCTCAGAGTCAAAGGTAAGCATGAAACAGTGGGTGAACCCGTCGTCGTGTTTTTCCGGGCTGTTGTTGAGACCCCATTCAAGAATCTTGATTTCCTTGATTTCCGTTTGCAGGTTGGCAAACGCCTTCTCAATTTCTTCGACATCCTTCTTCGCGGCGTCATCCTTGAATTTGAGGTAGACGGCATGGCGGAGCTTCTCCTCAAGCCGCGGCAACAGCCTCCAGCCGGAATAGTCGATTACAAAAACATCGGCCATGTGGGGGCGGAGGACGTCTCCAAACGCCTTGTGAGCAGCGTGAGGCAGGTAGACCTCGCGCCCCGCGTCGTCCTCGAAGGTCAAGACAAAACAATGGGTGAATCCGTCGTTGAGGTTCTCGGGGCTGTTGTTCTCACCCCATTCGAAACCAACGATCTCCTCAATCTTCTCCGGCAGTTGCTGGAAAGCGTCGACCACCTTGTCGACATCTTCCTTCGAGGAGCTCTCTTTGAACCGGAAGAAAACCGTATGCCGCAACCGGCGATATTCGTCGGGTGATATGGAGATGCTTGCTCCCCTCGCTCTGGGCACGACCGCTCCCGCCCCCCCCGCCGGATCGGCCGTTCCCTGATTCGTTGGCGCCGCGGACGGCTCTTGGGGCGGCGAGCACCCATTGCCACTAGTCGCCAAAGCGACAGATATTGTGAGGATTAGGGAACGAGTTGTGGAAGGAGGCAGCTTTCTGGTCAATTGCATTTGCGCTGATTCCGATCGACGGTATTTCTTGTTTGCCAAGCCAAGGGTTCTTTGGCGGTTTTCTTCCGACGGTCAGGCGCCAGCCCGGTTTCATTCGAGCTCCCTTGGCGTGCGGCCCTTCATGATACTTGCCTCCACTGCTTAATTCCACTTGGCCGGAAGACGAATCGCCCGAGACTCCGCCTGTAGAGTGGGTACAATGTATAGAAGCGTCGTTAAGGCGAACAAACCGATGATTGTGAGTTGAGTCATGCCGATCTACGAATATGAGTGTGAGGGCTGCCAAGAGGAGTTTGAATTGCTAATTCGCGGTCGCGAGGCTCCTGAGTGTCCGAGTTGCGGCGGGAGGAGACTTCAGCGTCTGTTGAGTGCTCCGGCGGCCCACACCGGCAGCAAACGCGAGTTGCCGACCGCATGTCCCGAGAGCCGTGATTGCGCGTGGCCTCAGTGCGGAAGCGGCGAATGCATGGGCCCGGGCGGCCCCTAGCGGGCGATTACACCATCGGGGTAGATCGACGGTGACGGTCGGAGTTCTTGCCATGCCCAACTTACTGACCAGTGCGCAGGTCCGCCAGTTCGATCGGATCGCCAGTGAAGAGTTTGGCCTGAGGGGGCTGGACCTGATGGAGTCGGCTGGGCGCGGAGTCGCCGACGCCCTCCTACAAGCGGATTTCAACGGCGGCGCGGTCGTCGTGTTCTGCGGCAAGGGCAACAATGGCGGCGACGGCTTCGTGGCGGCCCGGCATTTGTTCGGCAACGGCGTTGACGCGTCGGTCGTTGCTGTGGCGAATCGCGATGCCTATCGAGGTGACGTCCAGACGAATCTTCTGCGGGCCAAGAAGGCTGGCGTGCAGGTTCAGTATCTCGACGAGAGCCGACCTGATTCTCTTCTGGATCAGTTGCCGCAGGCGGAATGGGCAATCGACGCCTTGCTCGGCGTCGGCGCGGTCGGAGCGCCCCGACCGCCCATAGACGAGATTATTCGGCGCCTCAACTCGACGTCGTCTCTTCAGCGATTGGCGATTGATCTGCCCAGCGGATTGAATCCCGATACGGGCGAACCAGTGGAGCCGACATTGCGGGCTGACCTGACCTGTACTTTACTGGCCGCAAAGCCAGGTCTCTTGACGTCTCAAGCAGAGCCGTTTGTAGGCGAACTCCGCGTGATTGACCTCCAAGCGCCCGAGGAGTTGCTTCGCCGTTTCGACTTGGTCTGAAGCACTTTCGCCAAGGCGCTGGCATTGGCCCAGTTACGCTTCACCGCTCGCCGGCGGATCGTATTCGAATTCAACCCACTTCATCGCCCGTCGAAACGGCTCGATACGCAACATGATTTCACCGTTCTGAAAAAGCCTCACCGTCCCGTTGGATTCGCTGACGACGATGGCCACGGCCTTGGTAGTGCGCGTAATCGCGGCCGCTGCCCAGTGCCGCGAGCCGAGCCCTTTGCTGAGCGTAATGTTGGCGTGGGTGGCCCCGACGATTTGGCAGGTTTTTTCGACGGTTCCGTCAACGGAGACGAGAAACGCGCCATCCAGTTGGGCGATTTCCTTGACCGCTTCTCGCGTGCGCCGATCCTGCAAGTTGCGCTCTTTTCGACCGTAGCCTTTGACGGCGTCAAAGCCTGCCGCATGACAAATGGCCATGGTCTTGCGAGTGTCGCCCACGATGAACATCGTGCCGACCGGCTTCCCTTCTCGTCCTTCTCGCCCAATCTCGATCGCCAAATCAACAACGAGCTTGAGCGTGTCGAGCGGCACTCGCGTTTCCAGCGCTTGCAGGTCCCTCGACGTCAGCCGGCCCAGATGTTCATCCAAGCGAATGAAGCTGACCGTGTCGATATTTCCCGCCTCAAAACCGCTATAGATCGCGATCACGTTGGCGCTATGGGTGACTAAATCGTCAGCGACGCTCTCCAGCAAGGCCTGCGTGAGCTTCTCCAGGACGGGGGCTTCGTCTTTGTCGATCAACACCGTTGCGAAGCCCACCTCAGCGGCCCCGGACAACTCGTCCTCTTGGTCGGCGGCAATCAGCACTCGCTGATCCCCCGCGAGTTCCTTCAGTTTCTTCCAGTCCGTGGCGTCATCCAACATCACCAGGATTGCGTCCGCCTCTGCCGCATCGGACAGCTTGACCGCCATCTCAAAGAAGAATGCAAACTGTTTGGTGAACTTGGCGGACGGCATGCGACGCTGTCGTGTTCGTTTTGAGTGCGATCACAACAACTCGATCGTGAGTGCACGGTGAGGCGGATTAGATTGATGGCCAACTCGCCCACGGCTGGGATGGGGAGTTGAAGCGGAGAGAAAGCGAAGCCAAGGGTGGGGCTGGCTCCGCGCGTACATCGTAATGAGAAAACAAAATCACTGCAACTTGAACTACCTTATCCGTCTGGCAATTTCCGCAAGTTCGGTTTGACGTTGTCCCGGTTTGCCGCCGAACACTCGCTCGTCATAGAGCGAGAGAGCTCGGATGGCGTGGCCTTTCGGTCCCACGGCCCACTCGCGGCCGCGGTTGCTGAACATTAAGTGATTCAAGTACTGAACGGACTCCACGATTTGCGGCTCTTCGAGCTTCTCTTGAGGCAGTGAGTAGACGAGCCACTCCAAGATATGCCCCGTCGTTCGCATCCGTCGCTCCAAGTCGTCCTCGTCGCCAGGCTGCTCGAACCAGTTTGTACTGTAGCTTCCGTCCTGATTTCGCAACGTGGCGGTCCGTTCCTGATACTCACCGACAAAGGCGGCGGCCCGCTGCCATTGCCCGTTGAGCGGCTCGTTGCGTTTGAGCCTGCGGTTCACGGCGTAGGCGAATCCCATCAGCCGGTGCGTGCCGCCGCATGCCGCGCCGTCGATCTGCTGGGCCAACTCCTCCTCAATCAACCTCTCGACGCTCCATCGTTCGCCGTCGGTCGTCGTCCAACTGGTGTCGGACTTGAGGTAGTGCGAGAGCCCAATCAGCTTGAAGGTCAATTCCGCCTTTGGGCGGCATGTCTCCATTTCGTAGCGAACCAGGTCATTGACCGTGAAATTCCTGCCATCTGCGCGGATCGCAAAGTCCCGCTTGACTTTTGACTGGGCCAACATGGCCAGGAATTGCCCCCGATGACCTTGAACTCCCGGACCTTGCCGGGTGCGAAGTTCCCCATGCTCGGTGAATAGTAGTCGTTGGCCGCGACAGGGACGGTTCCAGCAAAGCCACCCCAACGTGTTGACCCGCCGGCCGTCAACGACCATCTGCGAGTCGACTCCGAATGGCAACATCGAGTGCATCACGCCCCAGGGGCTTCGAGTGCGGTAGTTTTCCATGTCGTGGTAGTAGAACGCCAAGGTTGTCCGGATTCGCGATTTCATTTGCTTCATTTCGGGCGACAGCGTCGGCGGCGGTAGAAGCAAACCGGGCTCAGTCGGTCGCTTCTCGTCCACAAGATCCTGCGGGGCGGCCAGCGGCGCTGGGGATGGCCGCGCAAGGGCCGGCGGCGCAGGGGCTGGCAGCGCTAGGGCCGGCGGCGCAGGAGCTGGTGGCGCAGGGGCTGGTGGCGCAGGGGCTGGTGGCGCAGGGGCTGGTGGCGCAGGGGCTGGTGGCGCAGGGGCCGGCGGCGGCAATTCGGTTGGCGCTGTCAACTTGGTCGGCGTGCTGGGTTCGATGGGCGTACTGGGTTCGATGGGCTGCGAGTCACGCGGGACCTGCTCGTCCCCGCTGGCGGCCGGCAATGTGGCTGGCGCTGATGCTGGAGCTTTCTCTGCGGTCTCGATTGTGGGTTCGGAGTCAAGCGTCTCCCGCAGTGAGCGGCGGATAGAGTCTCGGATCTCAGTGGCCGGGCGAACTGGCTTGGGCGATTTTGCTGAGAAATCGGGCGCGGGCGGCTTTGAACTCAATTCCCCATGGGCCGCGCGAAACTGAGCCACCTTACGCGGGCTAAGCTCAGTTTCCACATCGCTCGACACGGTTGACCTCTCGTCAGGCGACTGCGACGCGTCCGTATTGCCGACCGTTGGCGGTTCCGCTTGCTGCGCCCGCGCCGGCTCAACCGGGGCGACCTGAACCTCTTGGTCGCTCCACGGTCCGGTTAGCGGCTTGACTGGCGGCTCGAGCGTTGAGTCCGCCAGTTCGCCAGTGGGCGGCTGGGATAGAATCGACGGCTCGTTCGATTGGACAGTTTCAACCGCCTCTTGTTGGCGAGTCTCAGCCCCCTGCTGAGAACTTGCAGGATGAGGGCCAAGCTTCGTTTCAGTTTCAGTCTCTTCCGTTTCAGCCGGAGGCTCCGTTTCAGTCTGTTTGGCCTTTGCGGGGAGTGCGCTTCCAGTGCTTCCAGTGGATGCTGGGCGGTCGGTGGCCGGGGCGCCGAAATCGCGGGCTCGCGTGATCTCAGTTCGCTCGGCGCCGTTGTCCTGTTGACGTTGTTTGGCGTCTGCAATCCTCTCCTGGCGTTCATACCATTCGGGTTCGAGGTAGGGGCCAGCGGGGCGATCATAGAAGAAACCGTCGCCCGTGTCGGCGTCGCTCGCGCTCTGAAGCCAGTGGTTTACGCCAAATAACGTGCATAACAGCAGGGAAGAGGAAATGATGGTCCGAGGCATGGCGAATCCGTTTGAGAGGGTTCCAGGGCGGGCGGCCAGTCGCCGCGAACGAGGTGCCCGGTCTTGCTTTGATCTTGGCCGCACGCTCGAGTGAGAAGATTGCGGCGAGGCTGGAAGATGCAGTAAGAGTCATCGGCATCTGTAGAAGCGCCAGTACCCAATACATTCCGAGAAACCGCCACGACCACACTTGCTCGCCTGTAAGCTGAGCAAAGAATGCCGGTTATGGCGGCAAAGCGGGCTGAGCGAGTCCGAGTTGTTTGCAAGGCGTTGCAAGATCGGACTGGGAAGCGGGCCGATATATCGCCGATTGGTCCTCACTCGAGCGGATTTGACCCGGCTCGCGACGTAAGGCTGCATTCAGGATAGAGAATTCGCTTGAGGCGACGCCGATTGCTTAATAGAACCAACTGGTCACTCGTTCCGCGACCGACCTCTCGGGGCGGTTCGGTTCGCGCCCTTGGGCGAACGCTCGCCAGGCGGCCACATCGTTTCCATAGTCGCGCCCTGTCACTTGGCCGAGCGACCGCATTGCTTTCAACTGCAGGGCAGGGTCTCGATCATCGAGCGCTTCACCGAGTGCTTTGACGGCAATTGGGCTCTGGTCCTTGAATCCTCCGAGCGCGTCGACGGCGGCGATTCGCACATCGACGTCAGTGTCGGTCTTAGCCATGGTAGCGAGCGACTCGGCCGCGTTCGCTCCGCCTCGAGCTCCCCAAGCTTGGCACGCTGCGACGCGCACCTCAACTTCTTCATCCGCGCTGGCCATATCTAGGCCAAAGGAGGCGCCTGGCTGGGGGATGGCCGCCAGCGCCTTGACGCTGTGGGAGCGGAGCAGGGGGCTCTCTTCGTTGCGGATTAACTCCGTCAGTTGGTTCACCCGAAACTCTTGCTCAGCAACCGACAAGCGAGACCCTTGGGCCTCGATGGTCTTTAGTTCAGCAATCTGTTCGTGGAAAGTCGGGCCAAAACTGAGATCCTGTTGCCACTGGCGGCGCTGGAAGGGATTCATCGAGTTCAGTTCGGGCAACGTACCGTCGCTACAGCCACAGAGGCAAGAAGCGGAGACCAGGCAAAGAAGGCAAATATGCTTCATCGGAGATCCAAATATGACATCCATGTCGGTGCGGATAGGGAAATGCGGCGGGATATTAGCAAAACGCCGCTGCAGCCGCCAGACGAACCCCAAGGCCGTATGATTCCTCGCAAACTTTGTTACGATATCGCTTTAGGATTGGTTCGCGGGCTGTGGTGGCCGACCGGTCTGGGGGATTTTTTGAATGCCATTCGGACGTTCAGACGACGATCTTGAGGTTTCCAGGCAGGATATTCCGCGCCCAGACGGAACGCTGCATCCGCCTAAAATGACCCAACGCCACACTTCGCCCAGACTGTGCCGCTCCCCGGTGCTCAACGAGGAGGATTGACGTGCCCGATCCGCAGAAACACGCCGATAGTCGAGGCTACATTGAGTCTTTCCTCAGGTACATCCCCGGTTTTCGCGGCTATTTGGAAAAGGACTACCGGCAAGAGAGCGACTTTCTCATACGGAAGTATATCGCCGACAAGATCCAGGCCTCTAAGCGGGGTTTGGACGACTATATGCGAGCGATGGTCGAGCGAGCCGAAATCGACGCGATGCCGCTTCTTGAGCGAGTCCGAACCAGGCTCGATAAGTTTGAATCAACGATCCGTTCTCAAGTCCGCGGCTATAGCGGTTTCTTTGACTTCGTCAAAGTCAACGTCGAACTGCTCGACAAAGTCTACCAGCACGATCTGGCAATGGTGGATCAAGTCGAAGCGCTGACAAAGGACCTGAACTCGCTGGCGGTGAAGAACGATACTCCAAGTGACGTCGCCAATGACTTGCTCTCCAAAATCACCGACGCCGAAAAACGATTCGCCATGCGAGGCGAAATGCTGCAAGGCCTTGGCGACTGATCGAAACAGATTCCTGACACACCTTTCAGAGGAAACTCCACCCCATGGGCATCCGACTAGAAGTACTTGAGTATTTCGACGAATCGAACCGTTCACTGGTCCACAGAATTCCGCCACAGGGATCCGCCGACATCAAGTTCGGGGCTCAACTGATCGTGCAGGAGAGCCAAGAAGCTCTGTTCTTTCGCGATGGCAAGGCGATGGATTCCTTTGGTCCCGGGCGCTACACGTTGACTACGGCCAACGTCCCGATTCTCACGCGAATCCTGACCATCCCTTGGGAAAAGTCGCCATTCACTGCGCAGGTGTATTACATCGGCAAGCAGACCTTCCTCGATCAGAAGTGGGGAACTCGCCAGCCAATCACCGTGCGCGACAAGGACTTTGGCATCGTCCGCCTGCGCAGTTTCGGCAAATACTCGTTTCGCGTCACGGATGCAAGCCTGCTCGTGAACACCTTGGTGGGAACGCAAGGCAAATACACGACCGACGAAGTGGCTTCCTTCCTCAAGGACTTGATCGTCTCACGCATGACCGATCTGCTCGGCACGCTCAACATTGCGATGCTCGATCTGCCCGCCAAGTTCGACGAAATTGCCGCCGCGACTCGCGTTAAGGTCAGCGAAGAGTTCGGCAAGTACGGTCTCGAACTGGTGGACTTCTTTATCAATTCCATCACGCCCCCGGAAGAAGTTCAGAAGGCCATCGATACACGCTCTAGCATGGGCGCTATCGGCGATTTGCAAGCGTTCACGATGTATCAAGCAGCCAATAGTATGGCCAAGATGGCTGAACAGGGCGGCGGCACGGGCGGCAACGCGATGGGAATGGGGATGGGCGCTGGGTTCGGCATGATGATGCCAGGCATGATTCACCAAGCGATGATGCCGGGGCAACAACAGGCCCCCCCGCAGCAGGCTCCAGTACAGCAGGCTCCAGTACAGCAGGCTCCGGCACAGCAGGCTCCAGCACAGCAGGCTCCTGCGGCTGGGGCCGTTGCGGGCGCGGGCATGGATTTTGCCAACCTTCAGCCCGTGTCGGTCGACCCCAAGGCAATGGTCAAGACGGTCTGTGAGTCTTCGAGCTGGACTGTGCAGGAGGACGGGGACACTTGGCAAGTTACGATGCCCATCGGCGCCCTTCGTAAACAGACCGTTCAAGTTCAGTTCGGCGGCAAAGACACCGAAGGCCATAACATTATCTCCTACACCTCAAAGTGCGGGCCGGCGGCCGAGCAAAACGCGATGACTCTGCTGCGCTACAACATGCAAATGGTGCATGGCGCTTTCGCGATTCAAGGGTCCGACTCCGGCGAGTACCTTGTCGTTCAAGCTAACCAACTGTCCGACACGGCCGACATCATGGAGGTGACCCGGCTGATCACGGCCGTTGCGTGGCAAGCCGACAAGGTCGAAGAACGTTTGATGGGCGGCGATGAATTCTGAGTCTTCGCCGAGTAGATAAGCCTGCCGCCGAAGCCGACTTGCCGGCAACACCAGCGGCATGTCCGCTTTGGCCCCGGGTCCATCGAGGATTGCGGCGGAACGCGGAGCATCTGGGCCGTAAACGAGATTCTCCGCCCTCACTCCCTCCATTCGCCCGCGTATCGGGTTGAGTACTCGCCAGCATCTCGCGTGGTCAGTTGATACATGCGTTTCGCGATCTGCCGTAGGTGAAGATGATCGTGGGCAACCCAAGCGGCCAGAATATCACCGGCTCGAAACTGGCCGAACTTGGGATGGTCGTAGGCCCGATTCCAGTCAACGCCGTCCAGTGAACGGAGCCAGACGATCGATTCCGCCCGAAGCGACTGAAATTTCGACACCGATTTGCCCATTGATCTTTCGTTGTATCGCCGCTCGACCGCCCAGCCTTCGGGGGCGATCGCTGGCCAAGGTTCCTCAGGATTCGACACGGTCCGCCGAACGCGTTCGCGAAAATCCAACTCCTCTTCGTCGGCCAAGTGGCAGACGATTTCCAACAGGGACCAGCCGCAATCCGCTGGCTTCCAACGCCCGTCATCGATAGAAACGCCACGAACCAATTCCGGCAATACCGAGCCGAATCGTTCGAGCGAGAACACCAACTTCTCCAAGTTCATCGCCTGCCTCCAGCCCATTTCAAAACACCAAACTGCGCTGTGATTTACGTCACCTGGGACTCGCGTCACCGGGGACTCGCGTCATCGGCTACATGATACCGATTCGCCGAGCCTGGGAGAGAGAAGGGCTGACGACCAGCGGGCGGATAAGACTGCTGGCAAGACTCTCTTTGGCAAGACTCTCTCAAGCCGTGGACCAGAGTTGGCCAGCTTTGGAATAACTAGTTAGCGAGTGGAGATGTAGCCGTTTCATGCCCCCATAAGGGAGTAATTGCGTCGTTGCGATGGCCTCGGTCCGTTGCCAAAAAAATGCGCAAAAAACGCAAAATAGGCTGATACCCATTGTTGCCCAAATTATCTAACTGTCATCTATTGGTGGCTCGCCTAACGGACTATCTGGCACGAGGCGGTATCTAGGTAGAGCGCAGCACTCGCCTAGATTGATTCGACACGATGTTAATCATCAAGCGGGCAGTTGCTGCGGACACGCTTGACCCACCTTAGTTCGTTCCCTCCCGCGTTGGGAAATCACTCGCCGATGCGTTGATTTCCAATCTAGTCTTCATCCGACTGGCGGCGTGATTGTCCGCATTTTCGTGATGTTGTTTCTAGTCTTGGGGCTCACGTATTTTTGAATTTACGTTTCGTAACCACTTGAATGGGAATCACACTGATGAATCGCAGAATGCTGGTGCATGGACTTTGGCTTTGCCTTGCTGTGAGCGCCTGCCCAACGCTTGCCGACGACCCGACTCCGACGGCGGCAAAGGACAAGAAGGCGACAGCCGACGCCGCGAACCAACAAGCAGAATCGAAAGCTGCGGGTTCAACCGCCAAGAAGAAACAAGCAAAGAAGAAACAAGCCAAGAAAGCGATGCCGCTATCGCACCAGATGACCGGCGCCTTGAGGCAACTCGCGCCGATCCTCAAAGGCAAGAAGATCATGGCGGCAGCCGTGCCTCATTACGCCAATAGCGACCAGCATTGGCCCGCGGCGCCTGCGGTGCTCGACCAACTGCTCAATCTGCTCTTGGAACAGGGCTATGAAGTGCCGGCTCGGGTCGAGCATCTCATTTTGGGGGACGAGGCGTCGCCTCCGAAAGAGTTGATCGACGATTTACAGGGCCAGTTTCCTTTCGATCTCTTGGTCACTGCGGACTATCGTCGAAGCGAGAAGGAGATTGCCGTTGCGGTGCGAGTATTTGACGCCAAAACTCGCAAGCTACTCAAGCGACTCGTGATGGACCTCGGGAACGACGTCGAGAATCTGGGGTATGCCGAGAATCGCAAGGTGTGGAGCTATTGTCACGAAATGAAGGGCTACATGGTCGGTAACGGCGAGTGTTGGACGTTGGCTGCATCGGCGCTCGTCGAGTCGCAAGCTCAACATCCCAACCTCGGTTATGAATATGGCCAGCTCATTGCCATGGACGACTTGCTTATACCAGGCGACCTTTTTCAACTTGAGGGTGTCAGTATTCAAGGTCCGGACGGCTATCCAATCGGGATGTGGCACCACACGGCCATCGTTCACAAAAATCTGGGTGGCGGCCTGATTGAGCTCGTCCACCAAAACGGTCCTCCACTGGGCAGATACGTTTGCTTGCTGCAAGTCAACATCTACCAGCAGCTTAGCGGCACGATTTCCCCATATCGCCCAATTGCAATCGAAGCAGAAAACTAGGCGTCTCGCCTTCGGATCGCGGCTTGGTCTCGCTCTGCGGAACGGGTCTTGGCCGCGAATCAAGAACAGCTCAACGGGAGCTCCAATCATCTTGGAGCTCCCGTTTTTCGTGCTGTCGGAGGCCGGCTGTCGGCGCCGGTTTTTCCGGATTGGTCAGTCATGTCGGTCGCACTTGCCAGAGCTGGAGAATTGGCGGCGAGACGGCCCAGCTGCCGAAATAGGGAAAGATGAGTTCTCTCGATAGGCTCTTTGCGGACTGTTTGATCCATACGTGTCGCCCTTCGTTCAGCGAAATGGCGACGCCTCTCGCCGAGGGAAAGGCGAGCGGACAGTCGATTTTGAGCGGCATATCGGGGATGGGCGAGATCATTTTCACGCAGGTGCCTATGTTCAAATTCATGACACGCAAACTGGCCCTTACTTTGCTGCTTGGCTTGGCCATGGGCGTCCCCTACCTACTGCACACGGGCAAGCTGGAGCTGGCCAGTTGGGGCGGCGGCGACTCGAACCAAGGCTCGGGCACACCCAACACTTCGATTGGGAACCTGCTCACGATTGCGGGCGAGACGCGGGAAGGCGCCGCCGCGGATGGTTCGGACGGCGCACACCCCGGCGCTTTGCTGTCCGGGCCGGAGGTTGGCGACTTGGAAACGGTTTTTCGTTTCTCCGCGACGCCTGAGTGGATCATGCAGCATTGGTCGCGGGTTTCCGTTCTGGAGATCGATTCGATGCGGGGCTTCCGGGTGCCAGTGGTTTCGGGGATGCAACTGGATGATGTGGCTGGTTCGTTGACCTACTGTTTTGACGACAACAATCGCTTGCAGCGGATCAGCTTTCGCGGCGCGACTGGAGACCCTCGTCGACTGGAACAACTTGTGTCGTCGTCATTCGGGCTCAAGCCGCAGGCGTCACCTGGCGCCGGGCTCTACTTAGCGCGTTGGAACGGGCTGCCGACCAGTTTTCTGAAGATCGAAAACACTGGCGTCGTGCGAGCTGACTCGCCCTATTCACGTTACGCAGTGCGTATGGAAATCAACCGTCCGCGTTCGCATCTGAAAGTCGGCCAAGAACTCCAACAGATTGCCCAAGGGCTCAAGCGTGACTCAACGTGGCGCTGGTAGGACGGGCGCTGGTAGGACGGGCGCTGGTAGGACGGGCGCTGGTAGGACGGGCATCTCAACCGGGCAGTTCATCGGCCGGGCCATACTTTTCGAGCGAGCTGACTGAGACACCCAAGAGCGATGCGGCATACTCTTCATCGGTGAAGTAGGTTTCTCGTTCGTTCGCCGCGTCGATATCTAGTCCCTCCAACATCTGCTCAGCTTTCTCCAATGGATATCGGCGCTCCACTTGGTGAAGGAAATGGCGGAAATCGGGATCGTCGAGCGCATCACCGATGGTAGGCCAGCGGCGCATCATGTGGTTTCGGTTCAGCTCCAGCATCTTGGTTCTGCAAGCTGCGCAGATTCTGAGCAATCGTAGTTGGTAGGCGACGATAGCCGCCAAGAGAAGCAACTTGACTTGCACCATGGGGCGGAGCCGATAGGAGGCGGCGCGGGCCAAGTGTAGGTAGATGGCCAGCTGCTTCATCGGTCGCCTCTCAAGCTGAGGTGGCTTTCTCGCGCCGTGCCGTGTGCTGACCTTCTCAGGTAGCATTGCCATCGCGAACGCAGTTCTACGTGTCCACTTTGGGCGGCGCCAGTTCGGGTTTCGCGGGCGCCGGTTTGGGCGGCGGTGGAACTGGAAGTTTAGGCGCGGGCAGGTCTTCCGCCTCCGGAGCTGCCTCCTTAACACCGAGCGGGCCTTCGAGTCGCGCGACGCGGCGCTCGAGTCGGCTGATGGTCTCTTGCAGAGCTCGAATCTGTTCAATGAGAACCGCGGTATCACCAGAGTCCAAACGAGGAGGCGTGGTTCGATCGAGACTCGACACGCCGGGCAGGTCTCCATCTGTGGGCAACGCGCCGCCGGGCAACCTGGTACCGGGAAGGGGGGCAGCCGCCGGTCGGGGGACTGGTCCGGCCAGTGGTGCGGGTCGTTTGCCCACGACATCGTCGAGCAACCGCCCGAGCGCGCCGAGCACTGGGCGCCGGCCGCCTTCGCCGAATCGATTCTCCAGTCCGCTTGGCGTCGCGACTGCTCGGGGCGCTAAGACGACGCTGCGAACTTGTAGGACTTCGCCTTCGTAGAGCGAGAGCTGCAACGTCTGGCCGATTCGGGACGCGTTGATGATGGCGATCAGGTCTTCAGGCTTTTGCACGCGGCGCCCATCCACGGCGGTCACAACTGAGCCGACTCGCACGCCGGCTTTGTGGGCGGCGCCGCCAGGCGCGACGGCGGTGATCAACGCCCCTTGCCTCACCCGCAGATTGTTGGCGATTCGGGCCGCTTCGGTCATCTGGACTACGGAAACACCCAGCGATCCCCTGGCGGATTCAGGGTTTTCCGTCGGGGCAGTGCCCGAAGAGGCGAGTGGCGTCTCGGGCGCGTTTCCTGCGACTCGGCCCAACCGCATCGTGGTGGCGATCGACGTCCGCACGCGCCGCAATTTGATTGGCACAGTCTGTCCCGCTCGAGCGCCGGCGATAGCGCGAGACAAGGTCGCCAAACCGGCTACCTGGGTCGTGTCGAAGCGCGTGATGACATCGCCGACGCGAATCCCCGCCAACTCCGCGGGACCGCCGCGGTCGACCGCCAGCACTTCCACTCCGCCATCGACACTTGTGTCTCCGCGAAAACCAAGGTACGGCTGGTTAACCCCCGCCGCCGGCGCTGGCCTCGAGGCCTCGCCACCCAGTCGTTGCTCAAGCCGCTCCAACGCCGATTGGGCGAGTAGCGAATTGGCGATGGCAAACCAGAGCCCTATCGACCATGCGAACGACCTTCCAATCGATCGCCCAAGCGGCTTGTGATTGATCATTCCTAAGGTCTCCTTGCTGCGGCTCGCCGGACGTGTCCAGTGCGATCTCACAATGCCTTATCTGGCCGCGATCTTTCAACACCATGTTTGATTCTCGTACCCGATCATTATGCCAATTATAGGGGTAGTTTGGCCAACCGTGCGAGCTTGGTTTGGCTGGTTCCTGAGGAATAATCGATGGTCATGGCGAGATCGACTGGCCTCATGCCCAGGCTTCGCTATGCTACCTACATGTCCAACGACGTCGAGATCACAATTGAACAACCCCACGGGGCTTCGCTAATCGCCTGTCTGGGGTTTCTCTACGACCAGTTGCCCGTGGCCGATCGAGCGAGGCTGGCGGCGGAAACGATGCGCCAGGCGGCCCAGGGCGAGACCTTGGTCTTCGCGGCGAAGCAACGCGATCGGTTTGTCGCCGCCTGCGCCGCTCAAATCGTTTCGGCCGACCAGGTTTTTGTGCGTCTGCCGCGTCTGCTTGGCGAAGTGGGCGATAGTGCGCTGGAACGGGTTTGGAGCGAGCTGGAGGCCGAACTGGTGCGGCGTGGGGCGAGCTACATGCAAGCGACGATTCCTCTTGAGGCCGACGCCGCGCTCCTTGAGCGTGTGGGGTTTCGCAGCATTGCCCGTCTCTCGTACCTGGAGGCCGACGTCGAGACCGCTGGCCAGCCGTCCGAGCGGGACGTGACGCTCGAATCCTACCGCGAATCCGAATTTCAGCGGCTCAGCCAAGTCATCGAGGCCACCTACAACGAATCGTTGGACTGCCCCAATGTGGCTGGAATGCGTAGCTTGGCGTCGGTCATTGAGGGCTACCGCGAGACGGGGGATTTTCGCGAAGAGAATTGGTTCTTCGTGCGGGCCGAGGGGGAGGATGTGGGCTGTCTTCTGTTGACCGATCACCCGTCGACTGAGCGATGGGAGTTAGTGTACATGGGACTGAACGTTGAATATCGGGGTCGCGGATTGGGAGCATACTTGGCTGAATTCGCCAAGTGGAGAGCACATTTGGCTGGTCGAAAGCGGATTGTGGTCGCCGTGGATTCAGACAATTCGCCTGCAATTAGCGCCTACGCCCGTTCCAGCTTCCATTCTCTTACGGAACAGCAGGTGTGGGCCAAACCGATCGCAGCTGACGCTTCGTAGCAAGGTCTGTCGTCGCCATGAGTTGCGGCGAAAAGTGGCGGTGGGGCGGCTTCAGGCCCGCAATGGGCGACACGTTTTCCACCGCAAAGGGATCAGGAATTTAGAACGAGTTTGGCAAAATAATGGGCCGCCCATATTCTGTTTTTTCCACACTTTCCGACTAGCAGCTGGCGTTGATTCAAAAAAAAAACGCCAACCGCCAGCCGAGTGGTTTGACACCTTTGCTAGCAGCCTTACAATCGGGCCTCGGTAACGGATTTTCAACGCGGCGCGTCGTCGTCGCCTTATCTAGCATTGTGGCGTTCGTGGCCTGCAAGTGGCGCCTTCCACTTGTTGACGGATTTGGTGCAAGCCTCTTTCAACACAACGTTCGCGGTATGCGCATGGGATGCGTCCAACGTGACCAGGGACGATATGGAGATCGTGTCAGCAATTCAAGAGCGACTTGCTGACAAGGTCGGAAAAGAACGATTTGAACTTTGGTTTGGCCGCAACGTGCGTCTCGCTTACAAAGCGAACGTGCTTTCGGTGGAAGCCCCAGATGACTTCTGGCTTGACCGTCTCCGCACTCGATTCCGAAACGACCTTGAATCGGCGTGTTTCGATGTCGTCGGCCGCGCGCCTGAATTGAAATTTGTTTCGCGAGGCGTTTCCGTTTCCCGCAAGACTCGCAAGCGACCTCTAGCGGGACCCAAGAAGAAGGAAGCGGCAACTTTGGCGCCGCTGGGCGTCGCGAGCGGCGGATTGGCGTCCTACGTCTTAGGCGACTGCAACAAATTGGCCCACATGTCGGCGACCACGGCGCTTGCACGATTAGGTCGTTGGTCGCCTCTGTTCATTCACGGGCCGCATGGCTGCGGCAAGACTGAGTTACTGCAGTGCCTGAAGAGCTCGGCTCGAGCCAACCTGAACGCAACTCGCGTTGTCATGATGTCGGCTGAACAGTTCACAACCTACTTCTTGGAAGCACTGCACGGAAGCGGATTGCCCAACTTCCGCCGCAAGTATCGCGACCTCGACCTACTGATCATCGACGATGTGCAGTTCCTCGCTGGCAAGCCTGCGACGCTGGTGGAGTTGCACCACACGATTGACTCGATTCAGCGCAACGGCCGTCAGCTTGTATTTGCTTCGGATCGCCCCGCACTGGAACTCAGCGGACTCGGTCAAGAGTTGATCGGGCGGATGACGGGTGGTTTGACCTGTGCCCTTGATGCGTTGGATCAAGCGACTCGGCGTTCGGTTTTGCAAGCTCAAGCGGCCCAACGCGGGCTCGTAGTTCCGCCAGAGGTCTTGGATGAAATCGCCTCGCGCATTTGCGGCGATGGGCGACAAGTCATCGGCGCTCTGAATCGTCTGGAGGCTGTGAGCATCGCCCACCGCAGCCCGATCACGGAAGACCTGGCCTCCGAGTGCCTACACGATATCTTTCGCAGTCAGCGAAAAGCGGTCCGCATGGATGATATTGAAGGCGCCGTGTGCGAGGTGTTCGGGCTCGATCGCCGCACCCTTCAATCCGATCGCAAGACTCGCAGCATTATTCAGCCGCGAATGCTGGCGATGTGGCTCGCCCGCAAACACACGCGAGCCGCCTATTCCGAGATCGGCCGGTACTTTGGCAAACGCAGCCACAGCACCGTTATCTCCGCGCAGCAAAAAGTAACTCGCTGGATGAGCGAAAACGCCGCTGTGCAACTGCCCAATGGAGAGTGCGACGTGCAAGCCGCCTTGCACCGCATCGAATCTCAACTGCGAACCGGCAGTTAGAACCGGCGTGTTCTGGGAAAACGGGGGCTAGAGTTCGAGTACCCACTTCTCCCATTTCTCTTGAAAGACTTCCATGTCTTCCTCGTCAACCATTCGCTGCAGCGTCTTGAACCCTGTCGGGTCGTCCTTGACGGATCGTTTGAATTCGTGGAAGTACTTGACGAGCAGACCTTTCTGCTGCAAGTAGTAACACAGGTACCTTGCCTGCGAGTAGTTTGTACCGGGGTCGCTTCGATAGAATTCATAGGTCGACGTGCCACAGAGTTCTTCAAACGATGGCATTTCGTAGTCTTCGTCCTTGAGCGACTCGCGGAGGCCTCGAAGGCGCCAATTGACTTGTCCCCAAATGTGCCCGTTTTGGTCGGCGCATTGCTCGTACAGCGACGCCAACCCTTCATTGAACCATGAGGGACACTTGGGGAAATTCTCGGCCATGAACGGGTGCACGATTTCGTGCACTAGCGTTCCGCCGCCAGTGGCGATGTTCATCACAAGAGCTCGCTCCGTGCGCGAATAGTATCCGAATGGCGTGTGGGGCCGGGAGTCGAAAATGTCGTACACGTTCTGCTCGTAGCTCGTCTTCCCCGCAAACAGCCAGATCGTGATCACGTGATCGGGATCCTTCTGGAAATAGTCCTGCTTGATTCGGCTTACAGCCCACGCGATGGTTCCTCTGGCATGAGCGCTGACTTGAGACAACGATTCATCGCCGACAACCACAAAGGGCTCTTGGATCACAATTTGAAAGTCGCTTACAACGCGCGGCTTGAGCTTGGTTGGGCGGAAGCGGATCGGCCGCGACGGCGGAGGCGTCTCGCCCTTTTCGATCGCTTCAAGGCGACGTTTCTCCGCCACCGCTCGCGCCTTGAGAACTCGCTTCCGCTCTTGCTCGTTGTACGTCTCTATCTGCTTCTCTCGTTGTTTCTTCAGCGAGATCTGTCTGTTCTTCAAGTTGCCCAGTTTGCCCTTCAGAGCCAAAATGTGCTGGGCAAAATCCGCGTTGGTCAACGCAGAGGAAGACTGCCCGCTGATCAGCCGCCCAGGCTGAAGGCGGAAACGGATCACCGTCCATTCACTCGAATCGTACTTGAGCGGCCAGAGCGACATTAGCTTTGACAATTTCATTCGCTTGTGAGATCCGTCGGCCTCCGCGGGCTCGTGAAAGATGATCTCTTTCTTCTTCGCATCGTAGCCAAGCACCAGCCGGAAGTGTTCGGTCGAATTTGGCCGTTCGTCGTAGTGCATGCAGAGAATCGAGGGAACGCCATTGCTCAAGTCGTTGTGCACCGAGCGGAACAGGGCGTTGAGTTGAGGAGCCGGATCCCGCGCGGATACGGTGTGCCAAACGGCGCCCGTATCGAAACCGATCCGCCGCAACGCAGTGGACAGTTCACGCGTATAGCAACCGCGACCCTCAAGCGGGTCGAGCCCCGACTGGTCGAAGACGAAGTCCTGGTCCATCTTCTTGCCGAGCTTGCTGAGGTACATCTCGGTGCAGGCCTCCCCGCAAAAGTCTGGTCGCTGATGGACATGCGGGACGTCGCTAATCATGACGCTCTTGAGCGAATCGGCTGCCCCTTCCTCAGCTCGCCCAAGTTCGCAGAGGCAACCGAGGGCGACCGCGACGAGTAGCAGGGTGTTGCCCTGAAGAATTGATGCAAATCTCATGGGAACTCGCTTACCTGAATTGTTCGAACAGCGAATGTCGCCCGCAGCGTGGGGTTCGCAAATGAACGCCGAGTCGATTGGCCTCGCTGAATCACCGGCTGTCATCGGCGCAAACTCGCATTCATAACTGACCAGCGCTTGGTCCGCTCCGCTCAACAGGCTGACTCTGACTCTGACTGGGGCTTCAACCGACCATGCTGGGCCCTGACACGCCCGGCCAAAGTATAGGTCGGCATTGAAACGCATATGGTCGCCGCGAGGAAGACCAATTCGATAATAGCAAATCGAAGGGGGCGATGATGTAACGCCCTTGTAACTCGCGCCCAACCGCAGCCAGGCCGGGCGTTGAGGCGCCACCCGAATTCTTGCGAATTCGGCCGCCATCAGAGTAGCCCGCCAGGTAATCGAGCCCGCCAGGTAATCGAGCCCGCCAGGTAATCGAGCC
>CAZWOU010000032.1:0-5759 GCA_964635375.1 uncultured Pirellulaceae bacterium | reverse complement strand
TAATCGAGCCCGCCAGGTAATCGAGCCCGCCAGGTAATCGAGCCCGCCAGGTAATCGAGCCCGCCAGGTAATTGAGTCCGCCTGGTAATCGAGCCCGCTGTGCAGGACTAATTACTCTTGAGAAGAATGTCTTTGAATTGGATCTTCATCGGGGGGCCGGCATGCAGTTGCAGAGCAAGAATGCCTTCCTTCGCAGCGCGAGACGCCTGCTCGTCGGTGACGTCAACGGTCGTGAACCCGTTGATCTTTTGTTCGATGTGATTCCCCTTGACGGTGATCAAGTAGTCGTTCCATCCACCCTCCTTGATCGAACTCATGAATTTCTTCTCGTCGAGCGTGGAGCCGACTTTTTCTTTCTTGCCGCGCTCGTTGATGACAACCTTGCTCGATCGTTCCGCGAGGATTCCTCGACCCCGCTCTTCGTACAAGATGCCCATGTAGCGGTGAGGCTTCGAGTCGATGTCGGCCTGATACCCTCCCACCACAAAGTCGTCCATCTCTTTGCTGCGGAACTGGATCCCCGAGTTGCCTTTTTCGCTCACCAAGCGGAACTTCAGCCTCAGCGAGAAATCCCTGAGTTGGGCTTTTCGCCAAATCAGGAAGGTGTTTTTCTTAAGCGGAGAGTCGGCCGACGTCTGTCCGGTGATCGCTCCCTCCTCGACGGACCATAACCCTTTCTTTCCTTCCCAGCCGTCAAGCGATTTTCCATCAAAGATTTTGATGAAACCCTTGTCCTCGGCGCATGCGATCGTGGGAATCAGAATGCCGAGAACGGCGAGCGAGCAAATCGTTTTCATCAGAGAAGCCAATCTTGTTGGGAGTGGGGGCAAATAGTCCAGGGCGTCTTGGGGTTGGGTTCTACGTCATTTCAGCCGATTCTTGTTCATGGGGGGCCGTGAAAGAAAATCCTTGGCTCTGTCGAAAAAACTCGAGCGGATTGTCGTAGACGATTTTACGGATCGTCGACTCGGCGTGGCCGCGTCGCTTCATTTCCAGAATGAAGTCCGGCACGGCTGTTGGTTTCGACGGTCCCCAGTCACCAGCCGAGTTCACCATGATTCGTTCGGTTCCGTAGATTTCGACCATGTCCGCGGCTCTTGCCGGAGTACACTTGGTCACGGGATACAAGGTCATGCCCGCCCAGAATCCCTCGTCCAAGACGTGCCGAATCGTGTGCTCCTCAACATGATCGACTAAGACTCGAGACCGATTGATTCGGCTGTCGTCGCAGAGCATGTCGAGGATCATTCGCGTCCCTTGGTACTTGTCTTCCAGATGGGGCGTGTGAATCAAGATTTGTTGATCATACTGCAGCGCCAACTCCATGTGCTCAACGAATATCGTCGCCTCGTTTTTTGTGTTCTTGTTGAGCCCAATCTCGCCGATGCCGAGCACGTTGGGGCAGTCGAGAAAATCGGGAATCATGGCAATCACCTCGCGCGACAACTCGACGTTTTCCGCCTCTTTGGCGTTGATGCACAGCCAGGTGAAGTGTTGAATTCCGTATTGGGCCGCCCGTTTGGGTTCGACCTCGGTCAACTGCTTAAAATAGTCGCGGAAACTCTCGGCTGTCCCTCGGTCGAAGCCTGCCCAAAACGCCGGTTCGCTCAATCCGACGCAGCCCATCTTGGCGAGAGTTTCATAATCGTCGGTGGTTCGCGAGACCATGTGGATGTGCGGGTCGAGATAGTACATGTCGCCTTTTCCAATCGTTGTGTTGTTTTCCGCAAATGAACCGCTGGCAGCGGGGATTCGAGCCAAGACCTAAGTTGCCCGAAAAAAGGCGTTCTCACTTCGGCGCCAAGTCGTAGGTCGTCTGCCAGTCGTCCTCATAAGGTCGCGAGAATAGTAACTGAAACTGCTCGGCCCGTTCATTGGGGCTCGACAAGATATCGATTCCCTCGCGCAAAAGGTTGAGCCGGCTATCGCAGTCGACGTCGCCTTCAGCTCGATCGAGGCGATCAAAGGCGGCGGCAACTTGCAAAATCTTGGCTCGCAATTCGAGAAACTCGCGATCGAGAATCTCACTGGCCGTTAGTGGCTTGGACATCGCACTCTCTCTAGACAAGAACCCCTTTGGCTTTCAAGCGAAAAAGCCAAAGTCGAATCGAAATCGTCTATTGGAACCTATGTTTCAGCAGGCAAACCCGGGAGGAAAGGGGGCGTGCTGATCGTGGGCGGAACGGAGTTTCGTTTCCGTCTAGTTTCGCCGCCGTTGGGGCCGAAATCAACCCGCGAATCGTCCGCGGCTGCACGGTTGCGTCAAAAACCCGCGATGTGATGGTCGTGCGGATTGGGTCAACCATCGGGCCGCCGTGCGGATTATGACTCTTATGATTAGGCAGGTCGCGCGGACTCGGCAAAATAATGGAGTCGGTGTGGAGTTGCCGCCAAGGCGATGACGACGGATCAAGACGGGCGCCTCAACGCGTTACACGACAGGATTACACACAGGGAACGGACGTTTCAAGGAGACTCGGCGGATGGGTGGAATCAACGCGACTTTTGATTTCCTCGCGGAAACCCCAAATGAAACCGCTAGTGATTTGCTGGTCGAGCTTCTCGATTCGAAAGATCGCGAGATGCGCGAACACGCTCTCACGGCCATCCTCAAGCGGCGGGAGTGCCTAGGGCAATCGATGCTCATGCTCCGTTGGCAGGATTGGAGCGATCGGTGGAAGGCCCTGATCGCCCAATATTCCCACCACATGGTTGAGGCGATCAAGCAAGGGGTCGCCAGCACGGACGACCAGTTGCATGCGAATGCCTGTGACGCCGCGCTTTGGTGCCGCGAGTACGATTTGGTGTCGGATCTCCTGGCCGTCGTTCTCAAGGCTGACTCCGAGGAGCTTGTCGCTCGCTCCGAATTGACGATCATCCGGCTCTGCGAGATGCTCTCGGAAGAACTCTTCGGCCAAGGCGAATCGCGGCGGGGCTGCAACTCCAGGCTGGCGAGACGTTTTGCCATGCGTGAGCTCGAGTCCGCGATGCGGAAGATGGGTGGCGATAGTCGGCCCGCCTTGGTCGAGTCCTACTTGTTGCTGGCGACGAAGGAAACCTCGTTTCTCCGCGGCGCGTTGGACAATTCGAGTCGAGCTCTTGGCCAAGTGATGACCAACCAACTGGTCTCCAGCACTCGCCCTGGCGTCATGCGAGTGATTATTGACCTGTTGCAAATGCAACACATGCCCACCGGCGCTGCGCACGCTGCAAGTCAACGTTGTGACGTTCCCTTCGTTCGCCGAATGTTCAGGGCCATCGGCGTGAACCCGCCCGAAGCCGTTGGCCGCAACACTGCTCGGATCGCCGCCATTGCCTGGCTCGACCCGCTACGGAACGTGCTGCCCGCGCTCAACAGCGATGAGCAAGCGGCGGCTGTCGCCTTCGTCTGCCGATCGGGCGTGGCAAACGAGGCAAAGCTCGATTTTCTTCGCATGGCGTTTGAGCAAGCGGATGTGAGCGGGCGATGCGAGGCGGCCAAAGGGCTCGCCGACATCCCTGGCCCCGAGGCGAACGAACTGGTCCTGCAGGCCTCGGATGACGAAGACGACCGAGTTCGGGCGATTGTCGCGCCGCAACTTCGCGCTCGCACAATCCCTGGGGCGACGAAACGTCTGCTCCAACTCGCCGACTGCGATGATTCCAACCTTCGGAAAGTCGCCAAGGACTGCCTGGGCGATTTCAACTTTCAGACCTACTTGAAGTCCTACGACGAGCTTGATGAGCAGGCGCGGGCTGACACAGGGAGCACGGTCGGCCGAGTCGACAACGACGCCTTGGAAGGACTCGTAGCGGAACTAGAGAGCAGTTCGCGGGGGCGGCGTCTGCGGGCCCTGGGAATATGCCCCACGCTGAACCTGACCGACGAAGTCTCGGCGATCGTCATACCTCTGCTCTCCGACGAAGATCCGCTCGTTCGCAGCGCAGCCGCCACGACGCTTGGCTCCTGCAGTCTTCCCTCCGTGATCGATCTGCTCCAGCAGGCGGCGCAAGATTCAAACACGACCGTGGTTGAGGCGGCTCGCGAGTCGCTGGCTCGATTGAACGCAGGCGGATCCGAGCCGAGTTCCGATCAGGCTAGCCCCAAGGAACAGGGTGAATTGGAGACGGATCGAATCGTCCCGACGACGGAGAACACGTAAGATGAACATCGACTCCCGGACCCTGTCGCAAGCCGCGATCAGCCACCTCGAAGTTCTCCTCGGGCAGAGTCGGTTCTCCTCGATGAGCGAAGGCTTTCGTCAATCGACGGACAACACGAGCAACCTGTTCATGGTCGCGCTGATGGTGTTGGGCATCGTTTTAGTGGCCTGGCTTGCTTCCCGTTACTTCCGTATCAAGGAAAACCGAAAGTACCGTTGCCCTAAAAGACTGTTCAGAAGGCTCTGCCGAGTTCATAAGCTGAGCCTAATCGAATGGTGGCTATTGCGCAGTCTCGCCCACCGCCGGCATCTTGCCTCGCCCGCAGAGGTATTTGTCAACCCGCGCCTGCTCGAATTCGAACCGGGCACGCAGACAGCCATGACGCGGCAGATCGAGAACATCCGGGAAAAGCTATTCGGCCTTCCCGCGAACGACTAAACTCAGGCTGACTAAAAAGCGCCGTCTCCGCCTCGCTTGGGAGCGTTGCGGATGGCGTCAGCGGGCGTTTCGCCTTCGAGGTACGATCCGGGCGAGGAGCCGCCAAGTCGTTTGCCAAGCGGCACCGTTTGCGAGCCGACTCGCCACCCCATGAAGTTGAGAAACTCATCGAGCGAGATCGTGCTGACGCCCAGTTGTCGAGCGTCCTTGATGACGTTGCTGTACGTCGTCATCACGTTCTCGTCGACTTGACCATCGGTGCCTGTAGGCGGTTCGCCCAAAACCAGGTAGCGAGTGTTGACGCTCATCTGCCCACTGACCGAACCATCTACCTTGAGTTCGAGATCGATGGCGCCCCCATTCATCGTCACCACGCGGCGTACAACGCTTGGGTCGCTTCGATCATCACCATCGACGTCCAAGACGCCTGCCATGGCAAATCGCAGCTTTCGCCCAGGTTGCCATGCCGGTGTGTGAATCAGGTCTCGCTTAAGGATTGGATTCGCCAATTCGTCTTCCATAATGCGGCACTCAGCTGAGTGGGCGCCGACGATCTTCGTCACTTCGATTCGGGCCTTGGCTTCTGCGTTGGCCACGCCGTTGGCGTTGTGGTCGTAGACGGAGAAAGTTGTCTGAGGACGGAGGCTATCGGCCGCTCCGAGATTGATCCAAACTACATTCGCTCGCTGATTAACCCAAGAGATCACGCCGTCTGGGACCTCGAAGTCCTTCTCGTTCAGCTTTGCTTTCTCAGCTTGAAGGGCCTCTATCAACGTTATCCTGTTCTCCAAGTCCTTGTTCAGTACCTCTTCGCGAGCCTTGCTGGTTTCCTTCATGGTAACCAGTTGCTTACTTTGGTCCGCTGCCGTCTTTGCGGTTGCCGCCAACTGGGAAGTTAATTGCCCACGCGCTTTTTTGAACTCAGTGTTGACCACAGCCAGGTCGTCGCTGGCCTTCTTGGCCGCCGTCAGGGCCAAAGCCGTCTTCGCGGCTTCATCGGTCACTGTTCTATCGCGAGTGGTCACCGCCGTTTTTACTCGATTGTTCGCATCCGTCAGACCGCTGTTCTTCTGCCGAATGGCGGTAATCAGGTTCTCTGGCAAGCTACTGTAATTCAAGTTGTCTTTCGGCAGGCCCTGGCCGTAAACCTCCATGTCCTTGTCGAACTTGGCCTTGAT
>CAZWOU010000031.1:27349-46713 GCA_964635375.1 uncultured Pirellulaceae bacterium | reverse complement strand
GTACAAGTACCCGCCGCGCACGGCGTGGCCCACAGCCTGGGTTTGCTCAACGATTGGTTTGTGATCCTGGCAGTAGGACCCGTAGATCTCCTTCCGGAGGTCCTTGCGACCTCGCATATCGATGAAGAACTTGGCCTGCTTGAGATATTTCGCATCGCCGGTGGCTCGGTATAGCCGGACTAAACCAATCTCAATCTCCTCATGGCCCGGCACGTCGACTCGTTGTCCTGAGTTCGGGCCAAACACTTGGCAGACCAAGTCGGCGTTGCGAATGGCTACGTCCAGCAAGGCTCGTTTGCCGGTAACCTGATAGTGGGCGACGGCTGCCTCGTACATATGCCCTACGTTGTACAACTCGTGGCCATGGGCCAAGTGAGACCACCGCCCGCCGTCGCTTCCAGGAAATCGATATTTTGCGTCTGCGATCGTGCGGGCGGTGTAGAGATAGCCGTCATCTTCTTGGGCCGCGGCGATTTTCGCGATCAGCTTGTCCAAGTACGCGTCGAGTTTTGGGTTGGGTTGAATCGCGAGCGTGTAGGCGGCGCCTTCAATGACCTTAACGACATCCGAGTCGTTGAAGTAAATTCCCTTGAAGCCGCCTTGCTTGAGGCCTCCGGCGACAGCGAAGTTGTCGATGCGGCCCGTCTCTTCGCACTTGGAGAAGTCGTACCAAACCGTCACGTCGCGGTTCGTCTGCATTCGGGGCGACCAGAACTGGTCCGCTACCTTGATCGCTGTAAACGGCGTCGGCTGAATGGGGTAGTCGCGGACGGCCCGGGCGTCCTGGCCCAAAGAGTGGATCGGCGCCATCACTGCCGCAGCCATGACGATCGTCCATGCACGCTTGAGCGTTCGTGTGATTCGCATTTGAGCCGCCTCCGGGTCCTGAGTTCGTTGCGCTGTTAGGCGGGACCATTGTAAGCCAGGCCGCACGCTGTTGCTGTTCCGCCCTGTCAAACTTCTTGAAAGTTGCTTGCAGGTTGCTCGCCTGGCATCCAGGCATCCGTGGCGGATTCTTGCATTGACGCCCGGAGGACGACCTGATACCTAGCTGCGTTCGTTTGCCTCGTCTTCGCAATCGGTCCCCGTCTTCGCAATCGGTCCCGGTCCGTGGTTCGCCCAACTGCCATTGTCGCGCTGCTCCTGTGCCTAATGGGATCTCTGTCTGGGTGCGCCTATCTTGGGCCGCTCTCGCCGCTGGCGCCGCTTGAACGGTCTGTGCTGTTTCAGCCGGCGCCTTTTCCGAACGGAAATTGGGACCCGGCCGGCTTGGGCCAAGAGGACGCTTGGTTCGAATCTGACGACGGGGTCCGTCTGCACGGTTGGTTCGTCGCTCGGGGAAGACCGCGAGCCGTCGCTCTATTCCTTCACGGGAACGCAGGCAATATCACCAGCCGCGAGTCGGTGCTGCGAGTTCTACGCGATCGACATAATTTGGCTGTGATGACATTCGACTATCGCGGCTACGGGAGAAGCGAGGGCCAGCCGAATGAAACCGGCTTGCTCAAGGACGCTCGGGCGGCCCGAGCTTGGCTGGCGAAGCGGACTGGCGTGAGAGAGAGCGACATCATTGTCTTCGGGCGTTCCCTCGGGGGCGGAGTCGCAGTCGATCTGGCGGCCAAGGACGGCGCCCGCGGGCTGGTGCTGAGCAGTACATTTACATCGCTTCCGGACGTCGGCGCCCACCACTTTCGCCTGATCCCCACGCATCTGCTGATGACGAACCGGTTCGACTCGCTCAACAAGATCAAACGATACCAGGGTCCGCTGCTTCAAAGCCATGGCAGCGAGGATCAAGTGGTTCCCTATTCGCTTGGCCAACAACTGTTCGACGCCGCTCCTGGCCCGAAGCTATTTGTCACTGTCGTCGGCGGAGGACACAATGACCCATGGAACGCCGAGTTTCATGCGGAACTCGAACAACTGCTAGGGGCCATTGCAGCACCGCGCAGCGCGGTCGGCGCCAGGTAGCGAACGTAGACAGCAGGATAGACTGGACGATGTCGTCGCACTCAGCTTCTGATGGAAACGCGGGTCGCGACTCGCTATGGGTCCGACTGATCGTTCAAACGGCCGTGTTGTCGGCGATCTTTAGCGGGTCGATTACGATCGTTTCGTTCGCAGCTCGCTGGAGCCATCTGTGCGATCTGGCCACCCATTGGAAATTGCAATTCGCTATCGTTGCGGCGGTCGCCACCGCTCTTCTGTTGCTCACGAGACGCAGGAGACTGGCAGCGTTGGCCGGCTTGATCACCATCATTAACGTCTGCTATCTCGCCCCGCTATTCCTGCCGCGCGCCCACGGTTCGCTGGCGGGGAAGAGCTTGCGAGTTATCTCCGCGAATATTCTCTCCGCCAATCGGGACTCGAAGCGATTTCTTGAATTCGTTGAGGCCGAACGCCCTGACTTGCTGCTTGTGATGGAAGTCAATGATCGCTGGGCCGAGGCGATGAGAGAACTGGATCGAGACTATCCATACTCCATAGTCCGACCTCGCTCTGACAACTTCGGAATCGCCCTGTTCAGTCGCCACCCAATCGCGTCTGGGCGAGTTGAATTCACGGGCGATTCGAGTGTGCCGACGATCGTCGCCGCGATCGATGTCCACGGCCTGCGCGTGCAGGTGTTGGGCGCCCATCCCTTGCCGCCGATTGGTCGGGGCCGGAGAGGGCTTCGCGACCGGCACCTTCAATCCCTTGGCGAATTGGCGTCTCAGTTGCCCAGGCCGGTCATTCTGCTGGGCGACCTCAACACCACGTCCTGGTCGCCCAGCTTCGTCCGCCTGCTTGCCCGCGGCGACTTGCGTGATAGTCGAAACGGGTTTGGCGTTCAGCCAACGTGGCCGACCCATCCGCGGTTGCTGCGAATACCGATCGACCACGCCTTGATCTCCGCAGACCTTGTCGTAACGCGACACTGAGTTGGTCCCGACATCGGCTCAGACCATCTTCCCATCATTATCGACCTTGACCACACGCTCGAACCGAGCCCTCGCCGCGAGGGGACAGGTCGCCGCGAGGGGGCAGGTCGCCGCGAGGGGGCAGGCAGGCAATGAGCTTCTCCGACTGGCCCTTTTCGTGAACGGTCTCGCCGTATCTGTTACGTTGGGCAGTGTTCGTTAGTTTGCCGACCTGGAAACCGGGATAGCCCAATGTCTTTGCCGAAGCTCGACTTGACTCAGGAAGAACGCAACTCGCTTAGGAAAGGCAAGATTCGCCTCTCCGATCTCGCCTCGCAGACCGCTGCAGAACTATCGCGAACCACGGGAATCGCTGTCCGCCGTTGCCGCGAGCTTGTCTCGCTCGCGCAGTTTCAGACGCTTGGCTCCGTGGGATTGGAATCGGCCAGAGACTTGCTGGCTCTCGGGTTCGTCGACCTGGAGGGGCTCAAGCAGGGTGACCCGGTCGAGATGTATGATCGCCTCAAGAGCCGCAGTGGCGGTCAGCTTGATCCTTGCGTCGAGGACGTGTTTCGCTGTGCAATTGCCCAAGCCCAAGATCCGCACCTTTCGTCGGAGTTTCTCAAATGGTGGCTATGGTCTCCTTGTCGCGGCGAGTCGAGCATCCGAGTTCCCGTTGCCGTGGTTGATCGAAGGCGCGCGATTCCCTCTGATGTGGTTCTCTCCCGCGTTCACTGTTGAAGTATGCACGACTCCACCACAACGAGAGGACAAATGATGGGTCAACATTCCGGCGCCAATCGGCGCGAATTCGTCAAAGGGTCCTCAGCCACTCTGGCGGGCATCGCCGTCGGTGTTTGGACAGAGACCGCGCAGAGCGAGTCGAAGTCTCCGAACGAGAAGCTCAACATCGGTTGCATCGGCGTGGGCGGCAAGGGCTGGGTCGACATGACCAGTGTTCGACAAGAAAACATCGTCGCGGTTTGCGACGTCGATTCTGGCCGGTTGGGCAAAGCGAGTTCCGAATTCCCCAAGGCAGCGAAGTTTGCCGATTTTCGCAAGTTGCTCGAACGCAAAGACATTGACGCTGTCACGGTCAGCACGCCGGACCACACGCACGCGGTGGCTAGCATCGGGGCGATGAAGCTCGGCAAACACGTCTATTGTCAGAAGCCGCTGGCGCATTCGATCTACGAAGTTCGGCAGATGATCAAGACGGCGCGCGAACAGAGAGTTGCCACGCAGATGGGCAACCAGGGTCACAGCGAGCCGGGTTCGCGGCGGATGGTCGAGTGGATTCAAGCTGGCGGTTTGGGAGCGGTCCGGGAGGTGCATGTCTGGACCGACCGTCCAATCTGGCCGCAGGGCATGGCCCGACCAGGCGCGACGAAGAAGATTCCCGCGACGTTGGATTGGGATCTGTGGCTCGGGCCAGCCCCCTCGCGGCCCTATCATGACGGCCTTCATCCTTTCAAATGGAGAGGCTTTTGGGACTTTGGCACTGGCGCGCTCGGCGACATGGCTTGCCACAACACCGACATCGCATATTGGGCGCTTAAGTTGGCCGACCCGATTGCCGTCGAAGCTGAGTCATCCGGCGTTAATCCCGAGACCGCGCCGAAGTGGTCGAAGATTCGCTACGAATTTCCTCAGCGTGGTTCGCTGCCGCCAGTCGCTTTGACATGGTACGACGGCGGACAGAAGCCGCCTGCCGAGTTGGCGCCCGGCGTGAAGCTCGGAACGAACGGCTCGCTCTTCGTCGGCCGCAAGGCAACGTTGCACGTGCCGCATTATTGGGGCGAAGGGAAGATCGTCAAAGGCGAAGCCGCCCCGCGCCCCGAGAAGACGATTCCTGACTCTCCCGGCCACTATCAGGAGTGGATCAACGCCTGCAAGGGCGGCCCGGCCGCTCTGTCGAACTTCGACCATGCCGGCCCGCTGACCGCGATGGTCCTGCTAGGCAACATCGCCCTGCGCACTGGAAAACGCTGCCAGTGGGACGCGAAGACACTGTCGGTTCCAGGCGTTCCCGAAGCGGACGCGTTGATTCGCAACGAGTATCGACCGGGTTGGTCCCTCTAGGAGCCGCTGCCAGAGCGGAGGGGAGTGAGGCTGATCGCAGTTCCAATACCGCGCAGAAATGCGCTCAGGCGTAGTAAGGAGTAAATACGTGAAGCTGGGCAAGGTCTCGAACCATTGAAGGTCGAGATTCGTCCGCGGTCGGCGCCGATTGCCATTTCAGAAAGTGTACCTCGAAGCAAGGCTTGTCTATCTTACTACCGAGCGGGGAGTCGGCGTATCGCTGTCGTGTCATCGAAAACGAACAATATCTTTGGCGGTGAGCCGTCACGATCACCTCAACCGCAACCCACTGAGGCCTCGCCAATCGGCATTCCGGTTCCCCATGCGATTCAACGAGCCAAAACAGATCCATTCGCGGAAAACCAAGGGAAGGCCAGGCAGGGCGGCCCTGCTGCTGGCGAGCCCGAACTGGTGCGTTTAGACTGCGGTCAGCTCCTCAAGTTTTGACTTCGCCGCGATAGCCCAGCCTTGCCACTTAGGGATCGTGACGACTTGTGCTTCACAGTAGACATCCGCTGACGCCGGCTGAAAAATCTTGTGCGCATTCTGTGCGCATTCTGTGCGCATTCTGTGCGCATTCTGTGCGCATTCTGTGCGCATTTGAGGTCCTTAAGAGGCTATTTCTGACCACATTCAGTCGGTTTCGGGCGGACCGAAAATGGCCAAGAAATGAAAAAACCCCAGTAAAAACCGGGGTTTCTTGCAGTGGTCAGGGGGGGGGTCGAACCCCCGACACCAGGATTTTCAGTCCTGTGCTCTACCAACTGAGCTACCTGACCGACCACTTGGACCGAGCCGGCCCAAGTGAAGGGTCTAGGCTAAACGGAACTTTGCGAATTGGCAAGCCCGCCGCCGTTAGATGGCGAGACGCCGCCGATTCGGACTAGTCGTCATCCAATGGAATGCTGTAACTCAAAATGCCGATCGGCTCGTTCTTCTTCGCCTTGGCGTAATGAGCGTGGCACAAGACGCACTTCTTCATTACGACGGGGATCGGCGTGGCGGCTCGCAAGACGCGTTTGCCATCGACGGTCTCGACTTTGTCCAAATAGGACTTGCCCGACTTGAGCGCTTTGATCGCCTGCTTATCGAACTTGTCGCGAGCCACATTCTTGTCATCGTAAGGTTCGCCGGTGGCGTCCAGGAGCCGCACTTCGTGCCACCCTTTCTTCTTGATCGCGTCGAACAGAGCGACCGCTGCGCCGCCAGCGGGGAAGTCATCTTCGGAGTGCACGTACTTGTCTGTGATCAGAACGACGGCAGTCTTGTAGATGTCGTCCAACATCTTCACCGTCCGCCGGGCTCGGCGAACCTCAGCCGGCGCGTCGTCCGCCTTCTTAGGCTCCTTGGCCGTGGTCATCGCAGCAAAGGCCATAGTGATCGCCAGCAAACCGCTCGCTATCGTCAGTCGTTTAGCCATTTTCACACAAAATCGCCTCTAGAAAGAAACGGGGGCACTCGGCACGCGAGCTCCAAAAACGAACTACTTAACTGTCATCTAGTTGTTAACCGTCATCTGCCGAACTGTCGGCAGGACGTCCTCGATCGATACGTCTCGCAAGTATTCCATCTGGCGCCGCTCCGCCTCATCGAGCACGCCGCGCAACTTGCAGAACGACTGAATGGCGCACAAGTCGGCCTCCGCCGTGACGCAATCGAGTAATCTCATGTCGCCCTCAAAGGCCTCAATAACCTCCCCGACTCGAATCGACGAGGCGGCACGAGCGATTTCAATGCCTCCCCCTACGCCTCGAGTACTGTGGATCAGTCCCAATCGAGCCAGTCGGTTGACGACTTTGGCCACGTGAGCCTGCGATATTCCAAAGAACTTGGCCACCTCGCCGACTTTTGCACGGCCGGTGTCCTCTTGCCTCGCTCGCGTTGCCAAATACATCAACGTTCGCAGGGCATAGTCGGTTTGGAGTGCGAGCTTCATCTCGATAGCGCCAATTCTGAAGTCGTCGAAATATGCATTTGATATGCATGTTTGTCAAGTTTGAGGCATGGGTTTCCAGTCGCTACAATCCGGTTGGAACACGAGGTGGGGATTCGACGGTCGACGGTCTTTGGTTGGCCTGTCTGGAACGGCCCCATCTAACCTCAAGACGCGATTGGGAGAGGCACTCATGATCACTGCTCTGCGACCACCATCTCGGTATGAGCTTCGGGTTGACGCCTATGATCGGGTTTCCAGCGCGCTGACGGCGACGCTGATTCTGTTGGGGGCTGGCGTGCTGCTGATGTTTGGCTTCTGGTTGACGTGGGCCCTCTCTTCTGTGAAGGGCCCCCCTCAACTCCACCCTTTGCCTGAGGTGGCAGGCGGATCGCCTGCTCCGGTCGCCGCGCTGGAGGAGCCGGGTGAGGAGGAATGTGAGCTGTTGACTGAGCCCAAACTGGCCGACACGATTTTGGCTGTCACCGACCTCCTCTCCAGTGCAAAGGGGCTGGATTCAATAGCCGGCTCGCACGATGTTTCCAGTTTGGGAGGCGGGAATAAGGATCCCCGTACCATCGGCCCGCCAGGCCCCCTTGACGCAGACGGGATTCCGCCGAAATGGCAGCGGTGGCGGGTCCAGTACAACACGACGAGCATTGAGGCCTACGCCCAGCAGCTCGATTCGTTGGGGATCGAAATTGGCGCGGCTGGAGGCGGGCGGCCGCAAGTCGATTACGTCACGCAGGTGGCGGCCTCCAAGCCCAGGTTACGGCGAGGCCCAGGCGAAGCGAGGCTCTATTTCTCTTGGCAGGACGGGCGGTTGCGAGCCTTCGACAAGCGGCTCTTGTCGAAGGCGGGGGTCCCCACAGCGGGACGCGTGATACTGCAGTTCTTCCCAGCCGAGCTGATTCGCCAAATGGAGCGAGCGGAGCAAGCAGCGGCGGCGGAGAAAGGGCTGGCGAAGTTTAGCCGCACCGTTTTTCGCGTCTTGCCTGTCGGCTCGAAACCTGCAGTTGAAGTGGTTTCGATCGACTAGGGAACAGGCGGTTGCGGCGGCTTTGAATTGTTTCGGGCGTTCCATCAAAACTCCCGTGAACGTAAGGACTTCGGTGCGGTTGGGATGCTTGACAATGGCAGGCGCGGCCATTAGGATCGATTCCTTGAAAGGTTCAAAGGTTCCGGTTCGTCGCCCACTTCCAAGCCTGGTCTTGGGGCTCTCATCCGACTCGGTCAGCGACGGATTCGCGAACGCCTGTGTGTCCGTTGCTTCCAGTCCCTCTGCAAATTCCTGATTCGAGCCCCGAATTCGAGCCCCGAATTCAAGCAGGTGTCGATTGTTCTAATGTCCCAGCTTCATCAGCGTTCAAACCGCGAAGATTGGCCGCTGACTTGGATGCGTTGGGTTTGGGGAAGGCGAGTTACTACTAGAGACGCGGTGAAGAAGTGTTGAGTTTCGTATCGTGACCGGGAGCCTGGACGGCGAGGTGAACAGATGAACGCGACAGTGCAGCAACGCAAACCGAAGACGGAGCTCAAGGTATCGGCCTATGACCAGGTCTCGAGCATGCTCTTGGCGATGATCATGATGGTCGGATTCTTTGTGACGTTGATGTTCTTGGTTTGGTTGACAACCGTGTTGATTTTCGGCCGAGCTCCAATTGAAGTGGAGTACATCGAGGAGATCGCGGGGCGCGGTGAGCACGCGGAGGGCTATGAGCGTGACCTGGAAGAGCCGGGTGAAGAGGAATTGGACGAGTTGATCGAGCCGCAATTGGAGGCGGCTTTGGAGGCCGTGACGGACGTGTTGAGTTCCCAGGAAGCGAAGCTTGACGCCCTGCAAACCGATGCGACCGTAACCGGAAAAGGGAAGGGGAGAGGCGACAGTCGCCAATCGGGGCCTGGCGGAGAGGGTCAGAATATCATCCCTCGTTGGGAGCGATGGCAGATCAAGTACAACACCAGCACGATCAACGCGTATGCGCAGCAACTGGACTTTTTCAAAGTCGAGTTGGGGGCGGCGGGCGGCGGGTTTCCCAGGGTCGATTATGCAATTAATCTGGCCGCGGGTCGCCCGAAGACTCGCAAGGGCGCCGGCGACGAGGAGAAACGTCTCTATTTTTCCTGGAAGACAGGAAAGCTGAAAGCCTACGACAAGCGGTTGTTGGCCAAAGCAAACATCAAGACCACCCGCCGGGTCATCATGCAGTTCATGCCCAAGGCGTTGGAGAATCAGATGGCCGGCATGGAGCGGGCGGCGGCTAAGGAGAAGGGGGTTACAGACATTACGCGATTCAAACAGACGATTTTTGGGGTCAGACCGGCGGGGCGAGGTCACGAGTTCTGGGTGACGTCGATAAGATTTCGGCCGGCGCCGAAATAGGAATGGCGAATGGACGCCGATTGAGAAGAGCTCGATGATGATCCGCGTGTTTTTTGATAGTCGAACAGATGCTCTTCGGGCAGGCTTGTCAGTGGGCAAAGCGAATATTACTGATCAACAGCATTAGAGAAATCGTGGGAGCGGCACCCAAATGGAAATGGACGTTATGCAGATTGTTGGCAACGTAATCTACGTTGTCCTTGCCCTAATCGCTTTGTGGGGCGCCTACTGCGCGACGATGGTCTGGTCGCGAGTGGCCCAGCAGAGGTTTCGCACTGAGGAGCAGCAAGAGGAGTTCTTGGCAGCCCTAGACGATCCGTTGCAGAAGGGTGATTTTGATTCGGCCGTTGAACTGTGCGAGGGCGATCGGCGGGCCGTTTGCCAGTTGGCGTTGTTGGCGATCGCCAATCGCGGCATTGGTTTCGGCAAGGCGCGACAGTTGATTCTTGACCGCTTTCAACGCGATGTGCTGGCCGACCTGGAGAATCGACTCGCCTGGGTCAATACGGTGATCAAAAGCGCGCCGATGGTCGGGCTGCTCGGTACGGTCATCGGTATGATGGGCGCGTTTGGCAAATTGTCCTCCATGGAAAACGTCAAGCCGGACGTGCTGGCCGGAGACATCATGGTCGCTTTGATCACGACCGCGAGTGGTTTGGCCATTGCGATTCCGTTGGTCATGGCGATCACCGTGATCAACGTTCGGATCCGCAAACTGGAAGACCTGGCCGCGGCCGGGCTATCGATGTTTCTCGAGTCATTCAAGATTGCCTTGGGACGAGGCAGATAAGCGAGCCAACGGCGATCAGCGTAGAAGTATCGTCGCTATTGCTTGCTGAGTGAACGGCCACGCGAACTACTCGGAACGTCCTCGGGTGGTTTGCGATGATGCGAATCGGAGAAGGCGGACTCGATGAAAATAGAAGACAATGTTGGGATCAAACCGCGCAAGCGGAACTTAGAAGAAACGGAGATGGACATCACTCCGATGATCGACATCACCTTTCTCTTGCTGATTTTCTTCCTCGTCGCCTCCAAGATGGACCAGCCCGCGCCCGTCGCCTTGCCCCCCGCCAAGAATGGCACAGCGGTCGGCATCAAGAACTCAATCTTGATAACCATCAAGGAAGGTGAAAACGGCGACGCCAAGATCTACAAGGGCTCGAGCGGTGATGAGAGCCGCCTGCTTAAGTCTGGCGACCTGGCCGAGCAGGAGGCGGAAATCGTGGCCTATGTGGAAGCTGAGTCGGCCGAAAATCTGGACAAGACCGCCGTGCTGGTGAGCGCCGAGAAGGCCGTCAAACATCGCGATGTCGGCCGAGTCGCCAAGGCGGTCGGCAAAGTCGGAGCGATTCAACAACTCCATGTCGCTGTAATGGAGACGAACTGATGCCGCGTTCATTCTCTTGCCACCAGTGTGGCGCTCAGCGCGCTCTTGACGACGATGGCGCCGCGCCGCCCTGCCCCGAATGCGGCGCAGGACTTCCCGCCGACGAAGGCGGAGGAGGCGGCGATCCTGGCGAGGCTGCAGCGGATTCCGATCAGTCCGTGGAGGCTCCGCCCTTACAGCAGCCGCCCGTACAGGGCGTCGGCTATGACGATGAATACGAGGATGACGCTGGCGAGGATGAAGTCGAGTCGCTCAGCTTTGGCGATGAGAAGGAACGAATCGAAGGCGACATGGACATGACGCCGATGGTCGATGTCACGTTTCTTCTGCTGATCTTCTTCATGGTCACTGCCGCCTTTAGCCTGCAGAAGTCGATCGAGATCCCCAAGCCTGCCGATAACCAGGCGAGCACCCAGTTCATTCCGGATGAGGAAGAAGACGACCAGACCATCACCATCGTGATTGATCAGTTCAATACGTTTCGCGTCGTAATGCCTGAAAGCGAAGAGGAAGCGCCCGGGAAGCACGATCTGCTTCGCAAACTCCGGCGCGTATTGGACGAAGCGGCGGTTGGTTCAATCCCCAACAAGCTGCTCGTGAAGGCTCATGGCGAGGCGACCCACGAACGCGTCGTGATCGCTCTCGATGTGGGTGTTGAGGTTGGTATGGAGCAGGTTCAGTTGATGACGATCGAGGAAGATCTCTAGCAAGCTGCAGGTTCGCGCCAGTAGTTAACGCTCAAAATAATCATTCGTTTTTTTGTGATAAAAGGTTCAACATGCCGGCCAAGAAGTTTTTGGACTTGCTCGAGAAGCAGGGGTTCTTGGACTCGTCGATTATCAACGAACTTCGCAAGCAGATCGCTGAGGCGTCGGTTGTCGTGACGCCCGAGGTCATTGCAAAGAAGTTGGTGGAGAGCGGGCACCTGACCAAGTTTCAAGCTACGAAACTGGTTGGGCAAGCCAAAGAGGGCGCTGAAAAGCCAGTCAAGAAGAGGAAGAAGCGGCCGCAGGACGAAATCGTGCTGCTTGAGGACGCGACCGATGGCGAGCCCGATCAGCCGCAAACTCGAAAAGCCAAGCCGCAGGCAAAACAGACACAACCCAAGCCGCAGCAACAGGCACCACAGCAACAGGCGCCGCAGCAGCAGGCTGGTTTGCAGCCGCTCGGCGGCCTCACGCCGCTCGGACTCGACCCGTTGGAAGCAGCAGCGGGTGCTGCGGGGGGCGTCGACGACGTGCTCAATGACCCCTCTGCGGGCGGCGAGCCAGCGGGCGGTTCTTTGTCGCCCACGAAGAAGAAGGGGTGGTTTGGGGGACGGCAGGCCTCCGGCGGTTACAAGAAACCGCCGCCGCGCACCGGAAGCGTCTGGGATACGAAGTTGATGTTGGTCGGCGGCGCCGTCCTGCTGTTGTTGTTGGTCGCCGGGACCGCTCTCCTCTATTCGCTGACCAAAGGCACCGCGAAGGAGCTCTTCAACGAAGCGGAAGCTGATTACAAGATGCTAAGCTACCGGCAAGCGATCGAGAAATACGACAGGTTCCTTCGCGACTATCCGAACGACGAGAATGCCAGTTTGGCTAGAGTTCGCAAGGGTATGTGTCGCATTTGGCAGGTTGCCGACGACGCCCAAGCGGCGCTGGACATGGCCAAGAAAGTGCTGCCCGACATCGAGGTGGAGGAGGCGTTCAATGAGGCCCGCCCTGAGTTGGCTTCCGTGTTGCCCGAGATCGCCCGCAAGTTCGCTGTTCAAGCTGAGTCGACTAGCGACACCATGGTTGCCGCGGTGGAATTGGAAAAGGCCGAACAAGCCTTGGAGTTGGTCAACAACGCAACCTATATCCCGACTTCGTTGAAGAAGCAGATCCAAGGCAGGATCAACCAGATTGACGAAACTCTGACCGTCGTCAGACACACGATCGGCAAGGAAAATAAGTTGCTTGAGTCGATGCAGAAGATTCAAACGGCCTCCGACGCCGGTGACATGAAGAAAGTCTACGCCGAGCGGGATGAATTGCTTGGCGAGTATCCGGGGCTTGAGACCAATGAAGTGTTGCGGGCTCAACTGCTGAAGGTCTCCGCTCGCGAACGCACGCTCGTCAAGCTCGACGCGGAACCGCTCGAGACGTCGACTGAAGAGAGGCCGGGAGCGGGCGAACAGGTTGTGATGGCGGTTCATAGCGGCGGAACGGTGGACGGGGTCGACCAGGACATCGTGTTGGTTCGAGCTTCCTCTGCGGTCTACGGAGTCAACGCGAAGGATGGGGAAATGCTCTGGCGTCGTTCTGTAGGCGATGCGTTGTCCAACCCCGTGCGAGCGTCGGTCGAGGTTGACGCCAATGTGTTGTTGAACGACGCGAAACACAACGAAGTCGTTTGCATCAAGCCTCGCAGTGGAGAATTAGTCTGGCGGACCACAATTGGCGAGCCCTTCCTTGGACCGCATGTGACCGCCGACGAGCAAGTGGTGATTACCACCGTTCAAGGCGCGGTTATCAAATTATCCGCCCAGGACGGGACGCTGCAGAAGCGAGCGATGTCGCCACTGCCGGTAAGCGTGCACGCAACAGTGAAAACTCGACGTCCGCAGATTTACCAGCTTGCCGAACACACGAATATCTACGTTCACGCGACTGCAGATACGGACAACGACGGGGTGAAGCACGAGGCCTTACAGTGTCGTGAAGTATTCTATCTTGGACACAAGGCCGGCAGTGTCGTTACGGCTCCGATCGTGCAACTCGGTTTCATGTTCGTCGCGGAGAACAAGGGCCCGGAGGCGTGCGACTTGCATATCCTGAAGTTGGATGCGGAGGGGCTGGCGCTGAGGACGGGGCAGCCGCCGATTACCCTTCGCGGCCGCGTTGTGGTCGAGCCGGTGATCGCGAACCGCCGGCTCGTCGTCACGACCGACCTGGGCTCGATCTATGTGTTTGACGTCGATCCTTCGGCGGAAAAGAACCCGGTGACCGACGCGGTTGAGCCGTTGATGCTGGACCGATCCGACTCGATGGTGTCTTACGCCTTAGTCGATAAGGCTTCGCTTTGGATCGGCGACAACCGATTGACTCGCTACAACATCCAAGTGGCCAAGTCCGAGTTGTCTCGGCGGTGGGTCAAGTTGCCAGGCGACGTTTTTCGCTTTCCACTGAAGAGAATCGGCAACGCTGTCATTCACGTGCGAACGCCGGAAGGCTCGACGGGCGTGACGGTTTCCGCCGTCAACGGCGACTCGGGCGAGCCGATTTGGCGCACGACCATCGGGGCGTCGGCCGGGGCGGCGTTTTTCACCCCGGATGGAACGCTTCGCGCCGTATCGTCTCGTGGTCGATTGTATGAAGCTGGCGAGGGTAGCCACGCGTCATTGGTTGGCGACGCATCGGGCGATGGTCGAGGCGGAGCGTTTCTCCACCGTGTCGATTTGGGGGCCGGAAAACTGGCGGTCTGCAGCCTTAGCGATCGACGGCGATTTGTGCTGGTCGACAAAGCCACTGGCGGCGAAATCAGTCACCAACAAATGGCGACCGCCGCCCAGCCAACGGCGGAACCCGTCCTGGTCGCCGGCGGACTGGCTGCTGGGCTGGCAAGCGGAGAAGTCGTGCTGATCGATCCGGAGAGCGGTGAATATCTCGTGCGACCGTTCTATCCGACGGTCGCGGCCGGTGACCAAGTTCGTTGGTTTCGCGCCGCGCCCGCTGGACCTGAGAGTCAAGAACTCCTGATCACCGACAACCGCAACAACGTCTATCGGCTCGCGCCCAGCAAGGGTGACTCCCCCTATCTGTCCGAGTTGTCTCATCGAGTGTTGGAACAGCAAGTCGTCTCGCCTGCGGCCGCTGTCGCCGACCACGTTTTTGTCGCTGTGCGGCACGTTGAGCCCGAGCCTGCCCCTGCGACCGCCTCGCTAAAGAAACCGGATGAGAACCCAAAGCCACATATCGGCGACGTGATCATACCGATGACGCGCGTTGGCCTGCGGTTGCGAGAGCCAATGCCGCTGCAAGGGCGAATCGTGCAAGGGCCGATGACGGTGGGCGACGTCGCTTTCGCGGTTTCGGACTCGGAAGGACTGATCTGCCTGGAAGGCGTGGCCCACGATCAAGACGTGATGGGCGAACCGCCTGAACCGAAAGAAGGTGAGCAAGAAAAAGACGGAAAGACAGAGGCCGCCAAGCCAACTACAGACGAGCAGGGCCCAGACGAGCAGGGCCCAGGCGAGCAGGACCCGAAGTCGACCGATGCGAAGAAGAAGTTGGTTGTTGTGGGGACGGTGAAGAGTTTTATTCGCTGGAGTGTTCCGCTGCCGCGAAAACGGCTTGCCGGACCGCCTGTGCTCGACAACGGCGAGTACGTCATCGCTTTTTACGATGGCGACGTGTGGAGGATTTCGGCTGCGGACGGCAGCGTGACGGACAAGCTCTCGCTGAATGAACCGATTGTGGCGGCGCCGGTGGCCTCTGCTGATCAGTTCATATTCCCCGGATTGGACGGAACTTTGCGACTGCTTCCGAGACTCGAACCCGCTCGGATTCCCTAACCGATGAACAGTGCCTTGAGAATTAACACCGCATTTGCGTACCTCGCCCAGGCGACTGGGTTCGTGGCTTCCTTTTCAATCCGTATCGTCATCCAGCTCGCGCTGGTCGCGACGATCTTGGCTTGCCACACCGCCTTTGCGCAAGAAGGGAAGGAAATCTACCAGGAGGATCCATTCGACCTGCTGACGATGGGAAAGAAACAGGGCGGCCAGGTGCTCAAATTGGTTCCTCTGAAACTGACCTCCCGAGTGATGCCAAATCCCAAGCCGAGGGGCCAGCTTCGAATTCGCAAGTTGGATGAGCCCGAGGTCGAATACGATGTGAATTGGATCTCGGTCGAGAAGATCGAGTTCTTTGAATCGATGGTGCTTGCAAAGGCCAACTCGCTTACGGAAGCAAAGGAATTTGATCGCGCCTTCCGGCACCTTGCGTTTCTGAAAGCGAAGTATCCCTCGACGCCCGATTTGGCCGAGGGGGTGCACGAGTTTCTGTACGTTAATGCCGCTTCGATGACGAAGGATCAGCCCAATCGGGCGTTCGCCATTCTGGATGAGTTGTTTCGACTGAGCCCTAGTTTCAAGTATCGCGGTGGGAGGTCGGTTACTGAAGCCCTTGATGGCGTGGTCGGCGGGTTGCTCGAAGACTATCTGAAGCAAGGCGATCATACGTCGATGCGGCGGATGCTGGTGCGGCTTGGACGAGTCTTTGGTGACACTCGCCTGCCTACTTTGGCCAAGTATCGCGACGTGCTCGACAGCTTGGCTCAAGCTAAACGCGATGAGGTGAATAAGCTCATTGCCGACGGGAATCTCCGCGACGCCTATCTCAATAGCCGCAAGATGCTTGGCATCTGGCCGGCAGTGGCGGGCGGCGCCGAGTTGGCCGAGAAGACATCGAAGCTCTATCCCATCGTTTCGGTCGGCGTCTTGGATGAGGCCAGCGAATTTGATCCCAGCGCCATCGACAACTGGGCCAGTCGTCGCGCGGGTCGGCTTCTGGTTCGCCTGATCACTGAGTACCGCGAGGCCGGTCCGGAGGGAGGCGAATACGTCTTTCCTTGGGGGACTTACGAAAGAAGTGAAGACCTCCGGCGTCTAACGTTGATCGTCAGCCGAAAGGCGATCACCGCAGGAGGCCAACCGCTCGACGGATACACGTTGGCTCGGCGGATGTTGCGGATGGCCGACCCGAATGATCCGGAATACTATGCGGCCTGGGCCGACTTGGTGTCCGGCGTTTCAGTTGAGGCGGTCTACAAGGTCCATATTGACTTGCGCCGACCCAGCATGATTCCCGAATCGCTGCTGCAAGTGACGCTCGACGTTCCAGCTGACGGCGGGGCGTTTCCGTCTCGGCGAAACGGCGCCTATCGAGTTGGTGAGACCGAAGAGAACTTAGTGCGGTACATGCGCCGCGACGACTACCCCTTCACCGGCACCACTCAGCCTGCCGAGATTATTGAGCGAAAATACAAAGGGACTCAGTTCGCGATTCAAGCCTTGTTAGATCAAGACATCGATGCGATCGACCGCATCTATCCGTCGTTTGTCAATTCGCTGAGGAGCGAGTCGGGGATCAAAGTCTCGCCGTATGAAACACCGACTCTGCATTTTCTTGTCCCCAATCTAAACAAACCGTTCGCGGCGAGCCGCACGTTTCGCCGCGCGTTGCTGTACGGAGTTGATCGCAACCGCATCCTTAACGCGACGCTGCTAGAAAACACCAGCAGCCCAGGATCCAGAGTCATCAGTGGGCCCTTTCCGGCGGCTCGCGATTCGGATGACCCTTTGGCTTACGCCTACAATGAGAAGACGGAGCCGATTCCCTACTTCCCCAAGCATGCGGTCTTGCTAGGCAATCTGGCCCAGGTCGAATTCAGCCACTTGGCAGCGCGAACCAAAACCGAGCCGCCGGAACGGCCAACCCTAATTCTCGCCCACCCCTCGGGCGAACAGGCCACCCTGGCCGCAGCAGCGATTGCCGCCCAATGGAATCTGATCGGTTTCCCTTGCAAAACAAAATCCCTGCCGCCCGGCATGTCGCGGGATACCTCCGACGACTGGCACTTTCTCTACGTCGAGACCATTGTTCGGGAACCCGTTACCGACGCTCGTCGACTGCTCGCGTTCGATGGTGTCGTCGGCAGCGACAGCGACCATTTGGGCCAAGCCTTGCGGCGGTTAGAGACGGCGCGAAACTGGAAATCTCTGCGGGGGCGTCTGCACGACGTCCATCACGCGGTGTTCTCCGAGTTGGTCGCACTTCCGCTCTATCAAGTCGTTGACCATTGTGCCTATCGCGACGGCTTGCGCGGCGTTGGCGATCGGCCCTCCTCGTTCTATCAGAATATCGAGTATTGGGAGGTTTCACCCAAGGCGGTGGACTAGGCGAAGCTTAGAAATGAATGCGAGGTCTGCAGCTCAGACTACTTCGGCGAGTGGGCTGGCAACCGCAAGCACCGCGTTGAGCGTCAGACAAGCAGCCGAGGAACGACCAACTACAGTCTGTGAATAAAACCATGATAAGAAGAATAGCTCTACGGATCGGCCTGACTGCCTTGGTCTTCGCGAGCGCGACGACGTCAGTGCGCGCCCAGAAATCGTGGGAGTATTCCCCCTACGATCTTCGTGTTTGGGTCGCGCTGGAACCTTCGCCCAGGCTCAACGATGCGAGCTACGAGCAGATTGCCGAGAACCTTAAGCGAAGAGGCAAGATCGTCGGGAAAGCAACTTGGAAAGTCGTTCCCAGCGTCGCTCCTCAAGCCGTTGCCAGCGACATCCTCTACTACATGGACCAGGTAACCAGCAAGCAGTTGATTGAAGCGGATGACAGTGGGGCAGATGACGTCATCTCAGTGGCTGACAAAGTCTACATCGTTGCAGTGACGGACGAACGTTTCCGCTTCCGCGTGGTTGTCCGTGAGTTGGACATGCACACGCGAGTTTGGGGCCGCCAGTTCTCCGCCTTTGTTGTGTCGCCCGACCGCGTGGCGGACTCCGTGACCAACCTCATGACACGCGCGTTCTTGCCGGTTATTCGGATCGAGGAAATCAATGAGAAGGACTTGGTGGCCCGCCTGCGAGCTTCCGGTTTGATTCGCGGCGAATCGCTCTGCATGATTCCCAATGGAGCCGTTCTGCAACCAGTCGTTCGCCGAAACAACCGCCTTGGCCAACCCCTGCGGGGCGGCATTCTCGTCCCGCCGTGGACTGTCTGCCACATGCTTGGATTTGAAACCGAGGAGGTCAAGAACGCGGAGGGAGAGGCCGTTCAGCAGAACACGTTGAACATGAAGCTGCGGCTCCATGGCGGCAAGAGCAACCCACTCGGCATGCGCAAGGGGCTCCGCACCAAACGCTACGCCGTGCTGATTCGCCCCAGCGGCGACACTCGGATCTTGCTTAAGTCGGATGTCATTGGCGCGCCGCATGCCCTGGTCGGATACGATTTCTACGAGAAGGATCCGCTCGACTTGAAGATCCCGGCGAAGCATCTCGGCAAGTCCGATTGGCGAGGCGCGTTCGACGTCACTCCGGATCATAAGGCGTTTCGCCTGATCTATGTGCGTAGCGGCGGCAAGTTGATGGCGAGAATGCCGACCGTGCCCGGGCAACACAACGAGCTAGTCGCCTTCATGCGTGACGATGATCGTCGGCTGCAAGCTGAGGCTTTTGTTCGGTCGGTTGAAAGCGAAATCATGGATCAAGTGGTCCAACGCAAATTGCTTGAGCGCGATTTTCAAAAGCGACTTGACGCCGATCGCATTGACGACGCCAAGACCCTGCTCGAGCAGTTTCAATCACTGCCCAAACAGACCAACTTGAAGGATCGACTTGATTCTCGCAAGGGTGAGATTATTGAGGTTGGCGTCGTCGACAAACGAACGGAGCGGCTGATCAAGCAGCTCTTCAGCCGGACCGAGAAACTGGTAGCCGAACACATCGACCCAACCACCTTGCTGCAACTACAACGCTTGTTGCTGAAGAAAGAAGGCGAGTAGCGGCCTATCCCCTCAGCGGTGTTCGTCTCTCTTACTCTGATAGGCGGAGACCGCTGCCGCCGCACGGGCCGCTCGGCTTGAGTAACCGTGCGCATTCCCCGCTCGCCTCATTCCCCGCTCGCCTCATTCTCCGGCTCG
>CAZWOU010000031.1:23436-27249 GCA_964635375.1 uncultured Pirellulaceae bacterium | reverse complement strand
GCTCGCCTCATTCTCCGGCTCGATTAGCGTGTGCAGCTGATTGGCTTGCAGGTCGGCGTATTCGACCCAGCGTCCATTGGGCCAGCGAACTCGCACAGCGGCGGAATGCTTGTCGTCGATGCCCAAGATCAACCGCCGTTCGTTCTGGGAAAAGAACCCATCGCCCGCACTGACGGCATAGACTCGCTTTGCCTGCCCGGCGCCGACTTCAACTCTCGCCCCGACGGCATCGCGATTGGACTCTGCACCGACGAGTTTGATCACCAGTGCGTTGCCTTTTTCACGGGATTCGTTGTTGAGCAAAGCGAGCGGATCCTGCTGGTGCACGATTAACAGATCGGAATCGTTGTCGCGGTCCCAGTCCCATCGCACGACGCCTCGACCGAGTCGTTCTTTCTGGAAATAGGGGCCCGTGGCAGCGCTGACATCGTCGTATCGGCCGCGACCCGACTCGCGAAACAGCTGGGCCCGCATTTTCCAAGGGTCGCCGCGATGGCGGAGGTCGTCGATATGGCCGTTGGCGACGAAAATCTCCCAACGCCCGTCGAGGTCCATGTCGATCGCTTGGGTCCCGAAACCGAGAACGGGCATTGTCGCGTCGGCCAAGCCGACTGAATTGGTCGCGTCTCGAAACAGCAGGTCGCCAAGGTTCAAGTACATCGTGTTCGTTTCGCCGTGAAAGTTCGTCACGTAGATATCAAACAGCCCGTCATAATTGAAATCCGCGCACGCCAATCCCATTCCCGCCTCGGCCTGGCCCTGCGAACTGACTGCGGTTCCCGAGTCGCGACCTTGCTGCTCAAACCGGGGCATCCCGTTCTTGGCCAGATTGTGGAAGAGGAAGTTGGGTTCGCCATCATTTGCGACATAGATATCCTGCCAGCCATCGTTGTCGTAGTCGGCGACCAGCGCGCCGAGACCTTTGCCATCGGGGGCGACGATGCCGGACTGCTTGGTGATATCCGTGAAGCGGCCATCGCCTCGGTTCCAATAGAGCCGATCTTGCTCGGCGCCGAAGTTGTGGGGATCGCAGGTCGCTGTGCGTCCGTCCTCAGCGTGGCAAACTCGTAGCGAATCGACGTAATTCGTCAGGTAGAGGTCGAGCAGTCCGTCGCGGTCAAAGTCAGCGAAAGTGACGGCGGAGGACCATTGTTCGCCGCCCAGCCCGGTCCTCTCTGTGATGTCTTCAAAAGTCCCGTCGCCATTGTTTCGGTAAAACACATTGCGGCCGAAGTTATTGACAAAGATGTCCGGGTCGCCGTCGTTGTCGAAATCGGCGGAGGTGCATCCCTGACCATAGCGATGATCGCCTAGGCCAGCCGCTTCCGTGACGTCCTCAAACTCACCCTCGCCCAAATTGCGGTAGAGCCGATCCGAGTGATCCTTGTTCGCCTTATCGGTGGGAAGCGGGCAGCCCTGGGCCAAGTACAAATCGGGAAAGCCATCCATGTCGTAGTCCAGAACGGCGACTCCTCCACCCATACTCTCCAACAAGTACTTCAGGCCTGTTTGGCCATTGAAATACGTGAATTGCACGCCGACTTCCGCCGCCACATCCCGAAATGCCAACTTGTCTCGGCTTGGCGGAGCCCCGGGCAGGTAGTTTTTCGGCCTAAGCGAAACCCGCGGTCGGATGGTCGGTTCTTGATTGGGGCCAACGGCGGGGCCGATTGGCGGGCCGACAGTTGGCCCCTGCAAGGCAACTCGCTCGGCCTGCCTGATGGACTCCAAGGTCTCGGCGGCGACCGACGGCGTGCTCCGGCCTGGTCCTTTCTTTTGCAAGCTCAGCAATGCGAGCTTCAGTTCCGACTCGGTTTCCGCGTTCGAACCAAGAGTCCTCGCGTGCTCAAACCACCAAGCCGCTTCTTCGCGACGATCCAATCTTGACATGGCGCGGCCGACCGACTGCACAATCGGCAAACGCAGTTTCGACGTTTTCTTCCCATGCAGGACCCTGCTGGCTTGCCGCCGCATGGAATCGCCGATTGCCGCTCTCTGATTCCACTCCGACGCCTCGGTCGAACGCCCGAGCCTCTGCAGCGTCGCGGCGTACCGATTCTGGGCGGCCAGATCGTTTGGCAGGTGATCGAGTAGTCGCCGGTAGGCTTGCTCCGCGATCGGCCAATCGCCCTGCTCTGTTGAGAATCTCCCCAAGCTGCGCCAGTAGTGCTCCTTGGCTGCGGCTAGGTCCAATTGCTTATCGGCCAGCACGCCGCCCACGGCTTCGAACGCCAACTGATTCATCAACGAGTCCGCCAGGAGCCCCGCCACGTCGGCTTGGCTTGGTCGCCGCTTGAGAAGCGAAGCCAGTAATTTTTCTGCGGATTTGTGGCGGGAGGCCAGCATGTAGTACCGGCCAAGCGCCATGTGGCTCGTTACATCATCTGGATTCGCGGCCACCGCCAACGCCATTTGGTCCTGGCCTTTCTTGGCGTCGGTCACTCCTTCGTCAATCGTCTCGTGAAGAATCAATTCGTTAACGCTCCAGGGTCTCAGCATCCGTATCCCCTGGAGTTGTCGGCGCACGTCCAACGTGCGCAGTTGAAGTACGAACAATTCGACGAGCCGATCGCGAGGCAAGACATAGGCCGGGTTTAACTCGATTGCGCGGAGCAGGCGTTTCTCGCCTTCAACGTTGTCGTGGTCCTCCAGGTGCAAAGTCGCTTCGAGGTACCTGGCTGTACCGCCTTGGCGTCGCTTCGGCGAATTGACAGGTGCCTCGCCGGCGTCTGGAACTCGCTGCCAAAACCGCCGAGCTGACTCGCGGTCCCCTTCGTCCCTGGCAATCTGGCCCAGCACCAAGAGCGACTGCCGATTCTCTGGATCGAGCTCGACGACGCGCGTGTAAAGCTGTTTTGCCAAGCTGACATTGTTGCTGGCAATCGCGCTATTGGCCTGCTTCATCCATACCGCGATCTGCTCTTCAGCCGTCAGCTGGGGTTGTTCCGGCTCCGTCAAAGCCAAGACACTCGCCAGGATCAAGACAGTGGCCGCGACAACGACCATCGCCCAGCGTATTCGCGTCATCGCGGCTCCTTGGGATAGCGAGGGGCTAGGGGCTGGTCGAGTTGCTCAGATTCGCCCTTCTGGGAACCATCGACCCGCTGCAAGTCTTGCTTAACTTGCTCAAGAAAACTTGCGGGCACCGGATCAGTGGGCGCCAGATCAACAGCGTTTTGGATGAAGGGCAAGGCTTCGCGCGGCCGCTTCATGCGGAGCAAGAGGGCGCCTAGGGCCAGTTGCGCTGGTGGGAACTGAGGCGCCACAGCGACCGAGTTGCGGTAAGCTTCCAGGGCGGGCGGTATGCGGCCGGCGTCCTCCAACAACAGGCCCAAGGAGAAGAAGGCAGTGCTGCTGGTTGGCTGTTTCCTGATGCAGACGCGATACTGCTGCTCGGCAAGCTCCTGTTCCCCCAAGACCTCATACACCGCCGCCAGGATCTCGTGAGATTCGGCCTCTTGGGGAAAATCCTCAATCGTCTCCTGGAGCAGTTTCTTTGCCGCCACGGGCTGGCGCAACTGCAACAAACACCTCGCCAAGCCCAGTCGAGCGCGCGACCAATTGGGTTGCTCTTGGACCAGCTGCAGGAACTTCTTGGCCGCCATTTCGAATTGACCAGTAATAAACAGCTCGTCTGCGGACTGGGCGGTGCGGCGCGAAACGGATTCGAACTGCTGGACTTGGTCCACCAGCTCGTCCTGCATGCCCCGCGTGTCCGCTGGCAATCGATCGGCCCGCAGTCGCAACTGGAGCGACTCCGCCAACTGGCCAGCTCGGCGGAGTCGTTTGGCGAGCAGCAAGTTTGCCTGACGG
>CAZWOU010000031.1:13445-23426 GCA_964635375.1 uncultured Pirellulaceae bacterium | reverse complement strand
GCGCCAACTCAATCGCTTGGCGAAGTACGATCTCAGCCCGCTCGTCGTCCCCCGCCAGTTCGGCGACATCGGCGATTCCAAGCAAGGGGTACGGGGACTTGGGAGCTTGCTGCATCGCTTTGGCAAACAGTTGCTCGGCTTCGTCAGCTTTATCCAGCTGCAACATTAACTCGCCATACCGCAGCAGCATCGGCGCGTAGTCCGAGCGGATGTTCAAGGCCAACTCATACTGCTCAGCCGCCAATTGCCAATCGACTTCTTCCCCGAGTACGGCCAAGTAATACTGCCATTGAAAGGAGTGGGGGTCGAGTTTCGCAGCCGCTTCGAAACAAGTGGTTGCCTGATGCTTCGCCAGGTGGGCCCAATAGCACATGCCAAGCCGCCCCCAGTTCTCCGCTGTTGGATCGTCGAGAAGGGCGCGTTCGAGCTTGTCAATCTGCCGCACCACCGACTCGGCCACGCCCGCGCGTAGGAATTCGGGTGGGGACGCCGGGCGAGTTAGGGCAGGCGGACGCAAGACGAGGAACAATAGGACGGCGAACGTCGCGCCGAACAGAATCCACAAGCGGTGCATACGTTGCATATCAGGGCTGCTCCTCTTTTCGAAGCTTGCCCTGGCCGCGGTGAATCGTCAGCATTTGGTCAACGCCATCGATCTCAAAGTCCTCCCAGCGCCCATCCGGCCAGCGAACGCCCACCTGACGACATGTCGTGACGTCTCCCAGTCCAAAATGAACGCGGGGATCGGATTGTGTCAGGTAACTCGCGCTGCGGTGGGTCTCCCGCCAGAGCACATTGTCGCCGAGTTTCAATTCCACCCGAGCTCCTAAAATGTCGCGCTCTTTGCGGTCGAGAAGCCTCAGCATCAGCCAATGTCCCTGTTTGGGAAACTCGTTCCGAAACAGCGTGACCGGAGCGTCCTCGTTCGTCAGAACGAGGTCAATGTCGCCGTCGCCGTCCAGATCGCCGGCAGCCAATGCGCGGGTCGTGTGGGCTTGACTGGCGAACTGCCCTCCCCAGGCGTTCATCAACTTGAACGAGTTGGATTTCTGCCCCATGAAGAGTGAGTTGGTCTCGGCGTATTGGCTCCAAAATGAGTTGCCGTCGACAGCCCCTTCTGGCTGGGCTCGTTTGACTCTGCCATTGGCGACGACCACATCTAGGCGACCGTCGTGATCTAGATCCGCTGCGGCAACGCCAAAACCGGTCTTTCGCACACTGGGGGGGCCGAGCCCGGTTCTGGCGGATCGGTCTGCGAAGGAACGCCCGATGTCAACGTAGGCCGTGTTGGACTCGCCACGAAGGTGGGTGAGCAAAACATCGGCCTGACCGTCTCGATTCCAATCACCGAGGGCAATCCCCATACTCGCCTCGTCGCGGCCTACTCCGTTCACAGCGAGCCCCCAAATCTCCGCTTCATTCACGAAACCACCACTTTCGGTCTGAAGCCAGAGGCGGTTTGGCTTCATGTCGTTGGCGACGAAGAGATCCAACCGGCCATCGGCATTGAAGTCGCGACAAAGCAGGCCGAGTCCCGGACCTGGGGCATGGGCGATCCCCAATCGGACGGTCGCATCCACGAAACGAACCTCGCCGCCAGACGACTCATTCAAGTAGATCTTGTCGACAAGCCCGGGGATGCTCTCGGGACCACAGAAATCGGCACGCCCAGAGCCATCGTCACAGCGGTTCGACGCTTGGTAGTCCAGATAGTTGACGACAATCAAGTCGGCGCGCCCATCGCCGTTGAGGTCGCGACAGGCCGACGCTGTCGACCAAAGAGGATTCTCGATCCCGGCGGTCGAGGTGATGTCGAGGAACTTCGCCGAACCGTTATTGAGAAAAACGCGATCGGCTTCGAAACACGTCACATACAGGTCCAAGTCCCCATCGTCGTCAAAGTCCCCGACGCACGAGCCGGTCGCGTACCCGCAGGCTTCCAGTCCGCTGCCATCTGTCGCGTCCGAAAACTTGCCCTGCTGATTGAGCCACAGGCGATTGCCATCGTTGCCGGCGAGAAAGAGATCCAAGTCTCCATCGTGATCGAAGTCAGCGAGAGTCGCTCCGTTGCCCATGATGTCAGGCATGAAGAAATTCTCGGTATCCCGACACTTTGGCAAGAATGGCGTCGGCCCAAGTTCCTGCTCAACAAGAAAATCGCGCATCTCAAGCAAATCTGGGGCGGCCGGGCGTTCCGACTCATTGACTGGCGACCAGCAACCAGCCCACAGCAGGGCCCATACGGCGATTCCCATTGAGACAGCCGCCGGCAAGCGACTTGGTCCCGTCTGAGCTGGGTTGGGCGGCCTTCGATGTGGAACGCGAAGATATGACAATTCGCCTTGCCTCTACTCGCAAATAATTGGTACAAGCGGTGGCTACTTAGCGAGCATTGCCAAGAAACCCAACCACTCCCTTGGGCGATTGCAAGACACGGGCGATTGCACAACACCTCACCGGCGTTGCGGGACGCGCGGCACGAGACATTCACATCGGCGAAATCATGCGACTAACTCGACTCTTGCCTATCCTGGCCCTCGCCTTGTTCATGGCCGGTAAGACCGTGGCCCAGTCGTCTTATCCCGAATATGGCAATCAACCCGTTCCATCAAACAATCCGCCCCCTGATCGGGCATACCAGCAGCAACAGAACTCCTCCTGGCAACCGAGCCAATCAGCCCCTAACGGGACCTTCCACAGTCGGCCCGGTGGTGTGGCTCAGCAGGCGTCTAATAGCCAGCCATATTGGCAGACGAGTCGTCAACCTGCCACCCCTTACGGCGGCTCTCCGGTTGTATGGGACCAGCCGCCCGGAGCGGATTCGATTCTGGGAGGCCGCCCAGCCGTTTCGGTAGCCCAGCTTCCGCAGGGCGATTCGCCACCCACATCGGGGGCGGAGGATCTGGACGTTGCCGAGGCGATGGCGGCTGAGATTGCTGAGAGTGTTGACTCCCAGGGCTACTTTTACCAACCGGCCGTGCACTGGTTCACTGTAGCGAAGTGGGAAGGGAGCATCGAAGTCGGGCTGAACGGTTCAGCGGGCAACTCAGAGTCGCTCAGCATCCAGTCTGGTTTCGACCTGAAACTGGTCGAGGGCGACTACGTGTGGCAATCGGATCTCAACTACGTGAAGACAAGAACGAACAGCACCGAGACGCAGCACAACGCTTTGTTCAACTACGGCGTCAAACGAGAATTCGGGGAGAGTCCTTGGTCGCTGTTCGCCAAGAGTGCCTTGGAATACGACGAGTTCAAGGCGTGGGACGTGCGATGGTCGATCAATACGGGGCTTGGCTACCGTTTATGGAAGTCGGACATCACGGAATTGACCGGCCGCTTTGGCGCCGGCGCCTCGCGCGAATTCGGCGGTCCCGATAAGAGCTGGGCTCAGGAAGCTGTGTTTGGTCTCGACTTTGAGCGGCAGTTCTCGAAACGCCAGAAGTTCAAATTCAGCAGTGAGTACTTTCCTGAATGGCAGAATTTCGCCGACTATCGTCTGGTAACTGCGCTCGCTTGGGAGTTCCTGCTTGACGAAGAAAACAACCTCAGCCTCAAGCTCGATGTGACGGATCGGTACGACAGTACGCCGAGCGGCCGAAAGCCGAATGACATTAATTACTCGTTGCTCTTACTCTGGAAGACCTAATCGTCCGTTTGGCTCTTGGGAGCCGCCATTGGGCGAGCGGATTCCGTAGCTACGATCTCCACCGAGTCTGAAAGCGAACCAATGGCCGAATTGCTCGATGTCATTTTTCGATGCGAATGCACGAGCACTCATCACAAATTGGCCATAGATGCGTTGCGTCATCTTCAAGACACACAGGCCGAGGCCTGGCGCAATTTGTTTCTGCGGAACTTCGACGCGTATCTCGACGGCTCCAAGGCGCCGGACAAGAAGTTCAAGGACTTTCGCAACCATGTGCTTCATGTCGGAGATAACTACTGGGGCGGGGCCGTCGAAGCCGCAAAGCAATGGTACGCGGAAACGGTCACGATGCTCAGTCGCAAGCAGTGGACCAAAGCAGTTTACGCAGCGGGAGTGCTAAGCCACTATTACACCGATCCGCTCCAACCGATGCACACGGGACAAAGTGAGCAGGAGGGAGTGGTCCATCGCGCCATGGAATGGAGTATCGCCAAGAGTTTTGACGACCTCCGCGATTCCTTGGAAAACGAGTTGGGCGGCTATCCGAATATCGAAGCCCCGGCGACCAGCGACTGGCTCGAACAGATGGTGGTCACGGGCGCCGAGCTGGCCCATCCCCACTATCAGATGCTCATCGACCACTACGATTTGAAAACCGGCCGCAAGGACCCTCCAGCGGGTTTTGATCAGGAATCGCGGGACTGCATTGCTCGACTGCTTGGCCACGCGTCGGTGGGATTCTCCCGAATTCTCGATCGGGCATTCGCCGAAGCCGCAGTGACCCCGCCGGGCGGCGGCGCCGCAATTGTCGGCTACCTGGCTAGGCTGACTATCCCCTTCACTTGGATCACAAAGAAGTTGACCGACAGCGCCTCACGCCGAGAAGTCACTGCCATCTACCAAGAATTCAAGCAAACGGGTAAGGCAGTTCAGGCACTGCCGGAAGACGATCGTCTACTTCGTAAGCAGCATGCCGAAGAAGTCTTGCAAATGCCGCTTTCCGAATTGGACAAGCAAGCCATCGATCCACCTGGGCGCAAGTTTGGGCAAGGCGCTGCCGAAAGGAAAAAGGCGCCCGCGAAACGCGAAACAAGGGCCAAATCATCGGCAGTTCGCGATTCAGCCGAGACGCACAGGGCAGCTGAGGATACTGGGAAGAAACCGCAGCCCGAACCAACGAAGGCAACTCGGCCTCAACTGAAGTTCCATCTCGCCAAACACGACCCGATTGTCGACGCTCCCTCGATTGGGTCCAAGACCGCTCGCAGGCTCCGCGCCATCGGCGTTAAGACGGTGGATGATCTGCTAGACCTAGAGCCGGAGAAAGCCGCCGAACGGATCGGCCGAAGCTACATCGATGCAGACACCATCTGCCGCTGGCAGGCAGAAGCCAAATTGGCCTGCCTGATTCCAAATATTCGCGGACACGACGCTCAGATTCTCGTCGGCTGCGAGCTCACTGACCCAGATGAGATCGGACTGTTCGAAGCGAACGAACTGTTGGACCTCGTGCTGCCCTACGCGAGCAGTCGCGACGGTCAACGCGTGCTGCGCAACATGCGCAGCCCCGATCTCGAGGAAGTCGCACAGTGGATTGAATGGGCAGGCGAGTCGCGAAACCTGGAAGCGGCTTGACGACAGTTCAGGTCGGGCGAGCCAAACGACTCAGCCCCAGCCGGGCCCACTCCCACTGTCATCCTTGCCGACTGTCATCCCCCGTGCGACGGAACGGTCGTCTCTCCGCCGGCAGACGCGGCGTCTTTTTCTGGGGCTGTGCTCCGTCATTCTCGATAACTGGGTAAGATGTGGCAGGTGGATCGAGCAGTTCGTTCGCTTCCGCGTCTTGAGTTCGTCCATTGAGAATACGCCGTGCCCACGATAGAACGCCGACCTCCAGTCGCGCTGGCGATCTTAGCCGCCTTCGCGGCCGGTTCGTGCCTGGGGCTCCACGCCTCAGCCCAGCAAACAACCGGCTCGCCAGCCCCAACGCGTGTTCGAATCGCGACGTTTAACACATCGTTGAATCGAAACGCTGCGGGGCAATTGGCCCACGAACTAGCCACGGGCGATTCCCCACAGGCTCGTCGGGTCGCTGAGGTTTTACGGCGCGTTCGCCCCGACGTCGTTCTGCTGAATGAGTTTGACTTCGACAGTGACGGCAAGGCGATCGAGGCGTTTCAGAAAAATTACCTGGAGAAGGGGCCGACCGACGCTCCGCCGCTAAGATTGACTTATCGCTTCCTGGCCGAGGTCAATACTGGCGTCCCCAGCGGAATGGACCTCGACCAAGATGGCTCGACCCAGGGGCCGCAGGACTGCTATGGGTTTGGTCGACACGAAGGCCAATTCGGAATGGTCGTGCTTTCGCGGTACCCAATTCTTCGTTCCCAAGTTCGTACTTTTCGCAAGTTCCTTTGGAGTGACATGCCCCGGGCCCGGCAGCCGCGAGTCCATGGCAAGGCGTTCTATCCCCCAGCGACATGGCGGCGACTGCGATTGAGCTCGAAGAGCATTTGGGACTTGCCGATCGCCATGGGCGAGGAAACGGTGCACTTGATCGCCTCTCATCCAACGCCTCCAGTATTTGACGGGCCGGAAGATCGCAATGGTGATCGCAACCATGATGAGATCCGCTTCTTGGCCGACTATGTCTCTGCAGGTCGAGGCGACTACTGCCGCGACGACAGCGGCCGCATGGGGGGGGTGGAGCCGAGGGCGCACTTTGTGATCGTGGGCGACCTGAACGCGGACCCGAATGATGGCGACAGCACCGGCAATCCGATCCAGCAATTGCTCCGTTCACCGCGAATCGACCAGCGGTCGGCGCCGAGAAGTCGCGGCGCCCGGCGGGCGGCAGAACACGGCGGCGCCAATAAGCTTCATCGTGGTCCCCACGCCTGCGACACAGCCTCTTTCCCCGCCAAGAATGTCGGCAACCTGCGCGTCGATTATGTGCTTCCCAGCAAGTCCCTCAAGACGCTCGATTCCGCAGTCTATTGGCCGACTGATGATTTGCCCCAAGCCGATCTTCTCAAGGCTTCCGACCATCGACTCGTTTGGGTTGACGTGGCGGTTGATTAGCGCGCGTTGGGGGAAGGGCGTAACGCAAACGCGTGATGCCGTCGCCCAACGCCCCAAGAATTTGACCCAAGCGAATTTGACTCAGCGTAGTATACTCCCTCCAGGTGGAGTCAATAGTAAACTCTCTTACGCCTCACTTTCTTATCGCCGTCATAGGTTCTTCATTTTCAAAGGAACGCACATGGGAATCACACGCAAATCGCGAGAGGCTTTCACTTTGGTGGAGCTGCTTGTCGTTATCGCGATCATCGGGATCTTGGTGGCGCTGCTGCTGCCAGCCGTCCAGGCGGCCCGTGAAGCGGCTCGCCGGATTAGCTGTGCAAATAACATGAAACAGCTCGGCATTGCCTTGCATAACTACCACGACTCTCACCTCACATTCCCGCCCGAGTCGATCTGGGTTTATGACAGTCCCGCCACTGGTCGAGTTCCGAGGAACTACACCTGGATCGCGATGCTGCTGCCCTACGTTGAAGAGGAATCACTGCACAATCAGATTCGTTTTGAGCTTCCGATCTGGAACCAGGTCGACCAGAACAATCAACGCATCATTTCACAGCAACTAAAAGTGCTCACCTGCCCGTCTGACCCGCCGATCAGCAAGAATGGGGTCGGATCGCACGGGATGTCCTTTACCAACTACGCTGGCGCTGAAGGATACGACTGGTGGAAACGCAATAACGATCCGCACGGCGGCGTGTTCACGCTCGACACAGCGACGAGATTCGCTGATATTTTGGACGGAACTTCCCACACGATTGCCGTTGGCGAAGTGACGTCATTTGGTTTCAAGTGGGGCGGACACCAACTGATGGGGCGGGGTAAACGTCGCACCAGTGTTGGTGAAGCTGTGTTTCGACCGGCTCTTGTGACGGTGCCGTATTCGGATTCCCACGACCAGAACGCTTATCTGACGCCGGATGGCAATCGAATCTCTCGATGGCAGTGGTTTCGGCGTTCTCCCCACTCGTACAAGCCGACCTATTTGCATTGTTTTGGTCTGAACTCCGAATGGCCAGGGGCTCATAGCATGCACCCGGATGGCGGCCAATTCACCATGTCGGACGGAACGGTGCGGTTCATAGCAGAGTCGGCCGATTACCGGCGAGTCTAGTATGCGTTGAACACGAGGAAGGGCGAGGAAGTGTTCAACGACGATGAGTAGGTCTTGTTTGTTTTCGCGAGTTGGCATGGACCAGCCGCACCTGGGATTTCAGGAAAGGTGAATCAAAAGTGAAGAACGTCTATTGTTGGGCCGCTTTGGCCGTCGTCTTGACTCCGGCCCTGGGTTGTGGCGGAGGCGGTTCTGGGACGGTTAGTGTCGATGCAAAGATCACAGTGAATGGGCAGGCCCCAACTGGCTCCGCCTTGATCTCGCTGACTCCCAAGAGCAGCGAAATGAGAGGCAAGACGATGGCTGGTTACCTCTCTGCCGATGGCTCCGCAGTTTTTTGGACCGACGGAGATCAAGACAGTCCGGACGGGCTTCCCGTGGGAGAATACACGCTGGCCTTGAGAATGGATCCGATGAACCCCGCCGGTATGCCAAGCGCCGAGCCGTATGATCTCAAAGTTGAGCAATCCGGAACGCTGACGATTGACCTCACAGCAGCGTCTGGGCCCCGAACCGGGCTGGGGATGCCCGCGCCTTAGGCTCCAAGTTAGCCCGCCGCTTTTCCTCGGTCGCTGTTATCAACCAAAGCTCAAACCCTCGTTCTCGAGGGTTTTTTTTGGTTCGAGCTTCGACTAGCCCCGCATGCTGCGAGACTTCTTGGGAAGGTCACTGGCTGAAACAGAGGTTGGTCGTGGGTGGCGAGCCAGTGTTGGTGTAGCGGATCGGGACGGATGTCGTCCCGCGCTTCGCCTACCCCACAACCGGCTTCCATTTGGCCTGCGGCTAGTTTCATCAAGAGAACGGGGTTGCCGGAGGTCTCTGGCGCTCTTACTGCAAGATGAACTTGGCGTTGGGGCGAATGCTGCGAAGCCACTTTTTCCAGGCTTCCTGAGCAATCTTTCGCTGCACGGGGTCTGCCTCATTCCCCATTCCGAATCCGTCGAATCGGCGTGAGATGAATCGAAGTCCGTCGCGTGCTTCGATGGCGATCCTCAGATCGGGGTCGGTGAGTGCATAAATGAGACCCGGAACCACGTCGAGGCTGTTTTCATTCGCCATAGCCCGGACGGCTACCAAGCGATCGCCGAATTTCGGCGAGGAGATCCGTTTTCGCAGATTCTCCATTTGGGCGTCGCGATGGCGAGCGTCAACCTTGGGGATCTTCACGTCCTTCAACTTGGCGAGGAGCATTTCGTAATTGGTGTTATCGTCCTGTTCAAGCAACGCCAGGACATCGTCCAGGGCGCCTTTGATCTCGGTTCCAATCACTTCGCCATCTTCGCCTTCTCGCAACGTCGAAACGTCCTTGGGCAGACCGTATCCGCCTCGAACAAGACCTTCGATGGCGGTCTCAAACGTGGCCTTCGTGCTGCGGACGAGAAACAGGATGGCGAAAGATGTCGCGACAGGCGAGCCGTTGATTGACTCGTAACTTCCATTGGTCGCTTGCAGTTTTTGCAGCACTTCAACGCCTTGGTTGTACCAAGCTGGTTCATCCTCGCCGAATTTTGCGTCCGGGTTCCCGGCGGCGATTTCCTTGAACGTCATGTAGCGTTCCATGGCGTACATGAAATAGTAAAACGACTCAGTCTTCTTCCAGCTAAAGTTACTGTTGAAGTAGTTGTTCGCTCGGCCAACCGTCGTCATCACGGCAGTTCGCGTGATGCTCGTCGAGGCGCCGCCGGGCCCACCGCCCGCCGCCTTCACCCGCGTCAATCCGTTCTTTGGGGTTCTGGTTCCCTGTTCTAGGATTCCCAGCGCGTCAGCACAAATCAAAGCACTTGCCGCGCCTGCCGCCGTGAGGGAAATCGAAGTGCGGTTTTCGCTACTGCTGTCCGGCTTGTAGGCAAATGAACCGGTCGCGCTTTGTTTCGCCATTAACCAGGTCAGGGCGCGTTCATACACCCTCTTGTCTATTTGCATCTTGACGGATTTCAAGGCCACCCATGTGGACATGGCCCCATATTGGGTTTGTGACGTGTCGCCTGATTCTTCGCCCTCGTTTGTGTACGACCAGCTTCCGTCCTGCCTTTGATTGGCCAGCATCGCGGTGACGAGGTTCGTGATCTCTGGTTTGTACTTGACCTTATCGAAGGACGCGAGAAACATGATTGCAATACCCAAACTGTATTGCGCCGGC
>CAZWOU010000031.1:7599-13435 GCA_964635375.1 uncultured Pirellulaceae bacterium | reverse complement strand
CCGATCAACCGACAACCTCGCAGTTCGAACGACCGATTCGACCTCTTCCAGCACGTCAGGGTCTTTGGGATCATGGGTCGCCTTGAGAATCGCCATCCCTCGCAGTGCGTGCTTACCCAATTGGTGACCTTGTTTGCCGGCCGGAGTCTTCAAGAACTTGACGGCCTTCATGACAATGGCGCGAACCTCAGGGCTCTCTGGATTGTAGGCGTGGGCCGTGTGGCTGAGGGCGAAAACGACCGCGAACGAGATACCCAGGAGCTTGAACAGTTTCATCGATTCATTCCTGTGCGAGACCGAGCTGGAACCGCAGGTCAAGTTGTTTTGAATTCGGGTTTGTTGGCGTCCGAGGAGCAGATGTGCGGCGGAATTGAGATAGGCCCAAAATGGCTTCCGCCGCGCCGCCGTGAGACGTAGCATCTCCTACATGGCCAGCCTACTCAAATGCCGGCTAGTCGTCAACGAAGACCGCACCTAAGTGCTTACCCGCAACGACCCTGCGCATCGACCCTGTACAACCGCTCAGGTTGCTGTTACTGGATGATGAACCTGGCGGACGGGCGGGCGTTGCGAAGCCATTGTTTCCAGGATTCCTGGGCGGCCAGCTTCTCTGCCTGGGAGGGCGATTCCGGCATTCCGAATCCCTCGAACCGCCGGGCAATGGAGCGAAGCCCATTGCGGGCGACGATGGCGATTCGATCATCGGGATCGCTGAGCGCATAAATCAGACCCGCGACGGAATCGAGCTGGCCGTCCGCCGCTATCACTTTGACCGCGAGCATGCGTCGGGCGAAATCGGGCGAGGCGAGTTCGCGACGAATCCGTTCCATTTCGGGGTCCCGACGCCGAGCGTCGATCCTCTTCATCTTGGGGTCTCGATACGCGGACAGGTCGATTTCACCCCCCTCGTCCAACAATCTGATCAGCTCGTCGACATCAAGCTTGGTCTTGGGGATGATGACGCCGCCGCCCGGGCGCTCAGTGAGCAAGTCGACCCTTTCCGGAAGACCTTGGTTGCCCCCAAGCAGGCCCTCCATCGGAATGGCCGAGCGGGTGCTCCGCATCAAGAATAGGATGGCGAATGACGTTGCCACTGGCTTGCCATTGATCGATGAATAGCTCCCGTCAGCAGCCTGTTGTTTCTGCAGCAGTTCGACACCCTGGTCGTACCAAACGGCCCCGTCTTCGCCGAATCGGGCGTCTCGGTTTCCTGCAGCGACGTCTCTGAATGTCATGTATCGCTCCATGGCGTACATGAAGTAGTAGAAGGAGTGGGTTTGCTTCCAACTGAAATTGCTCTTGAAGTAATCGTTCGCTCGGTCGACCGCCTTCATCACTTTGGTTGGTGCTACGCCAGGCTTGGCCGCAGCCGGTTTTGGGGAACCTGTCTCGACGCGTTGCAGACCGTCTGGGGTTGCTTTTCTCGGCTCATCGAGCAGGCCGAGTGCGTCGGCGCAGATCAGCGCGCTCGCGGCCCTGGCAGCCGTCAAGGAGATCGATGTATGGCGCTCACCCACACTATCGGGCTTGTAGGCAAACGACCCGTCGGCGCTCTGCTTCTCAATCAGCCAGCGAAGAGCATTTTCATAGACTGCGGGCTCAACGGACAACTCGGCCGACTTGAGGGCGATCCATGCGGCCATTGCGCCGTATTGAGTTTGGGACGTGTCGCCCGACATCTCGCCCGCGTTGGTGTAGGACCAACTGCCATCGAGACGCTGATTCGCGAGCAGTGCCTGGAGAAAACGCGTGATTTCCGGCCGGTATTGCTGGCTGTCGAAAGCCGACAAGAACATGATCGAAATGCCGAGACTGTATTGGGATGGCTCAAGGGACCTCAGCCGTTCGACCGGAAGCTTTCCCACTCAAGCGACGTGGGCGACTTCAGGCAAGACATCCGGGTCCTTGGGGTCGTCGGTCGCCTTGAGAATCGCCAACCCTCGCAAAGCATGTCCGCCCAACGCCGCATTCTGCTTGCCCCCATTGGATCGCAGGAACTCTACAGCCCGCTTGGCGATCACCTTGACTTCCTCGCTCTCCGGGTCATAGGCCTGAGCATTTCGCCCGCAGAGGGCCGTGATTGCGGTCAAGACAGCTAACAGCCAGGCAGCCTGCGGATTTATCAGCTTCATCGAGACAACCCTCGTTTGAATAGCAGCGGTCGGATGGTCAACGCCCACACTCGAGAGAAATTCACTCGGATCATTGATAGACCTGTAAGAGAGGCTACTCAAAATCGGACCTGTGCGTCAAACTCAGCCGTCGCCGATTTGTGTTCCGGTCATGTTAGCTATGACGGCTGGCAGCTCGGCATTCGTGCGGACTCCAGCGGATGTGACTCGTCAGGGGGCGATTGAGGGCTATCCTTTGCAGTGAAATCACCATACGGTGAGCAGACGAGGGCGTTTCAGAGTACTTGAGCCGAGCCATGGACTCTCCAGCATCGATCGACAACTCGCCTCATGGATTTTGGCGCCGGTTGGGCGTGGACCGAGCTGTCGCCTATGCGGTTATGCTTCGCATTTGGCAGTTTGCCGGCGGCGCGCTGAGTACGTTTCTGATCGTCATGTTCTTCTCGGAGAGCCAGCAGGGGTTCTACTATGTGTTCTCCAATGTGCTCGCGATGCAGACGTTCTTTGAGCTGGGATTCAACATTGTCGTCACCAACGTCAGTAGCCACGAATGGTCCAAGTTGCGGTTGGATGACCAGGGCGGTGTTGTCGGCGACCGTGACTCCCGGAGTCGGCTGATCAGCTTGGGGCGGCTGATATTCAAGTGGTACGCAGTGGCGTCGCTCGGTTTCATCTTCATCGTTGGCTTCGTCGGATTATTGTTCTTTGCCACCCGTCCCGATGCCGCCGTGCATTGGCGCGAGCCCTGGTGTCTGCTGGTGGTGTCGACCGGGCTGATGCTATGGACTCTGCCCTACAACGCGATGTTGGAGGGCTGTGACCGGGTCGTCAGCGTCAATCGGTTTCGCCTGATCCAGGCAGTCTTAGGCAATTTGGTGGTGTGGTCCGTGTTGGTTTCTGGCGGAGGCCTGTGGGCGGTGGTGGCGTCCTCCTGGACACGACTCGGCTGTGAATTGGTGTTTCTGTTGATCGGCTATCGCCGCTTTTTTTCACCATTTTGGACGGTTCCGCAAGCCGCGACAGTTCGTTGGCGCACGGAACTGTGGCCGATGCAATGGCGAGTCGCGGTGGGCGGCATCTTCAACTACTTCGCGCTCAACATGTCTGGTCTGACCATGTTCTACTATCACGGACCAGCGGTAGCTGGCCGGATGGGAGTGACTTGGACCTTGATGATCGTGGCCCAAACCGCCGCTCTGGCCTGGGTTCAGACTCGCTCGCCCGCCATGGGCAGGCTCGTCGCGGAGAAGAAGTTCGCACAACTCGATCGACAATTCTTGCGGTGGTCGGCTTTTTCGATCGCCGCCATGGCGGGCAGCGGCGCCGCGATCTGGGGGGGCGTGATGGCGCTCGCACTTTGGTGGCCGACCCTGGCTCGCCGGCTTCTCGGCCCGACGGAGACTGGCATTCTCGTATTGGCCTTCGTGGTCGGCCATTTTCCGCTCTGCCAGACCTATTACATCCGGGCCCACAAACGGGACAACCTGCTCCTGGTGAGCATGTTCAGCGGCACGGCGATCGCCTTCGCCGTCTGGTCGCTCGGTGCTCGACTTGGACCGATCGGCGCTGTTTGCGCCTACTTGACGGTCAACACCCTCGTTCTGCTGCCGTTTCAAACGCGGAAGTGGCTGCAATGTCGTCGAGAGAGACTCTGAACAAGAACGCGCGAGCGGACAGCGCGGGGAGGCCCCATTCTCGGCGGGCTGACGGCGGGTTGACGACGGGCTGGGCGAGTTGTGCCGATTGTTCGAGTCGCGCCTTTCTCATTTGCCTCCTCCTAATGGGGCAACGGCGCCAACGAGCGACCTATGCTTGACTTGCTTCGCGTCGAGTCTTCCGTCCATTCTGCCGTTCGCCAGCCCATGCAAATCACTTTTCGCAAAACTCTGATTGCGTATACGCTGATCATTGTCGTGATCGCTGCGGCGGGTACGTCGCTGTATACGATTGGTTCGAGTCGCCGTAGGGCTGTCCTCGCCTTTGACGAATCGTGCAGCTCGTCCGTCCGCCTGGCGGCCGTTACGTTGGCGTCGGAGGTGGAAGGCGGGGACATCGCGGCGCTGCGCACAGAGCTTGATCGCCTGTTGGAAGTTGGCGGGCTCAAGGCGGTTGGCGTGTTTCACGAAGATGGCGAGCCCCTCGTCCAAGTCCGTTCCGGCTCGTTATTTCATGAATCGTTCCCCGCTTTGCGGGACTACAAAAAATCGCCGGGCGAGATACGATCGCTTTATCAGCACAACCAGCTTCGCGTCACCAGTCCTATTCACGCCAAGGGCGGACAATTTCTGGGCTTTCTGGCCTGCGACTTTTCGATGCTGCGAGTCTACGCGGGCCAGTGGCAATTGACGATATCCACACTGTGCCTGACCGGTCTCGTGGTGGCGTTGAGCGCCGTACTGGCGGTGGCCTTGTCATGGAAAGTGATTGGTCCAATCCGCCGCATGATTCAGGTCACTGAACAGATCAGCAGGCGGCGGTTCGATGTTCGCGTCAGGTCCACTCGTCAGCAAGAGCTCAATTCGCTCGCCCAGACGATTAACGGAATGGCCGAACAACTGGAGAAGACCACAGTCTCCAAGGACTACGTCAGCAGCATCGTCGAATCAATGTGGGACGGGCTGCTTGTCGTCGATGGCTCGGGAGCCGTGCACAAGACAAATCCAGCCGCCAGTCGTCTGTTCGCGCGGCCTGAGGCCGAGCTAATCGGCGCCAGCATAGACAATTTGCTGCTCACTCTCAGCGGCTCGCCTTATGACCCAATGGACTTGCTCATCGACCAACTGCCCGAAGGCGTGGACGGTTACGCAGTCAATCTTGGGCCCGAGCCGACTCCGGTGTCAATCTCAAGCGCGCCGATTGAGGAGCAATCGGGCGAACGTCGCCAGTTTGTCGTCGTGCTCAAAGACATTACGGTGCGGAAGCAAACAGAGAACGCCTTAGACCAGGCGATTCGCGACGCCCGGCGAGCGAGCCAGGTCAAGAGCGAGTTCTTGGCGAACATGTCGCATGAACTGAGAACGCCCATGAACTCGATTATCGGGTTCACCAAACGCCTGATCGGCAAACTGGCTGGGGAAATCAGTGAACGCCACATGGATGCGCTGGCGACCGTCGAACGGAACGCTCAGCACCTGCTTGGCCTGATCAATGACATTCTCGATCTCTCCAAGATTGAGGCGGGCCAAATGGACTTGAAACGAACTCAGTTCGATCTCGCCCTCATCGCCAAGGACGTCGTCAGACAGAACGACGCCCTGCTTGACGGCAAGCCCATCACGCTTCATGTGAATGCGGCGGACAAGGTTGAAATCGTCGCCGATAGAATCAAAGTTGTGCAGATCGCGACGAATCTACTCTCCAATGCAATCAAATACACCGACGAAGGCACCATAGAGATGTCGGTATCGGCCCAGGTCGATTCCGACGGCGCTCAAGTCGCTGAATTGCAAGTGAAGGACACGGGAGTTGGCATCGAAGAGGAAGGGCTTAAACGGCTCTTCCGGAAATTCGCCCAACTCGACGGCAGCCCGACGCGGTCCGCAGGCGGTACAGGCTTGGGGCTCTATATCACGATGCAATACGTCGAAATGCATGGCGGCCGGATGCGCGTGGAGAGCAAGGTTGGGGAGGGGAGCACATTTACCGTAACGCTTCCCTTGCAACAGCAAGACAGTCAGCAACAGCAAGACAGTCAGCAACAGCAA
>CAZWOU010000031.1:0-7499 GCA_964635375.1 uncultured Pirellulaceae bacterium | reverse complement strand
GCTTCCCTTGCAACAGCAAGACAGTCAGCAACAGCAAGACAGTCAGCAACAGCAACCCAGTCAGCAACAGCAAAGCTGTCAGCAACAGCAAAGCTGTCAGGGGTCGAGTGAAAAACCAATGCCGACGACGTGCCCGAGTGGCAACGGTGGCGGGATTGACGAGATCGACGGCGTGTTAGTCCTTTGTATCGACGACGACGACGACAGTCGCAGGCTGCTCAAGTTGACGCTTGAGGAGCAGTCGGGCTACCAAGTGATCAGCGCCAACGGTTTCGACAGCGCGATCGCCCTAGCCAGCGCCCATAAACCGGACCTGATCTGTCTCGACCTTAACATGCCTCGTCGCAACGGCGTGGAGGTCAAGGAAGCGTTGGCTGCCAACCCCGTCTCGGCCGGGATTCCGATCATCTCTGTCTCGTCGGAAGGAGACCACGGTTCTTACGGCGAGCACGATGGGGATTGGGTTCTCACCAAGCCGTTCGACACCAATCGGATGTTGGCGATCATTCAGAATGCGATCATGGCGAGTATCACCAGCATCTTGTTCATCGAGGGCGACCCCGACTCAAGAGCACTGTTTGAGCGGTCGTTCTTGGCCCGAGGCATTCGCACGAAGGCCGTAGCTGATGGCAAGGAGGGCTTGGACCAACTGGGGCAATGCTCGCCGACCGCGGTGATTCTCGATCTTGACTCATCGCCCGACGACGCCTTGGCGTTCCTGCACTCCGTTAGAGCGAACGCCGCGTTTGCCGACTTGCCGGTGATTGTGCTCGCCGAAGAGCCGATCGATCCCAAGATGGCGCCGTTGCTCTCGCGCCAAGCCGACTTCGTGTTGGATAAGAAGAACTACACCATGGCGAAACTTATCGCCACAATCCTGATGGCGTCCAAGCATCATCGACATCACGTCGAGGTGTTGGCGTGACCTCGAGCCCGCCGATTCATCCACTGTTTCATCAACGATTACAAGCTTCTGCAAGGAGTAGTGCAAATGCCCAAGATTCTGATCGTTGACGACACGCCCGACAACATCAAGCTGCTGGAGTTCTGTCTGGACGACGAGCCTGACTACGAACTGTTCTCGGCATCCAACGGCGAGGACGCGCTGCGAATTGCCCGAGAAATCCATCCTGATGTCATCTTGCTAGACGTGATGATGCCGGGGATGGATGGGCTGGAAGTTTGTCGCCACATCCGGCATGACGAGCACCTTGCCCAGGTGCCTGTGATTCTGGTCACTGCGATGGCGGATGACGAGGACGCGATCAGGGGACTCGACGCGGGCGCCGACGACTACGTGACCAAGCCGTTTAGCGGGCCGATCGTTGCAGCCCGAACCCGATCCGCGGTGCAGCGCTACACCATCGTCACGGAAAACCGCCGGTTGATGGGCGAGCTTGAGAAGGCTGCACGGATGGACGGTCTAACGCAACTGTTCAACCGACGCGCCTTCTTCGAGGTGTTCGAACGCGAGTTGTCGCTTGCCTCGCGCCGACAAGAACCCTGTTCGTGCGTCATGCTGGATGTTGACCACTTCAAGCACGTCAATGACAACCACGGCCATCTCGCCGGCGACCAGGCGCTGGTGATCGTCTCCAAGTGCCTTCTCGAGGCTGGGCGCGATACCGATGTCGTCGGCCGTTATGGAGGCGAGGAGTTCTGCGCGGTGCTTCCCGACACCGACTTGACGGGCGCGCTGATTTGGGCGGAGCGTTGTCGCGCGTCCCTCGAACAGATCGAGTTCGAGTGGGAGGGCCGGCCGATTCCGCTCACAGCTAGTTTCGGAGTCACCGCTATCGATACCGGCGAGCGTGAAGTGGCGGCGATTGTCAACCGCGCTGATCAGGCTCTGCTGGAGGCAAAGAGCTCGGGTCGCAATCGCGTTGTGACTTCCACTGAGACCGCTGAGGCCGTTTAGCCCCACAGGCGTTCACGCGTCGGATCTCTGGGAACGGAGTTCCGGCTGAGAAGCTAGGACAACTCTGGTATCGGCCGACCGTGTTCGGTCACGATGGGAATCGGCTGGCCTCGGGAATTCGTCCAGTAGGCGCCGAGGTCGATGCCCAGGTGCCTAAACGTTGTTGCGGCCAGATCCTGCGGCCTGACCGGACTCTTCGCAATCGCTCCGCCTCGGGAATCGGTGGCGCCAATGACTTGCCCGTGGTGCAATCCGCCTCCGGCCATCACCATCGACATGACATTCGTCCAGTGGTCGCGGCCCGCGTCCTTGTTGATGACTGGCGAGCGTCCGAATTCACCCATCATCATGACCAAAGTGTCATCCAACATTCCGCGTTGTTCCAAGTCCTCGACCAGCGTTGCGAGCGTCCGGTCGACTCGAGGCAACAGGGGTGTGAGTCCCTTCTTGATGCCGCCCCAGCGCACTTGGTCGCCGTGGTGATCGAAATATCCCCAGGCTCCGCTGACCAAAACGAAGGTCACGCCCGCCTGAACTAGCCTGCGAGCAAGGAGCGCTTTTTGCCCAATGCTGTCGCCGCCGTAAGCTTCTCGAGTTGACGCGGATTCTTTCTTGACTTCAAACGCCTCCTGGACCTCGCCGGACAGCACCATCTCGTATGCCTGGCGGGTCAGATGGTCGACCCGTTCGAGAGTCTTGTGCTGTTCGAGTTTGCGTTGAAATCGATCTAGGCGAGTTCTCAATTCTTCGCGGTCTTGCAGCCTCGGAACGCTAACGCCGCCTGGCAGAGCAAACTTGCCGGCCAATTCGTTTCCTTTGACGGGTGCATATTGCCCACCCATATCTCCCGCTTCCCAGACATCGGAAACCCATGAGTTAGCTAGCCCGACGAAGGCAGGCATGTTCGGGTGGTTGGGGCCGCGAAACTTTGCGGTCACCGAGCCCATTGAGGGAAAGCCGGCGCCGTCTCGGCCGTCGTTGGTTCGTCTGGCGAGCGGGTTGCCTGCCTGCATCGTGATTGGCGTATGATTGCTTGCTCGACAATCGACCGATCGGATGATCGATAACTTGTCGGCGATCGCCGCTTGCCGAGGCAGGTGCTCGCAGAGACGCACGCCGGTGAGTTTGGTCGGTATAACGCCGTAGGGGCCGCGAATTTCTTTGGGTGCATCCGGCTTGGGATCCCACATGTCGATATGGCTGGGTCCGCCCGAGAGCCAGAACAGAATCACCGCTTTCTTCTTTTGGGGCGGCGCGGCCGAAGCCCGCATGGAGCTCAGTTGAGCGGCTGTCAGGCCGCCCAGCCCCGCCATGCCGGCCTGCAAGAACCAGCGGCGTGAGCCAACCTGAATCAGGGGATTGCCAACACGAGTTCCGTTTCCAGCCGCAAACATGGCGAACTCCCAAAAGGTGCTTGAGCCCGCAATTCTTGTTGTTTTGGCTGCCAACGTCAAGCTTCGTTTTCGCTAACTAGGGGTCGTTCACCCACCGAAATCTGGAAAAATGGACTTGGGGGCTCTTCCTTGGTCGCTGCGGAAAACCGCAGGATCAGTTACGTTTGGCAAATTCTGCTATTATTTGCACCAGCATCTTGGGGGTATGAGACCTGTCAAGTCCTGTCATGGAACGACATCCAGACCATTCCGCGGAAGGAAGCTGAACATGAATTGGTACGTCGATGTTCTGAAAAAGTACGCAGTCTTCGAGGGCCGCGCGCGGCGGCAAGAGTATTGGATGTGGTGCCTCTTGAACTTCATTATCGCCATCGTATTGGGCATTGTCGACAGAGGCGCCGGGCTGATGATCGGAGAGGCGGGAACCGGAATCCTCGGCTCAATCTACTCACTGGCGGTCTTGTGTCCGGGAATCGCAGTGGCCATTAGGCGACTGCACGACACAGGGCGAAGCGGATTCTGGCTGCTGATCACCTTCGTGCCCTGTATTGGCGTCATCGTTTTGCTCGTGTTCTTGATTCAAGATAGTGAGCCGAACGCGAACCAGCACGGTCCCAATCCCAAAGGTGGCAAGTAACGCGTCGAACGAGTCGGGTGCGTTGCCTCAGTGTTCCTTCTCGAGGGGCTCGCCCGGACTCTCCTGCGACGAGGCGCGACACAGCCAGTTTCATTCGGCGGTTTGCCGCGGCGAATTGCGAGCATGAAATTGGGGAAAGGTTGAGCCGCGAGACAAAGGCCAAGCATTGGTCGATGCTTGGCCCTCTTGCGTTCGGGCCAGCCTGCCTAGCGACTTCTCGGGAGCCGGCCGCGTCGCCTGGGGAGCCTACCTTGGGGCAGGCATCTGCCATTCTTGCGGCGCTCGTGCATGGGTGGGGCGAAGCCCCTGGCGGTTACGCTGGGCCCTGGGCCGCCTTCGGCTTGGCCAGCCTGATTTCTCTTGGAGCTTCGATGCCGCGCGACTAGGCTGGTATGTGAGCGGCGCGGCCTCCCGCTTGCCACGGCCACTTCGCGATTGTCTAAATCGGCCGACTGTGGGAGAGTTGCCCTCTGCGGTAGCTTCGGCCTCGGGGTTAGCGTATCCGATCGCACGCAATTCTCGTTGGATTTCACGGGCGTTTACGGCTCTTGTGCGGCCACGACGACAAGCGAAGGATGTTCATCGATGGAACAAAGGAAGCTCGTCTTAGTCAATCCCGTCAGCAGGAGTCGAGCCGGTTTTTCGATCAACCGCAGCTCTCGATTCCCACCTCTCGGCCTGGGGGTGGTCGCGTCCTTAACCCCGCCCATCTGGGACGTCGAACTGGTGGATGAGAACTTCGAAGAGTTCACTTACCGAGACGCCGACCTGGTTGGCGTCACGGCTTTTTCCTCCTCGGCCAACCGAGCATACGACATCGCAAAGATCTATAGGGACAAGGGCGTCCCTGTCGTGATGGGCGGCATCCACGCCTCCGTGTGCCAGCAGGAAGCTTCACGGTTTGTCGATGCGATTGTCGTTGGCGAGGTCGAGTCGGTGTGGGCGGAGGTGTTGGCGGATGTTGTGGCGGCGAAGTTGCAACCCGTTTACCGCGGTGATTGGCAGGAATTGACGAGCCTGAAGCATGTGCGGCGCGACATTTTTCACGAAGACTATGTCTTTGCCTCGATTCAGACGTCGCGTGGGTGCCCGCTGGATTGCAGTTTCTGCTCCGTCACCGGGTTCAACGGAAAGAGATACCGCAGGCGGCCGCCGCTTGAGGTGTTAGACGAGTTGGAAACGATCCCTCAAGAACTACTCTTCTTCGTGGACGACAACATCATTGGCTACGGACGCCAGAGCCGTGAACAGGCTCTTGAGTTGTTCAAGGGCATGGTTGAACGGGGATTGAACAAGCAGTGGTTTTGCCAAGCCTCGGTCAATATCGCCGACGACCCGGAAATCCTGGAGTGGGCTGGACGGGCCGGTTGTCGGATGATCTTTCTGGGCATTGAGGCCGAAGAAGTTGACGCTTTGGAAGCCGTCGACAAACGCCTGAATCTCAAGCGAGGCACATCGTCCTACGACGAAACGTTCAAGCGGATCCATGCAGCCGGCATCGCCGTGTTGGGCGCTTTCATCTTTGGGATGGATGGAGATACGCCTGAGAAACTGCGACGTCGAGCTGATTACATGATTCAGAGTGGAGTCGATGTGATGCAGGCCACCGCCATCACGCCGTTGCCAGGAACTCGTGTCTTCGATCAGATGAAGAAGGAAGGCCGCCTTCTGAGAACGGATTTTCCCAACGATTGGGACTATTACAATCTGACCGAGGTCGTCTTTCAGCCGGCCCAAATGGGCGTTGAAGAGTTTGCCCAGATCATGCGGGATTGCGTCCGGCGCCTTTGGGACACCGCCGTGTTGAAGGCCAAAGCCAAGCAGACGCTTGAGCTAACCGGACGTTGGGAGACGACCCAGTTTGCCTGGAAAGCGAATCTCAGCTATCGAGATATCGCCTTCGCCGACAGCTACTCGTCCGAGAACCTGGAAGACACGCCAGGCTGAGCCGCGTCGGTAGCGTTTCGCCAAGAACGCCCGACCGAGACTCTGCTCGCCCAAGAACTGCCCGAGTCCACTCCGCCTCGGTGGGCAGGCGATAACCGGTCTCGTCCCGTGGGACTTCCACTTTCAGTGTTGGCTCGATGTTCGACTTTGCAGCTGCAAGCGGCGCGACCTTGCGGCAGGGCTGGCGGCCATCTTTCTCGCTCAGCCAGTTGCAGAATGGCACGGAATCCTCCCGACTCACTTGCTGCGCCCAATGGTTGCGCGGGGCTGAAAACTGACTTACGGCGAGCGAAGTAGCAGATGCGACGGTGCATTCGCCATGATACAATCTAAGGTTCCGTCGGCTGGTCGGGCAGTTGTGTGCCGGCGATTTCGTTCTCCTCAAATGACAAAGGCAACTTCATGAAGTCCATCGTCGCGATTCCCGGCCTGCTGGTTCTGCTGGCTGGCTCATTACACGCTCAAGACAAGAAGCCAGCTCCTGCCAAACCGGAAACCCCAACGGAGCGCGCCAGCTACGGTATCGGGTTGAACATCGGCCGCAATCTGAAGCAGCAAGGTTTTGACCTGGAACTCGCCCTCATATTCCGTGGCATGCGCGACGCCCTGCAGGGCAACAAGTCGGCTCTGACCGAAGAAGAACTTAAACTGGCCTTCGACGCATTCCAGAAGGACATGAAACGCAAGCAGGACGAAGAGCGAGCGGTTTCGGCTGTAAAGAACAAGGAGGAAGGTGTTGCATTCCTGGCCGCCAACGGCAAGAAGACGGGGGTGCAGACCACCAAGTCCGGGCTGCAGTACCTCGTGCTCAAATCGGGCAAAGGCGCCATGCCCCAAAAGAGCGACCGCGTCACGACGCACTATCACGGCACACTGATTGACGGCACCGTCTTCGACAGTTCGGTCGAACGCAAGCAGCCGGCCGCCTTCGGTGTCGACCGAGTCATTGCCGGCTGGACCGAAGCGTTACAGTTGATGCGTGTCGGCGACAAGTGGCGGTTGTTCGTACCGTCACATCTCGCCTACGGCGAGAACCCACGCCCAGGCGGGAAGATTGGCCCTAACGCGGTGCTGATCTTTGAGGTCGAACTGTTGGAGATCAACAAGTAGTCGACGAGATGCGAGCCGCACCATTCTGGGCGGTCCATTCGCCGACGCCGCGCTTGATCAGTTAAGACGCACCGGCTCGCGAGCGTTGGGATCAGCAAAAAAGGCCCGCAGCTCATAAAAAAACCTCGGTTTTGCAACTGCCTGCAACTGAGTGCGAAGCGGTGCAAACCGAGGGGATGGGCGATGAGGGACTTAGACCCTAACAAGGAAAACTCGTAAAAACCAGTGTGAAACGAGACCGCTCGATACGAACACCTCAAAAAGCACCTCAGTTCGTGACATTTGCGTCTGAATTGCCTTCGAATTCAGACAGCCGAGCCTCCAGCTCTGCAATTTGGCGTCGCATAGCCCCAATCTGAAACATCTGGATCAAAGAGGCCACTACCGCGATGCAGCCGAAGAACAGAGCTAAGTTGCCCGAGAGGTCGTAAGCGTAGTTTGCCAGCACGAAGTTCATTTGTCGGTCACCTCTGTCAGCCAGATTGAGAATGTC
>CAZWOU010000030.1:0-48230 GCA_964635375.1 uncultured Pirellulaceae bacterium | reverse complement strand
TAATCAAGCCGATCGCGCAGACGGTATTTCGCATGGTCTCACCTCAGTTTCTGTTCCGTTAAGAGTTCGACGGCTTGTAGCTGAACTTGCCAAAAGTTCAGATGATTCCCCGAACAACTCTACCTCTGGATTTCTGCAATTCAGTTGCGGCAATTGACGGGTCGGGAAACCCGTCGTACGGCCCGGTTATGCCTCAAAAGACGAGTTCCAACTCGCCGAGCCGCTTCTCGGTTTCGGCCATCAGAGCGTCTTCGGCGGATTCATCGGCGGCTTCGTAGGTTACGGAGAATCTCAGGAAGTGGCCGGCGTCGTCCCAGGGCACGGTGCAGATCGATTGCTCTGTGATCAGCAATTGGCTGGCCGCTTCACCGTTCTCAAAGACCACTCCGCCCGGCCCTCTGTTGGGAGCCTTAGCATAGAGAAAATAGGTTCCTCCCGGCATGGAACATTGAAATCCGCAGCGAGTGAGCATGGCGACTAGTTTTTCCAGGCGTCGTTTGTATTTTGCGTTGACCGCGGCCGGTATCGACTGATCGTCCAGTGCGGCCGCAGCTGCTTTCTGAATCGCGATGAATTGTCCTGAGTCGCAATTATCTTTGACATCGGAAAACGCCTGGACAATCTTGGCGTTGCCGCAGACCCAGCCGATCCGCCAGCCGATCATGTCGAACCCTTTGGAGAGCGAGTGGATCTCGACGCCGACGTCCTTGGCGCCAGGGACCGACAAGAAACTGAGCGGCCCACCTTCATAAGTCAAAACCATGTGCGCCGCGTCTTGAACAACGACATAGTTGTGCTGCTTGGCGTGGGCGACGACCGACTGAAAGAACTCACGCGTGGCGACCTTTCCCGTGGGGCTGTTCGGGTAGTTGATTACGAGCAACTTCGTGCGCTCCAACACGTCTTCGAGGATCCCAGCCAAGTCGGGAAAGAACTGGTTCTCCTCCAGCAGGGGAAGACGATGCACTTCGCCGCCGTAATATTTGGTGTGAGTTCCTGCGACGGGGTAACCAGGGACAGTCATCAAGGTGACGTCGCCCGGGTTGATAAAGCAAGCGGGCAACATCGAGAGGGCGGTTTTGGAACCGATGCAATGGTTGATTTCGCTTTGGGCATCCAAGTCGACGCCGGCGAACCGCTTCATGAATCGAGCTGCAGCGGCCTTGAACTCGGGCACGCCATTGTCCGCATAGCCTCGGTTCTCGCTCAAGTTGATCTCGGCCGACATCCGCTCGCGGACCATCGGCGCCGCCATCTCATCGTTCTCGCCGATGCCGAAGTCGAGTAGTTCTCGATCAGGGTAGTCGGCCAAGGCCTTTCGTTTGGCTCGCTTGATCTTCTCAAATTTGTAGATCTCGCTGCCCTTGTCGTAGTCGGCGCCGCCGATCCGGTCCGCAAACAGCGATTGAAAATACGGGTCGCTCATCATTCCTGTCCTAGCAAAATTGAGGGGCTTGGTCTTCCGTAGGGTAGCCCAATCGGGCATCGCCATCATCTTGTTTCGTCTCACCATTGCCGTGCCGCGGGCCAGGTCGTCAACGGTTGGCGGCCGAGCAACCTAAGGCGCCAGAAGAAATGGACGCCAATCCCGTCCGCCGGAATTCGGGCGAGCCGGCACAAGGTTTCCATCGCGCTATAGCAAGTGGCGGGCTTTGATTTCGAGGTATTGGTTTATCAGCTTAGCCGTCATGTTCTCGGGAAACACGTCGAGCGCCAAGACGCCTTGGTGCTGTAAGTCGACAATCACTTGCTGCCGCCAAGTGAGGATCTCGGCGGCGGCGGCGGCGCGGAACAAGGATTCGTCCGCGGTTCGCGCCAGCGGATTATCGGCTGCTTCGTACAGTCGGTGATCCCTCAACAGCACGCCGATCGGAAGATGGCGGCCGACGAGTACGGACAAGTACTGGTGCAGTTGATTCGCATTCACCTCGTCAATCAAATTAGTGACCAACACGACGAGTGAGCGTTTCTTGCAGAACTTGGAGAGGTGCATGAAGGCGTCGTCGTATCGAGACTCAACGAGGTCGGGAAACTGATTGTGCGAGGCGTGCAGCAATTGGTTCATTTGATGCATCCCACTGCGAGCCGGCACGAACGCTCGCACTCGATCTGAGAAACAGAGCATGCCAACCGCGTCGCCTCGCTGCAGGGCGACATAGCTGAGCATCAACATGGCGTTGAGCGAGTGGTCGAGCAGATTGATGCCATCGGACTCGTTGGTCATCATTCTGCCGCAGTCGACCAAGAAGATGACTCGCTGGCTTTGATTGGCCTGGAAGTCCTTGACGGTCAGTTTGCGACGTCTGGCGGTAGCCCGCCAATCAATATGCTTGTAGTTGTCATCGTGAGCGTAGTCTCGCAATCGTTCGAACTCGTTGTCCTGGCCGATGCGGCGAGTGCGGCGCACACCCAGCAAGCTGAGCCGATTTGTCCTCGCCAGCATCGCATACTCGCTGAGCTGCCTGAGGTCGGGGTAGACGTGAACGACGGTCTCTGCGGGAATTTCCAGGAAGCGCTGCCAGAGCAAGAATCGGCTGCGGACGCGAATGTAAACCTTCTGCATGGAGAACGTGCCGCGCTTCGTCGATTGGAAGCGGTAGGTCAAAACGGCTTGTGTGTGGCCGTCGAGCTTCAGCGAGAACTCTTCTGGATCCCGCTCAAATTCTTGAGGCGCATCGTCGCGAATTGACATCTGCCGCGTCCGCTTGGAAACGTTGGCGATGGTCAACTCGACCGACTGAGGCTTTCTCAGCGACGCTACTCGGTTCGTCGACCGCTGCGCCGTAAACTCGGCAGCCTTGGGTAGTGAAAGCAAGTCGGCCGCCAAGACAGCCAGTATGACGACGTCAAATGAGACGGCGATGAAAGCGACTTGCGGCGCGAAGGCGACGATAAACGCAGTCACGCAGGGAGCGACAAACAGCAGAGCCGTCGGCGCGGCCGGATAGATCCGCGCTCGGGCAAGCGGGATGAACACGATCAGCAACGCGAGAATCAACGCGGGCAGAGTGCCGCCGCTAGCGATCGCAGCTTGAATGGCTTCGTTCATCTCAAATTCTCGGCACTTCCACCGATCGAATCAACTCTGACAGCAGCACGTCGACCTGGTGTCCCTCCACCTCAGCCTCGGCAGTTAGAATCACCCGATGACGTAAGGCCGGCAAGGCGATGCGGACAACGTCGTCCGGCACAGCATAATCACGACCTTGAAACGCCGCCAAGGTTCGCGCGGACTGCATCAAGGCCAAGCCGGCTCGCGGCGATGCGCCCATGTGAAAGTGCTGCCATTCCCGCGTGCGACGAACGATCTTGTTGATGTAGTCAAGTAGGCTCGCTTCCACTCGCACCTTGGAGTTCTCTCGCGTGATGTGGATGATTTCCTCTTGCGACGTGACCACCTCCACCTCGTCATTTAATCTCTGCTCAAGATCCAATTGTTGACTATGGAGAGAGAGGATTCTCGCCTCTTCAGCCTCCAGCGGATAGTCGGCGACCAACTTGAACATGAATCGATCGAGCTGGGCTTCCGGGAGGTTATACGTTCCTTCGGATTCGATCGGATTCTGGGTCGCCATGACCAAGAATGGACGGTCGATCAGATGAGTCTGACCGTCCACCGTAACTCGGTACTCTTGCATAATTTCAAGCAGAGCCGCATGCGTCTTCGCCGGCGAACGGTTGATCTCGTCGGCCAACAGCAACTGGGTGAATACCGGCCCCGGTCGAAAGCGAAACTCCTGCGTCTTCATGTCGAACAACGGCGCGCCGGTGATGTCCGAAGGCATCAAGTCCGCGGTGAACTGGATGCGACCAAACTCGCAACCGAGCACTCGGGCGAGTGTGCGGATGAACAGAGTCTTGCCGAGTCCGGGTACGCTTTCAATCAGAATGTGGCCCGCCGAAAATAAGGCCACTAAAGTTCCCAACACCAGTTCATCTTGACCAACATAGATCTTGGCGATCTGCTCCGTCATGCGGTCAAACAGTCGCTTGGTCTCAGTCTCGCGGTGCACGCTACCGGTCGGCGGCTCGATGGTCAGCTCGGCCGCCGAACTTGAAGCGTCGTCCGGCGCCGCCGCCTCAACGGCCCCAACCGCTTCGCCGCCTCCCGCAGTTGGTCGGCTGTGGCCGACCAAGCCGCTCGCCTTGCCTTCCGCCGTCGGCGCCGACGGTGAATCGGGGGCGCCAAACGGGCTAGCTGGCTGCTGAGGCATCTGAGCAGCGGATGGTGATGAACCATGAGCCCCGGTCATGGAGATTGGCGTGGCTGCGCCGACTGGCGGCGACGGGTTCAAGGCCGTTGAAGGAACCGTCTGCACCATGCCGCATTCCGGGCACTTGGCTTGGGCGCCAATGGCCGTGGCTGGAACGTTGAGCCGTTTGCTGCATTTGACGCACTGAAAAGTCGTCACGTTGGATTGATTCGGCGAATTCATGCAAGTACTGATTGCTCCTGAGCCTGTTTTCGAGATCGGTCCCGCGCTGACGCGAGGCGTTTACGAATCGCGATCTCGCCGCACATGCTCTTCGTAGTGCTTAAGTCTTTCCAAAGCGTAGTCGCGGTTCTTCGTTATTGCGACCAAACTTCCAACAGCTGAGATGTGTTTGCCAAAGTCCGCTACGCCAATCTCCTTCAGGCTCGCCGCTCGACCGAAGATAGGGAAGGTGATCAGACAAGCAAATAGCCCCAATACAAAAAGATGGACTAGAAGAAACCCGAGCGGCCAGATGGTCAACATCGTAAATCCACTCTTCTGCCCAACAGCTGGCTCCTTGTCGTAGATCTCCAGTTTCAGCGGCGTCTGCTCCAAAAACACGACGTCGCCTGGTCCGCCCGTATCGCATTCCTCAATCAACATCCCAGCAAGTTTGCGATGTTCGTTGTTCACCAGGGGCAGGTTAAGCAAGAACGAGCCATTGGCGACGACGATCACCTGCGAATCTGTTGTTCCATCAACTATACTGAATTGCTCATTCTCGTCCACGATGCGATAGGCGACCAACTCTCCGTCGCTTGAGGAAAGCAAGACCTCAACGCCTTTTGAATCGTCTGGCGTCGGGGCGACGACCGTGGATTGAGACTTGATCGATAACTTCTTCGCGTCGACTCCCGCAGCCCACTTCGAGTCCTCATCGAGTGACTGAATCAGTTGAACTTTGCTTCGCGGCGAGAAGCTATACCAACGGCACTCGGACGGATTGTTCATCGCCCGGCGGTCGCTCCTGGCGACGTAATCGGCTTGCGCCCCGGCTTCCTTAATCCAGGCCGCGTCCTCTGCCGCGGCCGATCCGCTGATACGCCGCCAGTACTCAGGCGCCGCATCATAATCGCGGCCGATAAAAACCAGCGTGCGACCAAAACCGCCTCGCATCCAATCCTCAAACCAATCGATCTGTTCATCGGACGGCGCCGTAAAACTGTCGGGCGCCCAAACAATAACATCAGCGGTCTTCAATTTCGGTGAGAGGCGTTGCCATGAACTGGCCTCCCAACCTTGAGCTTCGAACATGGCGGCCAAGACCGAAGTGCCATTGACGCTTTTCGAGGCCAACACGCCGCGCCGCCTGCCATAATCGTCGTCCAGCTTGGGCGTGTCGCACCCGCAATGAACCAAAGCCAAGATCACCGCCAAGGCGAACGCGCCTGCTGTTGGCGAGCTGGCCGCGGGCGCGCTGACTGCTGGCGCGCTGGCCCGTTGCGGTAGAGATGCAGGGGAGACAAACATCAACCGGCAGCCTCCGTCACGGTCTGGTGAAACTGCTCCAACTCGCTCCACGACGCCTCGAAGTCAACTCGCTGCAAAGTGTGCTGACCGAAGAACGCTTCCTCGAACAAGATCATCGTCCGTTCCAGCAGGTTAGAAAGCCTCGGCCTTCGCTTCAATTCGCTTAGATACTGCCGATTGGTCTTACCCTTGCTCAAGCGGATGCACCGATTCTTGTCCAGGTGCAGCAACATATAGCTGTACAAGTAGACGACGGCTTCGTTGAAATCGCCATCTTGATAATGACGCCGCGCCTGTTCGAGCAAGTCGGCATTGGGCTGGCGAATATTGAACGGCAACTGTTCGATCCGGGCTTCATCGGTGAGCACTTGCACGTGTTCGCCAACGTCAAGTGATCGGCTATCTTCCATTCTCAGGTAGGCCCTCACAAGCGCGTAGACGAGCAAGCTGAGCACGAGGACCAGCCCGCCAATAAAAATCACCTTGAGTGCTACGCCCAACCAAAGACCGGACCCCGGTGCGAAATTCCAGCCTTCCAACCAATCCTCCCACCATTCGTACCACCAATCACTACGGTCCGGCTGGGGAATCGCTTGCAAGTCATCTTGCTCTGCATCGTACCAGGGCAAGCCGGCGCTCCGTAGCGCTTTCCTTCCATCCTGCCCGGGCTCTTGGGCCGAGCCGTGACTGACGCAAACCTGAAGAACGCCGGTAACCGCCATGATGGCGATCAGGACCGCGAAAGGCCGAATTCGAATTGGAATGCTCATTCGCATCAGACAACCGGCTCCGAAAACAACCGCGCCGCCTCGGCCTTGACTCGCAATTCCAGCTCCCAACCCTCGGCCTCGATGCGGCGATTAAGATAATTCAGAAACCGGGTCACGGAAACAAATCCGACGGCCAGCCAGCACGACATCGGGACCACGACGTGCTGCAACAACGGCCCGACCCCAGAACTGACAAACAAGACGGCTCCGAGCGAATAGGACAGGTTGATCAAGGAAAGGGCTAACACGACGCCGAACGCACAGCCCGTCAGAAATCGGTTCAGCGCGGAACTATCATCGCGATGTAGTCGAGCGCTGCGAACGCCCGCCGTCAACTGATTCGGCCGAGCAAGGAAGATCGGATTTCGTTCCAACAGCAACAGCTCGTTGATGTAAGGACGAACTGCTCGCACTAGGAGATTGCCCATGAGCAACAGAGCACAGAGCACTTCCGCGACGTAGAGCTCGTTGTTGCTATCAATCATCAACGCGAAAACAACGACAAGCAACCCGCCTCGGACTATGCCTTGGACGTAGAGCAACGGACCCATTCGGCGTACGACGTCCCGGACTACAACAGTGGTTGAGAGCTTGCCGAGGAACACATAATCGCCCAAGTACCGGGTAATGAAGACTGTCGCCAGCGGAGCTTCGATGGTGATCAACGAGATCATCCAAAAATAGTGCCTCACTTGATATGCGAAAACGGCCATCTCATCATAATCTCGCGAATCAACATCCAACATCCAGCCGACGGCGAGATAGTTGACGATCGCGAACGGCAGCGCACCCAGAGCCAGCAAGAGCAGCAGCCGGCCGATGTTCTCGCGGAGCACAAACAGCGACAAGTCCAGCGTCTCGCTGGCGCCTCGCTCTCGAATCACGATGTTAGTTTGGTCAAGTTCCAAGTTAGTCTCGAGGGTAGCCAAGAATCACAAAGTAGAACATTAGCAGAGCGGTCGACAAAACTGCGACCCCTTGCTTGATGAAGAGCGGAGCGGCCGACGGCGAAACGAACCCCTCGATCAAAGCGGCCAGAATGAACAGCACGATGCAGGCCCCGACGATCGGCATGATCTTCGGCGCGCACCGGCGCAGCGAATCAATGCGGTTGTAGCCCTGTGTCCACATCCAACTGACGCCAATCCGCAGACCCGCGCCAGCGCTCAACACGATGGCTGTCAACTCAAACGGCCCATGGGCCGTCACGAATTCAAAGAAGTTGTCCCGCTGAGCAACATCCGGTCGAGCCATATAGCCGAAGGTAGCGCCCAACACGGCCGCGTTGTAAAGCGTCACAAACATTCCTGGTATGACCAGAATCCCCCAGGCAAAACACCTCAGGCCGATGCCGGCGTTGTTGAGGATGTAGAACCCCACCATGCCGAAATTCGTGCCGCCAGGCCGACCGGCCAGGGGCTCCTTGAAGTTCTCCTGCATCGCATCGAGATGCTCCATCGACAACAAGTCTTCGGCGAACGTCGGCCAAACGGCATTCGAATAAGCAAGTCCTGCCGAGAGGATGAAAACGCCCCAAAAGAGACAGAACACCATCTGCACGCAACGATCATTGAAAATCCGTTGAGGCGCCTCGGTCAGCAGCACTTCGGCCCAATGGCGCCACTGCAATTCCCGAGTTCGGTACATCACATTGTGAGCTCGGCCCACGAGCCGCTCAAGATATTCGACGGTGTTCGGCGGCAGCTGGTAGGCGTTGGCTAAGGCGAGATCCGCGCAGGCCGCTCGGTATAGCGAAGCAAAGCGGACCACATGCGCCGCAGAGACTTTACGCCGAGCCACCTCATCGCAAAGCGACTCAAGCTCCGACCAGTTCTTGCGGCGGCGTTGAACGAGTTCAGATACCTTCATGCGGAGGGCCCCCTCGTTGCGGCCAAATCACCGTCGGACGACTGCCAAAACGGTTGCGATCCCGACTGCCGCTTCTCCAATGCCTGCGCAGCAACCTCGGCATACTGCTCGTCCTCGCTTCGATCGCCAACAAACGCCCGATAGTAGAGAGCGCAAAGCAGCAAGTCGTAACTCGTATCCGGGGCCAAACCAAAGCGATCCAGCAACGGTTGGCAAAGCGGCTGGCCGATCTCAGTGCGCCGTGCTGGACCAAAATATCGGCGCCGCTCTACATACATGGCCAGCGTGCGACTCAAGTCCCGCGAGATCTGAAAACCATCGGGAATATACGACGCCAACTGGTAGACGCGTGGATCCTCCAGCGTCTCCAGTCCCATCAACCATTGACGCTCCTCCACAACGACCATCGTGCCGGCCACCAAATCGCCCAATCGCTGGAACCGTGAATTCAAACTCATCGCCACCAGGCCGACCACGCCTGTCGGTATCATCGTGCCGGCGGCGGGCGGCAACAGATCGGCGCCCCGAAGCAGATTGCGGATAAACGCCTTCATTCCGTTAATAGGCTGGCCGTTCACCGAAAGCACCCGCAGACGAAACGCCTTCTTGCCCGGCGTCTGCCCATTCATGTACGTCTCAAAAATCGCTCCGTAACTCCACCAAGCGACAAAGACTCCGATTAAGAACAAGCCCATCAAGAAATCAGATCTGAGCATCGCCACGCCGATGAAGCAGGGAATCATCACGACCATTCGAATCACCGCGTCGATGACAAACGCACCAAGGCGTCGACACGGACCGGCCAACTGATAGCGGAAGGCTATATTCTCCGGCGTGACGACGCGGGCGGTCGAGTCGAGTTGTGCGGCGACATTGCCCTTCATGAGTTCCCCTTACACCCGCTGCGGTCGCCTCTCCGTGTGATGACCCTGCTACAGATCTGTAACAGCTCATGCCGCGATCAGAGTAATAGGTCATTATTCGCCAACGACGGTGCTCCCGCAAGCGACGAAGATCAACGAACCGGTCGCAATCACGAAACGAAAATGGGAAAAGGACAACTGAGAAAGCGACGATGATAGCCGGAATGCCCGCTCCCAATGCCCGCCCGTAAAGTGGCCGTTCCAGGCGAAACTTGACTCTACTTGCCAGAACCAGCTTCGGACGCGTACAAAAGAGACTTCTCCATCCCTACATTGACATGGATGGTTTGCCAGGTCGCTCGAAACCAAACCGGGTTTGCAGGCGGTTGCACAGCCAGCTCGCCGTCACAGTCGATCCGACGATCTTCTGTAACAAACCGCATAATCATCTCCAAGTATCGCTTGGCGTCGGCGGAAGCCAGAAACAACGGCGGAAACCAGAAACAAAGGACGTGCGTTGTCATGAGGCTGCAAGGAAAAACCGCTGTGGTGACAGGCGGAGGAACGGGCATTGGATTGGGGATCGCTCAAGCAATGGCGAAAGAGGGGTGTGATGTCGCCATCGCCGGACGGCGCGAACAGGTCGTGCGGGAGGCGGCCGAAGCGAGCGATCCGGTGCTCAAATACTTCCGCGTCAATGTGGCCGATCGAGGCTCGATAGCGGACTTGGTCAGTTGGGCGGACAAGACGCTCGGCCGCGTCGACATTTGGGTCAATTCGGCCGGTGTCAACATTCGTAACCGAACCATGGAGGCGATGGAGCCGGAGCAATGGGACAACGTGATGATGATTAACGCGACTGGCGCCTACAACTGCATGCGAGCGGTGTTGCCGCAGATGCGGGAGCGAGGCGACGGGCTGATCGTGAATATTTCGTCCATTTCCGGTAAGCGAGCAACCGCGTTGGGCGGCGTTGCCTACAGCGCGTCCAAATTCGCAATGGCCGCGATGGGAACCGCCGTGGCGAACGAAGAATGTCAAAACGGAATTCGCGTCACCAACGTCTACCCCGGCGAAGTCAACACGCCCATCCTCGACAACCGCCCGAATCCTGTTAGCGACGCCCACAAGGCTCAGATTCTGCAGATGGAAGACCTAGGCAGTCTGCTTGTCGCCATCGCATCACTCCCGCCTCGCGCCCATGTCCCCGAGATTATCATCAAACCAACGACTCAAGAATATGTTTGACGAGCTCATTTCACGACGCCCAATTCGACGTCGATCCTGAGCGAGATTTCGCCGCGACGAATGACAAGTGTGATGGTGTCCTTGGCGACATGTTTCGAGAGGATTGACTTGATATCGCTTGTGCCCACGATCTTCATAGAATCGATCGAGAGAACAATATCTCCTTTGCGGACACCGCCCAGTTGAGCCGGTCCTCGGGGCTGAACAGCAGTCACCAAGCAGCCGGTCCCATCTCCAACGTCGACGACGCTAAGGCCTAGCGTTGTCGTGCCGACCGGCAGCGGCGGACGACTCGTTGTCTTGACTCGCTTGGTCTTCTTCGTTCGCTTGGCGACCCGAGTTGGCGTGGTTGAGCTCGCCAACTCCATTACGATGTCAACCGTCATCCGCGTGATTCGCCGCATACCGCCGACGTTGAGCTTCTCGAAGTCGTCACTCGGTCGGTGGTAGTCCACGTGCAAACCGGTGAACAGGTGGAAGACCGGCACGCCCGCAGCGTGAAAGGAGGCGTGATCGCTCGGCCCGCTGCCACCGGGGATCTTGGTGAGCTTGAGCTTCTGTTTCGCACCGAGTCGATCCGCCATTTCCTCAAATCCGTTCCCTGTCGCGGTGCCGTAGACCGTCAGGCGTTCACCCAACCGGCCAACCATGTCCAGGTTGACCATCGCGGCGGTGTCGGCCATCGGGTAGAGCGGGCTGCGGACATATCGGGAACTGCCAATCAGTCCGCGCTCCTCGGCGGAAAAAGCAATGAACAGAACTCGACGTTTTAGCTCGCCTCGACGTGCGGCGACTTGCCTGGCTACTTCCATCAGCACGGTGGTTCCCGAGGCATTGTCGTCGGCGCCGTTGTGAATCTCCTTCGTCCACGGCGCCAGCGACCCCGATCCACCGCGGCCCAAATGATCGTAGTGGGCCCCGACAATAATCGTCTCTGTCGCCGGCTCACTCGGTTCGAGCGCGCCGATTACGTTGCGCAACCCGTCGCCTTTGCTAATAATGGAGACGCGGCCTGAGATCCGCCAACCTTCCAAAAGGCGGCTCTTCGGCTTCAAATCGGCATCGATCTGTTGCTCCAAATCAACAAGTCCCGTTTCCCCAAGAAGAACCGCTAACGACTCTCGCATAACGTGGACAACGGGAACGGGACGCGTAGCAAGCGACGACTTGACAAGAAACGGCATCAACGTGTTGGGCTTCTTCTCCTCGCTGATGGAGTAGTGATCGTTGCACAGCAGCACCATCGCCGCACCGTGGCTGGCCGCATTCTGGATCTTGCGAACGAGATAGGCGTGCTCAGAGTTCTTTGCGCCGTTGAAGGGACTATCGGGGTCCGCCTGGCGAGGCTCGCGGCGAAGGATGACTACAGCTTTTCCGCTAACATCGATTCCGCCGAAGTCGTCATAGCCGCTCTTCTCGTCCGTGATTCCGTATCCGGCAATGACGACGGGCAAATCGAACTCACCCGCTTTGCCCAGCGACACCGGCGTATAGTCCTTGGCAAGCTCCCAGACCAGCGAGTCCATCCCAGGGCGATGCAGCTCGAGTCGATTGTCATCGCCAAGCGCTTTCCAAGTCCGCGAAGAGAAGATGTGAAAGGGCTTACCGGCAACTGCCTTTGTGTTGAGTCCAGACTCGCCAAACTGCTTGGCGATATGTTCACTGGCCCGGATGATGCCCTGCGTGGTGAGCCCGCGGCCCTCCATCGCGTCCGAAGACAGATAGCGAACGTCGTCGAGCAACCGCTTCTCAACCGCCACGTTGCCAGTGTCCCAATTTGTCTCGCAGCGCCCAACGCAAGTCGTCAAACAGAGAGCCGTCAGCAAGAGCAACTGGAGAACAGCGGCAGGCGCCCGCGAGCCGAAGCGTGGGATGCGATAGCAGGAGGAGTTCGGAGACATCTTTGCATACCATTAGAAAGCAGATTTCTTGGAAAGGAGTCTTCTCGCAGCCCCTTTCTCAGGGGGAGGCTTTGAATTGATACGATAGACAATAAATCCAGCTCTGGCGAATCGACAGGCCGTCCGTTCTTCGCCACTATGGTTCGAACGTCCTGGCTGCAGGACATTTCATTCACTGTCCGCCTCCGCAAGGAACCCCTTGCCGCGAACGACAACTTGAGGATGAAACCCAGCCACATTCTCGGCGGGCGCATCATGGTGTTCAAGGTCGTAAAGAAGCGATTTCTTGTCCTCCGTTCGAAGATAGAGCCAATTCTCAAATCGCACGAATCGCTGCTTCCCGACTCTCCAGGAAAGGAATGGATGCGACTGCTGCTGCGCCCGTCGCTTCCCAGAGAGCACGTGAGAAAAGGAAACCGATTCGTTCGCGCTGCAATTGGCGCCGGTAAGTTCCGCAATCGTCGACCAAAGATCGCTCGTGCAAACCAACGAGTCATCGACGACGTCCTGTTTGATGCGTCCTGGGCCGAGCACGATCAGCGGTGCGCGTAGCCGTCTCTCTAGATCGACGGGATCGAGCGAGTTCGACTGCCGAGCGGCCAGGCTGGTCAGGATCAGCACGGTGTTCTCGGCCCAACCTGCCCGATTCAATTCAGTGATGAATTCGGCTAACTCCACTTCCAACCGCTTGATCTGAGTTCGCCGCAGCTGTCGCTTGTCCTCGGCCGTTTTCACCGCCGCCTCCTGTGCCGTGAATCTTGAATTGGGCGTGGGCAGCGAGAGCCAGAGGAAGAATGATTGTCCCTGTCGCTGTCGCTGGGCGAACGAGATTGCTTCGGTGACGTAGATCATCTGAGCGTCAAACTCGATTCCCACTTCGCCGGCAAACTTGATCTTGGCGCCATTGGACTCGATGACATCGGGCGAGAACACGTTGGCCTGAGCCGCGGTTGTCGCGCCGAACCAAGAATCGAAACCGTGCTGAGAAGGGTCATCGCCCGCGAGCGAGCAATTGCCAATGATTGAGGCTTCGTACCCGGCCTCCACGAGGCTCGTCGCGAGGTTGGGTTCGTCCAAGCGATTCTGCCGCCCCTGGGCGTAGAGCAGTGCGCTTCGTTCTTCCGTCAAATCGAGAGACGAATGATAATAGGATGTAAAGCGTACGCCCTGGGAGGCGAGCAGATCGAACAACGGCGTCTTTTCCGCCTGGTCGCTGTAGCAGCTCAGGTCGTCAACGGAGATGTTGCCGAGGTCGAGCAGGACCACGTGAGGGTTTCCAGCTCGCGATCGCGGACGGGTGCGTGGCGAAACGCCGGAGCGGAGACTCGCCAAGGCCTGTCGGTTTTCTTCCTTGATTCGAGAGAGCAACACGTCGGCTTGGGTCAACTGTTCGCGAAGGTCATCGCCATGCTCGTCGAACGCGGGCGAGTCGTCGAGCATTCGCCGCATCGCCTGGATCAACGGATTGGCCGCCACTGGCGGTTCGACATCATCGATCTCCGCCGCTTGAGGAACCGACGCGGGCCCGTTCACGGCCAGCGGAACCGGCGCGCGACCCCCTGAATCAACGTTGAGCCAAGCCCATAGAAATGGACCACCGGCTGCCGCCGCAAGCAGCAACAAGCAAAGCACAAGATTGCGCATCGTTCACCTCGGGCTTAAGTCGACGTTGAGTGCAGTCAGGGGGAACAATTCAGATGAAGCAGGGCTCTCGCCGTCGGTCGCTCTATCGCTAGTCTACGCCGAGTTGCGGGCCATTTGTACAGGGTCGCGCCCCGCTGGCCCAACCCAATGCCCCCCAACGCACCGTCCACACGGGTTGAAAAGGCTACTTGTCTCCGCTTTGCGGCCCGTTTCCACTCGGTCGTAGAATGTGGGCAAGTTGTCCTGCTCGTTGAATACCGGCGCAACAACGCTCACGTGGACGAGGAATCTCAGTCGGCGACCTGGTCATTGGGCCGTCCTTTCCGATTCGCGCGGCGAAGGCGTCGCGCTAACCCGCGGCCCAAGGGCTCCTCGCAGCGAACCGATGCATGAATAGGCGACAACGGCGGCGGACAGCAGTGAGACGACCGCGCCAATCGCAAACCCTGGGGGCGAGTACTGCAACACGACGTGATGTTCGCCCGCCCCCAGCGGAATGCTTCGCAGCCCAAGATTGGCTGGTGCGATATCATGCGGCGCGCCGTCTACCGTAGCTCTCCAGCCTGGATAGTAGGTGTCGCTCAGGACCAAGTACCCCGGCTCGCTGAGCGTCGCGTCAACAACAACTCGGTTGGGGGTTCGTCGAGTGACATCAGCCGGGGCGAACGACTGTCGAGGTCCGGGAGGCAACACGTCTTCGCTCAACAACACCTCTTGCTTCGGTTCAAGCGTGGCCATGACGGCGGCGGTCGATTGCGATCCGATCAATTTGGATCGACCGAGCACGAACGCGCGAGGGAACGCGGACGGATTGCGATAGATGACGTAGGCAGCCGTGCGTGGCTGGCGGCCTCGCAACACAACTTCCTCTGTCAAAACCCCGCGAGCCACCACCTCCCAACCTGGTATTTCCCCTGGCTGCTGCGAAGCCAGCACAACGTGTGTGACTCCCAGCATGTCGAGCAGTGGCTTCTGATAGGCGGTCAAGTCCAGAGGCCCAAAGCCCGTAACCTCTTGAGCAATATTGCGAGTCGGCGCCAGCGAGGCCATGATCGCGAAGGCGCGCGCAAGCGGCACCGGTTCGTAGCGTCGGAGCTTTTCGATCCCAACGGCCCAAGCCTCTCGGTCGGACAGCAACTCTTGCTGCACGAGCACTCGTCCAACGTTTCGTTCTTTCAACAACGAGGCGGCGACGGGCGAATCTGATCGCAATCCGCTTGGCGGCACCGTCGCCAGCATCGCGTTTGCATAGTACGACAGTTCGCATGAGCAGACGAAAAGAGCGGCAATCGTCGACCATCTCGCGACAGGCCGGAGCGCCGAGATGCTCGCAAGTCGGCTGCGGACAGAATCCCAACCCACTCCGGACAGCATGGCAATTGCGAGTGATGTGAAGAAGAGTGCTCGACTCGGCGAACGAAACAGAGCCACTCCTGGCACGAAGCGGTGCATTGCCGGGAAGAGAGGCGTGTCGCCGCCCATTGCGAACAGAAGCGAGAGTGCCGCAATCACTGCCCAGCGCGTCGCGGCCCAGCGGTTCCTTGCGAGGATCACGCCGATCACGGCCAGCGCGAGCGGGGCGACGCCGAAACAACACAGTGTCTCCCAGAAGTACTGTCCTGGCCCCTGATAGTTGGTAGCATCTCCTAGGGAAAACGGGTCCAACAACTGAATGAAGTTTCGGGTGTTGACGCTTATTCGTCCGGCCGCCTGGGCGTCCAAGCCCTGGGCCCTCACGCCGAATTTTGTATAGACCCAATTCGGCCCCAACTCGATTGCCACGAGACCGACGGTGGCGACGCCAGCCATGAACCAGTGCTTTGCTAAGACCAGCGGAGGGGAACTGCCGGCCGAACGAAGCATCATGTCCGTCAGAATCAGGCAACTGAGTATCAGCACGAGATAATAGACCTCTTGAACGTGTCCGCAGAAAAAGGCTGTCGCCAATACGAGCGCCATCAGAGCCCATGCGTTGCGAAGTCCGGTTCGAAGATGGTCGTAAACAAGGAATGCCCATGGGGCCCAGGAGATGAGAAACACTTGAGTCGAATGGCCCTCGGCGGTCTGGGCGATCAGGAAAGGCGCCCCCGCGAAGCAGACTCCGGCGACCATCGCACCTGACCAGCTAACTTGCTGGCGGCGGCAGAGAAAGTAGACGCCCAGCCCGGCAAACCAATGGTGCCCAACCGTCATCCAGCTGATGCAGGCCGCGACGTTGGCGAAGAAGAACAGCCAGTGAGGCGGGTAGAACAGTGCGGACTGCGGGTTGCCCAACCAGGGTGAACCGAGCAAGCCGTCTCCATGCCAATAGGCGACCTCGCCGTGTTGATCATACGCGTTGCGCATCACGCTCCGCGCTGCCAGCGTGTGCGAGGTGACATCGTTTCGGCCGTCGCGTTGCACGCCGACGAGCAAGTCGCGCGGATGCAGCGTGAGTTGGCTGAACAGCATCAACATGGCTAGCGCCAGCAGCGCTCCTGCCGCGAGATGTTCTCGTCGTTTCGTGGCCTTGGACATGTGCGGGTTGACTTTGGACGAGCGATCTTCGTCCCTAAGGTTGCTCGACGGCCTCGTCGCTGGACGGAGCAGGTTGACTGGTCAGCTCGGCAACATTGCTAGTGCTAAGAATTCCGTCTTCGGCGTTTTCTTGAATGACAAAGCTTCTCAACTCCATCACCGCCGGCGCCAGCAAGAGGATATAGACGGGCGGCGCCAAGCAGAGAGCGACAGGCAGCATCATTTGGACGGAGGTGCGGTTTCCTCGCTCTTCCGCTCGTTGTCGAAAGCTGCGGCGAATTCCGTCTGCAAAGTCGCGTAAGGCCGAAGCGACATTGGCGCCGAGACTCTCGGTTTGAGCGACTATCGCCGCAAGCGTTTGCACTTCTGGGACATCGATCCGCTTGGCGAATTGTTCGAGTGAGTTTTCCAGCGAGTGGGCGTCGGCTTGGCGGCGAATAATCCCGAGTTCCATCGATAGATCGGGGTGGGACTGATGCAGCTCAGCGCCGACTCGTTCCATTGCCAAGTTGAGCGACAGGCCGCCCGTCATGCACATCGTGATCATATCGAGTCCATCGGGCAGCTGAGTTTGAATTCGCTGCACGCGACTCTTGGCCTTGGACTGCAACACGAGTCTCGGCAAGCCGTTGGCGAGAACCAAGGCAACCAGTCCGACGCTCGCGATGGGGATGCTCAAGTCGGCAACCGGATCGAAACTGACAATCAGCACGAGCATGGTCAGGATCAACACTCCCAGGCACAGCACGTTGCGTATGGCGAGGAATTCATGTGCAGCCATGTGGTGGTAGTAGCCCGCTTGACGGACTTCGCGCTGGATCTTGGTCCAGGTGCCGTCGAGTATTGGCGCCGCGTTCGCCAGGCCGCGAGTCAGCATGCCAAAGACAAGGTGCCGCCGGTGAACGCCGCTAGTGGCTCGTCGTCGGCCCAAACGAATGACCAACCAACCCAAAGCGATTGCGACCGCCGCGATCGCAACGAAGGCGGCGGCGGGAAGCCATGGCCTGAGCTGTGGAGCGTCGTTTAGTAGCTGCTCAAGGAACGACATGAATGTCTGCTCTCCGTTGATTCAATAAACTTCGTCCGCCTGCGACTGAATGGTCAAGCAGCTATAAATCGCTTCTCAACATGCTCCAAATCCATGCCAAACCGATGACCTCCAGCACCACTGCGGTGAGCAGCATCGATTGGCCGAAGGGCGACTCGAACAGTTTGCCAATGTATTCTGATTGAAAGATAAACATATAGGCGAATAGAAACAGGCCGGCGAGGGAGACTAACGCAGCAGAAAATCGCCCCGCAGCTGTGGTTGCCCTCAACTGGCTTCGGTAACTTAGCCGCTCACGGATGACCAGCGCCATCCGTTCCAATGTTTCGGCCAAGTTACCGCCCGCCGTGCGATGAACCGACAGCGTCGTCGACAGAATTCGCACCTCAACGGTGCGCACTCGAAAGGCTAGCGCGCGCATAACAGCCTTCAGCGACAGCCCCATCTGCAATTGATGCGAGCAACGTCGGAACTCCTTACCCAGCGGCTCAGGCGACTTGCGACCTAACAACTCAATCGCCTGATCGAGACTTTGACCGGCCCGCACGGCTCGCGCGAGCAAGTCGACGACGCCCGGCAACTGGTCTTGGATTTGCTTAGTTCGCTTTGCGCGATGGTAGATGAAGTAGGGAATCGGCAAGACCATACCGACTGCAAAACCAGCGGCCGCTGCGAATGGATTCTGCGCCCAAATGAACATCCCCCCGCCTAAAGCGATTCCCGCAGCTATCATCATCAATAGCCCAACCATAGGCGTGGCTACATCTGACTCAACCACTAGACGTTGAAAGGAATAGTCCAATTGGTCGACTGGTCCGCTAGGGCGGCGATCATGACGAGCCAACGGCAGACGTCCCAAGACCGCGCCGCTTCCGCCTCGCCCAAACAACACGTCGCGGGCCAACAGGTACGCTCCCGCAATCGTCAAAGCGATTCCAGCAGAGCAGATCAAGGCGATCAAGTTAGGGTCCACGGCAACTGTCCTTCAAACTCTTGATTGAAACTGTGGCGTGTTTCGCACTAGTGAAGACCGACTCAATAGTGGCAACGGTTGAACAACGAATCGGGCAACTCGCACCCTTCGGCCCGCATACGAGTCAGGCATGCGGGCTTGTATCCGGTCGCGTAGAAACGCCCTTCGGCCCGCCCGTCCTCAGCGACGCCGGTCTGCTCGAAGCCAAATACGTCTTCCAGCACGTATTCGCCGTTCTTGATTTCCACGATCTCTGATATGCGCATCACGCGGCGGATTCCGCCCTTGAGCCGTGATAGGTGAACGACCAGCCGTATCCCCGCAGCGATGTATTGTCGAACGACGGTGGTGGGCAGTTCAAAACCGGTCATCGCGACCATCATTTCTAAACGAGCCAGAGCGTCTTGCGTGTCGTTGGCGTGAATGGTCGTTAACGATCCCTCGTGCCCCGTATTCATCGCCTGCAGCATGTCGAGCGACTCGCTGCCTCGCACCTCGCCCACCAGAATCCGATCAGGCCTCATTCGCAAGCTGTTTCGAACTAACTCGCGCTGGGTGACTTCGCCCGTTCCCTCCGTGTTCGCCACGCGCGTTTCCAGCGGGATCACATGCTCATGCTGTAGTATCAGTTCCGCCGAATCTTCGATGGTGACCAACCGCTCGTGGGCGGGAATGAACGCCGACATGGCGTTCAGCATCGTCGTCTTGCCCGCACCCGTTCCTCCGGAGATGAGGAAACTCATCCGCGACTCAACCGCGGCGGCGAGGAACTGCACCATCTCGGGTCGAACCGAGTGGTTACTGATCAAGTCGTCGGCAGCGAGCGGCTTGGCTCCAAACCGGCGAATGGACATGGTTGGCCCGCGCAGCGCAAGCGGAGGCACCACGGCATTGATTCGAGACCCGTCGGGGAGCCTCGCATCGACCATCGGAGTCACTTCGTCTATTCGCCGGCCGATTCGCGATACGACTCGCTGAATCACTCGCATCACATGATCGTTGTCCGAGAAGATAACATCGGTCGGCTCCAGTTGACCGTTCCGCTCGACAAAGACCTCTTGAGGACCGTTAACCAGAATGTCCGAGATCGTGGGATCGTCCATCAGACGCTCCAACGGACCCATGCCGAAGACCTCGTCCATCAGCTCATTGACCATTCGCTCTCGATCGGCGCCGTCAAGTTCCGCGGCTTGTGAGCGGCAGAACTCCGTGGCCACAGCGCGAACCTCGGGCTCCAGCTGATCTTGGTCGATGGTGCCGATGATGGACAGGTCAAGCGATTCGATCAGGTCTTCGTGGATGCTGGATTTCAGCGCCTGAAAATTCTGCTCGGCTGAATCGACCTGGCGCCGCTCCGGAAGAGTCTTGTTGGCTTGAATCATTGCTGCGCTTGTTCACTAGTTGTGCGGAGAGAGAAAAGGAGCAAGCCGGATCCACATCACCGGCCGACCTGTGGCGGAGCGGAACTAAGGACCGCCCACTGCGACGGGTTCGCCGGAAGTCTTCTCCGGAACGCTCACAGCGGCGTCTTTGTTCGCCGCATCTTTTGCCGCGGTTGCAATTGGCGCGATCGTCCGAACCTCTCGATCTTGGCTGGGTTGGGCGAATTGCACGGACGACTTGGACGAGCCGCGGTAGATCTCGGCCTTGAACGGCTGTTGCCGCTTTGGCAGGTTGAGCAACTCACCCAGTGTCTGTGGATCTGAACTGCTGACGGCCAGTGAATCGTCGTTGGGATTGCGCAGCGCCAACGAAAACACGCCTTGGTTCTCGGCAATCTTCAAAGCGTTGGCCTGCGACGCTGTCACGGCCAGCGTCACGGTGGCGACGTTCTCGCCGTGGGCGCCGACAGTTAAAGTGCGGTCAAGGGCTAAAACTTCGACACCCTCGACCAATGTAACCGTCGTCTCGGGATAGTCGTCCGACTCTTCCGTGCGGAAAAGGACGTCGACCACGGATGAGGGAGAAGCAAAACCGTTGATTGCCGCAGCTCCTTCCGCGTGAATCGTGACTGCTCGCGAACCTGGCTTGAGCCGCTCAGCCACGCTGGGGCCCGAGCCTTCCGGATAGAAATCCCCCGGGGCGAACGTCGAGTTTTCGGTCAGCGATACCTTGAGAGTTCGGCCGATGATCTGAGTCGGATCTTGCATGTAGACTGAGGGCAAGTCGTAGCGTTCGTTCAGCTGCTCCGTCGTTCCCGAGACGATGATCACATCGCCCAAGGCAACCTTGCGGCCCGCTTCCAACTCCGTCGCTACCAAGGGAACCCGATAGACCTGCGGGCCTGGTGCCGGTTCCACTGGCGGAGTCGGTTGTTGAGCCATCTGGCGCTGGACGGCATAGGCGCCAACCAACCCAAACAAAATGGCGAAGATCACGACGATCAAGGTTCCTGGTGCAATACGCGACACGATGATTCTCCTGCAACACGTTAGTGTTTCGCGATGACCTAGTACGCCAACACCAGCGACGCGCTTAACGCAACTGGTAGTGGGTAGGAGCCGCCGCTGCTGCTTCTGTTCAAGTTGAGTTTCTTCACTCGGCTCGCCCCCAGTCCGCCAAAGCGCAGGCAATCCGCCAAAGCCAACGACGAATCGGGCCAACGACGAATCGGGCCAGCGACCCGCCCAAGCCAACTGGGCCAGCGATCTGCCGACAGACCACCCGCGCGAGTTTCCATTGCAGAAGGCGTGCCATCCTGGCGAAAATGCGCCATGGAAGGGGTTTGAGCTGCGATTCGCGCGAACAAGCAGGCACCTGAGCCCATCGACTTGTTAACGGAAGGTAACAACGCGCTTCGGGGCTGCAACGCAACGACGAGGGATCAGACCGATGAATCCTGAATCGATGCCACAGCGAGCCGGCGCCGCGCCAGGTTGACGCCGCGCCAGGTCGACAAGACACTCAAGAAACAAAAAATGGCGACCCGAAGGTCGCCATTCTCGCAGTTTGCGAAACTGTTATGTGCTTTCGTCGGTTGCAGTGACCAAAACATCGATGCACTGTGCTTCGTTGCCGGAACCTGAATTGTCGCTGTCGTCCACGTCACAGTCATCCTGAGTGTCGTTAAACAAACTACCTGCGGTGCTACTGTGGTGGCCAGTGATGGCGCTGAACGAGTAGCTTTGGTTGACCTCGGAGATCGCATCCGCAACGTCGCCCAACTCTTGGACGAGTTGTTCGCGAACCGTGGCCAAACCGACCAACAGGCCGATGACCAGGACGGTGGCGATCAGAACGAGTTCCGATGAAACAACGAAACCAGCTTCGTCCTTCCAAAAACGTTGAAACAACTTCATCTAAAAACTCCTCACACTAGTGTTCGACAAGGCCGCCCACCCATCCTTTAGGCCCAAAAAAGGGGTAGGCTGGAAAACGGATTCCGCACCAATATCTGCACGTGGCGCGCCAGCTCGTAATAATCCTTACGACCGGCGTAAACAGAACCACTCAACTTGTGATGGTAAACGAGGTTAGCAACTTGGAAGTCTAGGCGACTTGCGTAAGACAAACTCCAGTTCTTGTTAACCCATGTTAGCGCTTGCTTGCTCCAAACGATAACAATTAGAGACACGAACCCCAGTCAGCAGGCCCAGTCAGCAGGCCCAGTTGAGGAGGTCGCGGTAGTAATCGGTCGAGCGACGCATGGAGAACCGGCCCATCCGCACCACGAGTCGCTCAGGAGCATCCGATCCAGCCAGCCATTGGCCCCCCTCGAGCGAGTACTCGCCAGAAAGGTAACGGCCCTTCTCCGTCGTGACCTCGCCTTTGACCGCCCGCCAAACGACGCGGATTTCACCGTTGTCGACTTCAAAGACCTGAAGTTGTTCCTCGTCTCCTAACAAGTACAGATCGTCCGCTTGAGCCCATTCGCCGGGCGCCGCGCCAGCCCACTTTGGTTGGATCCCCGAGAACACAAACAGAGGTCGCTCGACACGATCGAGAAGGTCAAGCAGACCGAGAGCTGCGTTGAGTCCTAACTGGGGCGGCGCGCCGGGCAACCGAGCCGCGATGGCGGAGTTGCTTTGCTCGAGAAGCAGCTTGCTTAGTCGCTTCTCTTCGATCCGCAAGAAGGCCGCGACGTTACTGAGCAACTTGGCCAGGGCCGGTCCGCGAGGCGCGGTGGTCACGGCCAATTCCACAAGTTGTTGAAGAAATGACCGGGCGCACGGTTGGGCGGGCGGGAGATCCGGGAGTTCGAAGAAGAAGGCGGGGCTCTCCTTCCAATCGGATTGAAGCGATCCCAATTGCGTTTCGTCGAGGGCTTGCATCGCCTCGGTCTCAGCGACCCGCCTCCAAGCTTGCTCAGGCTCAAACTGTTTAATCTCAACGAGGAACCCCATCAGCGAACGGACCGCATCCACGTGGATTTGCGGACTCTCCTCGCTGGATCGAGTTTCCAGTTGAAGACGAACGTCGAGACGAGCCTCAGCCTTCTCTCGCCAAGATTCCAACCGAGTTGGCGATGCGCCGCCAGAGAACGATTCCGCAAACCGCTCAAGGCGATGGGCAACGGCCTGTCGTTCCGCCGGCGTAAGCACGCTAGCGGCGCGATACTGTTCGACTCGAGCACCCACGCCTTCGGTGACGCACCGATACAAAAACACGCGGTCGAACTCGCTTCGCAACGCGAGCGAGCCGATCTCTTGCAGTGATTGCGACAAGCAGCGGTGGTTGACTGGCAGAACAACGAGTAGCTCGGTCAGTTCGGCGGCATAGATCCAGTTCGCATCGCGATACCGAAATCCAGCTCCATACAAGTTGGCGACCTCATATCCCAAGACGCGGATGGCCTGATTGAGTAGAGCCAATGCCTGTCGGTTCACGAACTTTGTTGTCAGGTGTCTTGAGGCGCTGCGGCTGAATCGGCCCGCCAACCACCAGGCGCCCATAGAGACTGGGTGGGCGCCCATCGCCAGCCGGCCCAAGTAGTAGACGCCGTTTACGTAGCCCCAGTAGGGTTCCACCTTGCGATAGACGCCATACGCAGCAACGGCGCGGCGGACGTAGGCGTAGAGGTGTTCGATATTATGCTTCTCGACCTCGCCTGGCAGTTGGTCGAGCAACGTGAGCATCTGCAGGCAAACTCGGCTACTCGCCCGCAGAATGTCCTCCATGTTCGTGTTCAGCAGTGGTTGCTCGGTCTGGTCTTGATAGATCCCTGCCACGTCATGGGCAAGCTGCTGCGCATCATCACGAAGCAACTTGAGCGAGAAGCGTCCATCGGGGGCATACTTGTTGGCCAGCACGTCATCAAATAGCTGCTCTGCCGCCTTCGCCAACATCTCGTTGAGTTGGCGATCTTTCTCAGCCAACTCGGAGAGCTCGCTATCGCTCGGCGCCGAAGCCAAATCGACCGGTTGGGGGAACTCCATCCACTCGTGGTACACAGCCAAGCGATTGGCAAGCTGCTGCTCGCGCTGATCGAGCATCACTTGTTGCTCCAAAAACTCTTCACGGACTTGCTCAACCAGCGTCTCTTGAGGCTCTGAATTGGCGGTCCGAATGAGCGAGGCGGCCAACGTGATTGCGGCGGCAAAGGAAGCGGCCAACAACACGTAGGACCAGACATTCAGCGTCGATAAGAAGACAAGCGAGACCACGATGGTCAAGCAAATCAAGACGGTTGCCGGCACGATGTGGAGAAGACGCTGCTGCATAGACGACGCCTGAGCTTTCAAAAAAAATCGTCTGATTAATCAGTCTGTGCTGCGGTTGCAAAATGACTACACAGTCAACTCGCTAAGAATGCCTGCAACTCGCCAAAAAGATGTCGGATTTCGACGACAATACTGAGTCACAAATCTCGCATTCATGCCTCAGCGCTGGTGATGTAATTTGCCAGGTCGGTAAGCCCCTCACTCCCGCGGCGGAAGGCGATATTGCCTTCATCCGGGCGTTATCGATGAACGGTGCATCGAGTTGCTCTTATCGTCGCGCGATGTTTGATAAACCGCTCCTCGCCGCCCTCAGTGACCTTGGCGCCATGGACAAAAACAGTTCGCAGCTTGGGCAGATTGGCAAGCGACATGAGTCCCTCATCTCCAACCCCGGTCTTTGACAGCCATACGGTCTGCAGCTTCTTCAAACCGCTCAACTGCTTTACCATGTCGTCTGTCACCCCGGTATCATCTAGGCCCAGCGTGCTGAGGTTGCTGAGTTTGGCGATCAGCCGCATGGACTGCTCGTCGAGCTTAACTCGTTTGAGCGACAAGTAGTCCAGGGCAGTCATCTGTTGAAGATCAGCCAAGCCAGGTCCGTTGACATTGGACTCTTCCAGATAGAGCCGCTGCAGTCGTTTCAACTTGGTCAAGTGGGTGAGCGTCTTATCGGTGACTCGCGTCTTGCTGAGCCAAAGGCGGGTCAAGTTCGTCAATCGCGCCAGATGCGGCGCGGATGCGTCGCCAACTTTCGTACCATCGAGTCCCAGACTTTCCAGTTGTGTCAGCTGCCCCACGCGCTCCATTCCAGCGTCATCGATAGCCAGACCTTCGAGTGACAGGTACTTCAGACTGGTAAGGCTATGCAGGTGATTGAGGCCGCTACTGGTTACCTCGGTTTGCCCCAAGTAGAGATATTCCAATTTGTCGAGTTGGCGGAGGACCGGCATCGCATCGTCGGTCACGCCTGAGTGTTCAAACGACAACCAGTTGAGGTTCTTCAGTCTGGCAAGAAGCTCAACGCCCTCATCTCCGCCGCTCCACTTCGAAGATAAATCGATTCGCAAGACTGGGCCGCTGCGAGAGTAACTCGTCCGCACGTTTGCGCCCAGTTGGCGAAGCTCATCAACCGAACGCTTGGCGACCAACTCACTCCGCCAGCTAAGGATACTCAAGGCCCGAGAGGCCACGCGTCGCTCGGGCGACTCGGACAACCGAAGCAGCGCGGCGGAGGCAGCCGACTCTTCCGATTCTACGCCCGAGGAGGCGAATTCCTGCAGCACATGAAACGCTCGGTAGGAGGCCTCACGCCCGCCTGTCTCAGCCGTTTCGGCGAGCAATCCCACAGCCTGCGCCCCGGCTTCGCGCAACAGACGCATCGCCCGGCTTCGAACCGCGTACTGATCGTGGCCCAGATCACGATTCCAGCTCTTCAACTGCCGCAGCATTACATCCGAATCATCGGCGCAACGAGCTGATCCAATGCCGGCAACCAAAGTTACCAGTGTCAGCAAGGCTGTGAGGGAAACTCGGCGGATCACGAATGGCTCCTCGAGAATACGATGGCCGGCGAAAGGCACGTTGGGAAGTCGCCGCTTCACAGTTGGCGCGACCTGTGTCTTCACGGATTTGGTTGTGTCTCCATGAGTATCGTAAGGATAGACCAGTCGCCCCCGAGAGACCAGGATTTGATGGTTCGCTTCCGGGCCAAAACAGCAAGATCCTCGCTGCGATCAAGCGGCAGAACCGGCCCAAGCCCTTCGGTCGTCCGCCATCTTCCTCACAACTGGCGCAACGTCGCACGAGCGTCAGCGTGTCGATCGTTGATCTCCGCAATTCCGTGCGAATGATCGACCTTGTCCGGTGGGTCGCTTGCGGCCCGTTGATTCAGCTGCGAAAAATAGGCGTATGAACATCAAGCAGATACGGACACATCGGCTACTCGGTGGAACGGTCGATGGGGGCTGGCCCGAAGGCCACGAACCCGAAGACGACTTGCACGCGATCGTCGAGGTGATCGCAGACGATGGCCTCAGCGGAATTGGCAGCGTCTTCACCAATTCGGCGTTGGTCGAGGCGGGCGTGGAAACGTTAAAGCAGCATTGGTCGGGCGAACGGGCGGACGAACCAGAACGCGTTAGCGAAAAACTCCGCCAAAGCGCCTTCTGGCAAGGGCGCGGCGGGACGTTAGAGCATGTGATATCCGGGATCGATATTGCCCTTTGGGACTTGCTCGGCAAATCGTGCGGGCAACCCGTTTCACGACTGCTGGGCGGCCGTTACCGAGAAACCATCAAGCCCTACGCCTCAGTCTTGTTCGACGAGCCCGACGTTTTGGCGGAGCGAGTCAAGGCGGTCGCCAAGCGAGGGTTTCGCGCTATCAAGTTGGGCTGGCGGCCGTTCGGACGGCGGGACTCAAAGTTCGACGAACTGCTTGTGAGAACCGCGCGGGAGGCAGTGGGCGGCGAAGTCGAGCTGATGGTCGACGCCGGTGGAAGCGAGCAGTTTTGGCCGCATGGTTACAAATGGGCTCTGCGAACCGCCCAGATGCTCGCCGACTATGACATCCAGTGGTTTGAAGAACCCTTGCCTCCTGACGACCTTGCTGGATATCAGCGACTTCGAGCCCACGCAGAAGTCCCCATCGCTGGCGGCGAAGTGCTGACTCGGCGACAAAGTTTTCAACCTTGGTTGGAAGGCGGTGCTTTCGACGTCGTTCAACCCGACGCGACAAAATGCGGGGGGCTCAGCGAAGCTCGACGGATCGCCTGGTTGGCCTACGATCACAACATTCAATTTGTCAGCCACGGTTGGAACACAGCCGTCGGACTCGCCGCCGACCTGCAACTTGCCGCCGCGCTTCCAGTTGCCAGATACGTTGAGTACCTAACCCCCGCTCCCTACATCGACGAGATCCTCGAAAGGCCCTTTGCGCTGGACGAGAATGGCATGCTCGCCATTCCTGATCAGCCGGGCCTTGGCATTGAACTCAATCGCGAGGCCATGACGCGGTTTGGAAAAGAGAGTTGACAGTTGGGGCTGGTTTCCGACGTTCAACTTGCCGATAATTTTCAGCCTACAGGTCACTATCAACCACTAAACTAGTATCCACTCGGAGGCGACACGATGACTGTGATGCGACGAACGCTCGTGTGTTTCTTGCTCTTCTCCTTGGCGCTTGTGTCAACGAATCGCGTACGGGCCGAGGGACGTTGGCGAGCTGGCGTCGCCAAAGCGAACATCACTCCTTCCGAACCGATGTGGATGTCCGGCTACGGCGGTCGCGACCACGTCTCAGAAGGGAAACTGACTGACCTGTGGGCCAAGGCCCTGGTCCTAGAAGATTCGAAGGGCCAGCGAGTGTTGCTGTTCTCTTTGGACTTAGTCGGCATTAGCGCCGAGTTGAGCGGCGAGGTCTGCGCGGGGCTGAAGAAGTCACATGGCTTGGAACGCTCGCAGATTGCCTTGTGCACGTCGCACACCCATACCGGTCCGGTGGTCCAAGGCAACTTGGTTCCACTCCACTACATGCAAGTCGATCGTCAACAACAAAAGCTCGTTGAACAATATGGTCAGCGGTTGGTCAAACAACTGGTCAAGATTGGCGGGCAGGCGGTCGATGACCTCAAGCCGTCCGATGTCGGTTGGGGCAGCGGCAAGGCGACTTTCGCGGTTAATCGTCGAAACAACAAAGAGGCCAACGTCCCTCAGCTTCGCGAGCAAGGGAAGCTGGTGGGTCCGGTCGACCATGACGCGCCCGTGCTGACCGTGAAGACTGGCGGCAAATTGCGGGCAATCGTATTTGGCTACGCCTGCCATGCGACGGTGTTGAGTTTTTATCAGTGGTCCGGTGACTATCCAGGATTCGCCCAGATGGAACTCGAGAAGCGATACCCGGGAGCGACGGCACTATTCTTCGCCGGTTGCGGCGCCGATCAGAACCCGCTGCCCAGGCGGAAAGTGGAGTTGGCCAAACAGTATGGCAAACGCCTCGCCGACGCGGTCGCTCGCGTAATCGACGGCGGCACAAAATCTCTCGCCGCAACCGTCTCGTCTCGCTACCGTGAGATCCCGCTGAAACTGGACGCGATTCCGAAGAAGACGCAGATCGAAGAAGACGCCAAAAGCTCCAACCGATTCGTTGCCGCGCGAGCCAGGATGCTGCTCAGCCAGATTGCCGAAGGCAAACCGCTCCCGTCGACCTATCCCTATCCGGTTCAAACCTGGAAACTGGGCGACGTTCAGTTCGTTACTCTCGGCGGCGAAGTGGTTGTCGACTTTGCCGTTCGCCTCAAGAGTGAGCTGCAGGGAGTCAAGACGTTTGTGGCTGGTTATACCAACGACGTCATGGCCTACATCGCCTCGCGACGCGTGTTGCGGGAGGGCGGATATGAGGGCGCCACCGCCATGATCTACTACGGCCTGCCGACAAAATGGCATGCTAGCAGCGAGGACGATATCGTGGACGAAGTCCATCGCCAGTTGGACGAGCAGGGCAAGCGCCCGACGCCCAAAAAGAAACCATGAAACCGGAGCGTCTTTTGGTCTCGTCCTGATCGCCTGCCTCCTTTAGAATCCCGCGCGAAGACTTGGCAGGGGATGGGGTTATGGATGACCAAAACGAAATAGCGAACGCGGGCGATGAGCGAGTGTGCGCCTACGAAGACGGTCGCATGATCTGGCGAAGCGACGCGGTTGCCGGCGATTCAAGCGGTTCCGGCATCGACGTCACGGACAGGTTCGTGTTGGGCGAATCATCCGACTCGCGGTTCCTGGAATGGCTCGTCTGGACGTTTGCTTCGGCCACGCCGGTGTTTAGCGTCGCGGCCTGGATCACCATCGCTTTTCGTCGTCGCCAACCGCGACTGGCTTATGATGCCGCAATTGCGGCCCTTTGGCCCGCAGCAGGTTTCTTGATCCTTCTCGTCCTCGTGATGGTCGGCTCATTCGTCACAGCGCTGTTCTTCATCAATCTTGACGAGGACTATCTAGCCTATCGGCAGGAGACGGAGCAGCTGGTTGAGTACCATGACGCCTACGACTGGGACGGCACGCCTGAACAGCTGGGCGAAGTGGAAGCGTTGGAGGTGGCGTTTACGCAGATGAATCAGTCGGGCCTCCATTTGTTCGAGTGGTTAGGTCGATTCACCGTCGTCATTCTGATGCTGATCTGGCCAGTCATGTGGATCGCTTCGATCGTTCACGCTCAACGCCAGTGGTTCTGCGACTTTGGTCAGGAAAACGAATCGGATCAACCCGAGCGGCTGTTGATCAGCGCATTTGGTCTGTGGGCGATCTTAGGCTGGCTTGGGGCCCACCGATTCTACTTGGGACGCTGGGTCTCGGGCCTGCTGTACTTGTTCAGTTTGGGCGGCTTTGGCATCGGCTGGGCAGTTGATATCTTCACCTTGCGATCTGCCGTCGACCAAAAGAACGCGGTTAGCGAATCCACCCATGAACTGGCGCCCTGGGCCAGCGATACACGGTTCGGGCTGTTTGATTTCGTCTGCCGATGGGCGTTCTTCGTGATAGGGCCGTCCGTGTTCGTCGTTCTGTGCGTTATCTTCTCGCAGGCCGAGTTGCTGTTCGTCATGTTGTTCACATTGGTCGTCTGCGGATTGTTCGGCAACATGCAGCAAACGATCGAACGACTCAACAAGCTCGAGCGAATCCCGCTGGTTCGCTCCGCCGTGCTGGTGATCAAGCAGCTTCACGATTTCTATTATGAGAATCAGCCGCGGTCATTCTGGTTCTACCTCTTGGGTCCCATCACGCTGCCCATCGCTTGGATTCGCAGCGCGGCCTTTCGCAAAGAAACATCGCTATACTTGCGGTTCTTTGTCACCATACTCGGCGCTGTATTGATCAACCAGGTTCGCTTGATTCCAACGACGTATCGCTATCACTCCTTCAGCAGTATTCTGATTTGGGTGGTGGTTCAGATTGCGGCTGCATTGTTGATCTCCTGGGTGATACTAACGCCCATTCTGACGACGACCTACACCTTCAACCTCTCCGGACGGCGGCGGCGGCTGCGAGTTCTTTCGCTTTCGGCCCTTTGTGTGGCTTGCTCGACAGGGCTAGTCGCGGGCGCCATCACGTTCGTCAACCACGAGCCCTCCTTCGTGTCGTTCACGCTGATCTCAACGCGGCTAAATGATAGCGCCTTTCAAGAGCGGCTATCTCACTCGTCCCGCCTGTTCCTTGAGCACTATGTCGATCGCATCCCCAAGCCGCTTGACGATTTCTACCCAATGGCCTCGCATCCCGAACTGACCAAACGCTACCAGGACGAGGTGCTCTCGACGCTGACGAAGCGAGATGAAGCGAAGGTGTTTCGCGTGTTCACGATGGACGTGGAAGGCGACGATCCCGACGGCGCTTGGGTTGGCGTGGGGATGTTGTTGGCGGAAGACCAAGACGACGAGTGGCGGACGCTGTTCGCGATGGGTCCAGACCACAAGTTCTATTCAACCTGGGACAAGACCTTGCCGCCTCGCGTGGCTGACGACTTTGAGTCCGCCTCGGCGCTGTGGAACAGCCAGTACGAACATCGCATCGCCCGTCGCAGCCCCAGGCAAGACCTGACGCTCTACGATAACGCCGAGCGATTCTTGCGAAAACACAAGCAAAGGATGATCGAGGATCCGAAACTCTGGGAAGTCGAAGCGACCACGTTGACTTCCGGCGGCCACGCCATTGCCAGTCGGCAAACCGTCTTCGACCCCAAGGCAACTCACGGACTCAGGCGCGAACTAGCCCCAACCTGGGGCGACGATGCTCTGCAATTCCGAGTCTTCCTGATTTCGCCAAGCGGCAAGGACGGCTGGTGGCTGGGCGTCGCCGAGGGCAAAAATCCGCTCTGCATACTGGCGCCGTGGGGAGACTATTTTCGTGCTTGGGACCGAGATGTCTACGCGGGCTTTCAAGTCGTAACCGCCCAAATGGCCGAACTCGGAGAGTCTTGCGCCACGCCGACGACGCGGGAATTAGTGGAGGACTTTCGCTTCGAACGAGCGAGAAGGTTCCTCATCCAATACGTGGATGTTTCGATTGATGAGGGCGAATTGTCTCGGCGAGCGAACGATTATCTCCGCGACGAATCCGATGTAAAGAGTCGACACTGGCATGTTCAAGAACTCCCCGGCGACACCCACCGCTGGCTTCTTGTGCTCGACGGCGAGCGCCCCGAATATCTGCTCGGCGGCGAGCGAACCGTTTTCGCGAGACAAGGCGACTCGTTGCTGAATCTTGCCAGCCAACCGCCTCCTCCAACCGTGCTCGCCTGGATGAACGATCGCAACGCGGAACATGTCGCTCGCCAACCGCGGAACTCGCATCGCGAGTAATGTCCATTCGCGTTCCGCAGCAAGACGGGCTAGTCGTCGCCCGGTTTCTTCTCGCCCGGTTTCTTCTCGCCCGGTTTCTTCTCGCCCGGTTTCTTCTCGCCCGGTTTCTTCTCGCTATCATCGTCACGCTCAGCGGGCTTGGCTTGACCAAGATCGTCCATCGCGCCTGCGGGGATGTCGAACTGATTCGCCCGACTTCTGGCGTCTTTGTCGACTTTCCAATTGGCCTTCAGCACGGACGTCGCGCCTTTGACGATATCAATATCGCGGTCGATGGTGAGAAAGCCTCGCCGGCGGATGACGACGGTGTGAGGGCCCGGCGCGAGATCGAAGGCGATTTGACCTGTCTGGGCGACCTCACGTTTCTTGCGGTCGATGCTAATCGCCACGCCTGACCGATCCTGCTCGGCGATGTCGATTCGCAACCGCGTATCGCTAACCGCTGGCGGAGGGCCGGGGCGTTCGACAACGACGAGCTCATCCGCTAGAGGAGGCGCGGCAGGGGACGGCCGCGTGAGCACATAGGTGGCCAAAGCGGCAACGGCCAAAGCGGCAATCGCGAGCAAGATGATCGGTGCGTACGATGGGTCCTTCCTCGCCTTATGGGCGGGAGCGCCCCTGCGTCTTGCCGAGCCGCGTCTGGCGGCGGGTTCGTCATCTGTGATCACAAATGGGTCGGCCGCCACGGCAGTGGGCTGAGCGGGCGCGGTGGGCGGAGTCGCAGCCAAGGGCGCGGCGGGCGGGGCCATAGGCGGAGGCGTTCTGGGTGAAACGGGTCTCGCCATCGGAACCGACTCGGCCTGCAGTTGTCGGTCGTAGGCGTCCTTCTTGGCCGGGTTCAGCAGCACTAATCGCACGGCCGAGATCTGATTGAGAATCCGCTGAGCTGGCGCGGCGCTTTCACCGATCGACAGATCCTGCAGGTATGCCATCAGCCGATTGGCTGCGCCGTCAATCACTTCCCGATCGGTCTCGAACTTCTCCACCCCGAGCAATCGGTAGTGGTTGGGCGGCTGGTCCTTGGGGGGAATGCCAAGCCACTTGTGGTAGGGATCGAATTGCTCCGTCATGCTCGCTGCACCGCTCCGCTGAGATAGATTACTCTATTCTGAACAGTTGAAGCCTATAGGGCAAGATCGTCGCTACGGCTTCACCCAAACGGCCATGGCCTGGCGGATTGCGGGCAAGCGAGCGTGCTGGTCCTGGTGGGTGAGGGCGTAGTCCGAAAGTGCTTTCGTCATCTTGGCGATTCGCTCCTTGTGATCGGGCGCGTCGATCAGGTTGGTGAGCTCGTTGGGATCCGCATCCGTGTCAATCAGCCAGGGACGCTCATTCTCGGAGAATACCAGTTTGTATTTGCTCGTCACGGCGCACAGCCAGGGCGAACGAGGCGTGCTGCGAATGAAGGCCATGTCGTCCCAGTCTTTGGAATCGCCTGCAAACAGCGCCGACGCATCGCGTCCATCCACACTGTGGGTTCCCAAAGGCGCATCGAGCCAAGTCATCAGAGTGGGAAGGAAATCGATACAGGTCAGCGCTTCGTCCACGACCACGCCCGGCTTGACTTTTCCAGGAGCGTAGACAAGGAACGGGATTCTGGCGGAACCCTCATACGGAACTCCCTTGTTGAGTCGTCCGTGTTCGCCACAAAGATCGCCGTGGTCGGAAGTGAACACGATGATCGTCCGTTCGAGCAGGCCTTGTCTTCGCAACGTCGCGAGAATCCTTCCGATATTGTCGTCGATGCACTTGACCATGCCGTAATAAGGCGGCATCAAACGTCTCAACTGCTCAGCCGTGACTCGAGCTGGCTGGCCCCAAGCGGGCGTTTGCGACTTGGTCTTCTTGAGCGTTGAAGGGATCGGCACATCGACATTGGCGTACATCGTATCGTAGGGAGCTCGCACAGTGTTGGGGCCATGCGGATCGGGCAAGCTGAGCATGTAGCAGAACGGCTTGTCGCCATTTGACTCGATAAACTCGATCGCCTTGGAGCAGAGCCAATCCGTTGAGAATGAGTCTTTGTCCGCGCCGTCAACTCCGTAGCTCGGCTGCCCCTTCGCGTTGCGCGATGCGACGCGAGGTCCGCTGTCCGTGTCGGCGAACTTCTTCCAATGGCCTCGATTGAACATGAAGCGGTTGTCTTCGAACCCAAACCTCCGTTTTGGCGCCCACTGCGGCTTACCGTCTCCATCCAAGTGCCACTTTCCGGCGAACCCGGTCGCGTACCCACGCCGCCGAAGCAGCTCGGCGAAGGTAACGACGGAATCGTCGAGCGGAATGTTGTTCGTTACCACGGGCGTCTTCTGCGGGTAGAGACCGGAGACCAACGCAGCTCGGGATGGCGAGCAAACAGGCGTGGTCGCATAGTAGCTCGAACACAAAGCGCCGTTCTTCGCCAACCAATCGATGTGTTGGGTATCGACTATCTTCCCGCCATAGCAACCGAGAGTCCCAAAATGATGTTCATCAGTTTGAATCACCAGCACGTTCCGCCGCGTCTCCTCGGCGGTCAGTTCTGCGAACGGGCAGAGAAATAGGCTGAGATATGCGAGAGCAATCATCGTGCGGATCATATGCGGTGTGCTTCAACAAGAGTTTGGTGATGTTGGTTAGGGGCCGACATACGCTGCTCGCTAATACGCTGCTCGCAAGCGCTTCATTCGCATGACCAGGGCCAGGCTATTCAGCGAGCCGCCCTGGGTTCTATCATAGCCGACGGAGATTTGACGAAGAATCCGCAATTTGAGATTGTTGTCATCCCGATTGAGTTGGCCCACAATAGGGCAGCACATCTGTGCTGGTCCCTGGCTGTCGCGTCAAACGCTGCGGCAAACGCTATTGAACCCGTCCTCTCATCGCAGGCAATCTGTTGCAGTCGTATTCTCTCTCGCCCATCGATTTTGCGATTGTCGCGGCTTATCTGACCGCTGTGATGGCGATGGGCATGTTCCTGGGGCGGCGGAGCAACGACCTGCAGTCCTACTTGCTAGGCGGGCGCAGCTTGCCTTGGTGGGCCGTGCTGGGCTCGATCGTGGCGACGGAAACCAGCACCGCCACATTCTTGAGCGTGCCGGGAATCGCTTTCGCGGCGGGCGGCGACATGACTTTTCTGCAGCTGACGTTTGGGTACATCATTGGAAGATTCATCGTCTCGCTGATCCTCTTGCCGCTCTACTTTCAAGGCGAATTGTTCACAGCGTACGAGGTGTTGGGCCAACGATTCGGCGGCCTGACGAAACAAACTGCATCGGCCATTTTCCTGGTGACGAGGAACCTGGGCGACGGTCTTCGCTTGTTCCTGACCGCGATCGTGTTGGAAAAGGTTACGGGATTCGACTTGCCGACGTGTGTCGTGATGATCGGAATCATTACGATTGCCTACACATTCGTCGGCGGCATGAAGGCCGTTGTCTGGAACGACTGCTTGCAATTTGTCATCTACATGTTCGGCGGCGCCGTCGCTTTGTGGTTGATTGTCGGTGGTCTGCCGGGTGGTTGGCAAGAGTTTATCGACTACGGTCGGGCCAACGACAAATTCCAGGTGTTCAATTTCCAGTGGGATCTCACCGCGCCGTTCACGATATGGTCGGGAGTGATTGGCGGCGCCGTGTTGACCTTGGGTACTCATGGCGCCGATCAGATGATGGTGCACCGCTATCTCTGCACCAAGGGCAAGCGGGACGCGTCGCTGGCCTTGGTCTTAAGCGGTTTCGTAGTCTGCTTCCAATTCGCTTTCTTCTTAGTGATCGGCATCGCCCTCGCCTGTTTCTATGCTCAGCCGAACAAGGCCCAAGTATTTGAACGCAATGATGAGGTGTTCGCGACGTTCATCGTGCAGGAAATGCCGGTCGGTCTCGTTGGCTTCACGTTGGCCGCCGTGTTCTCCGCCGCGATGTCGACGCTTTCCAGCTCGCTGCACTCCTCCGCGTCATCCGCCGTAAACGACCTCTTGGGACGCGACGCAAGTTCGCCGAAAGGTTCGGGAGTCTGGACGACGCGAATGTTGATCATCGTATTCGGCGCGATACAGATTGTCGTCGGCATCGGGGCGGTGCGGTTCTCCCGTAGCGTGGTTGGAGACGCGTTGGCCATCGCTGGTTTCTCAGCCGGGCTGCTGCTGGGAATCTTTCTGCTGGGGCTGGCGACGAAACGAACTGGCCAAGCCGCGGCGCTAGTCGGATTGGTACTCGGCTTGACGGCGCTTATCGCTGTCCATTTCGCAGCCGACATCGCCTCCTGGTGCGCAGTCACGATTACCCCCATCGCCTGGCCCTGGTACGCAGTCATTGGGGCAACCGTCACGTTTATCTCGGCCCTGATTGTGCAACCCATGTTGTCCACTGATTCTCACAAGAAACCACCCAAGGCAGATAATGGATAGGTCAGAAAACGCCAGTTGCTTCGTGCTCGTGCTCGCCTGGTTCCTTTTCGCAGGCGGAGGCAGTTGGGCGGCCGAGGCGCAACCGCAAGCATTACCCGAGGCGCGCCCCGAAGCGGTTGGCATGTCCTCCGAGCGACTCGCCAAGATCGACGCGGTCGTTCAGTACGGCCTCTCGCGAGACCGCATGCCGGGGTGCGTGATTATGGTCGGGCGCAACGGAAAAATCGTCTTTCACAAAGCATACGGTCGACGCCGAATCGAGCCCTCGCCCGAAGCGATGACGACAGACACTTTGTTTGACATGGCGTCGCTGACCAAACCGATCGCCACGGCGACGAGCATCATGAGGCTTGTCGAGGAAGGCAAAATTGACTTGCATTCCCCGGTCGCCAAGTACATCCCGGAATTCGGCGACAATGGTAAACAAAAAATCACAATCAAACAGCTGCTGACCCACGTCGGCGGCCTCATCCCAGACAACTCGATCCGCGACTACGACGATGGACCCGACAAGGCGTTTCAGCGAATCTACAAACTGAAGCCGTACGTCGAGCCGGGATCAAAGTTCGTCTACACCGATGTCGGCTTCATCGTCCTGGCCGATGTGGTCAAACGCGTCTCTGGCAAAGATGTCCACACGTATTCTCAGGAGAACATCTTTCTCCCGTTGGGCATGACGGAAACGGGCTACCTTCCTCGCCCGGAACTGCGGGAACGAGCAGCGACGACAGAGAAGCGGGACGGCAAATGGATGCGGGGCCAAGTGCATGATCCGCGAGCGTTTCGGCTCGGCGGCGTCGCCGGGCACGCTGGGCTGTTCAGTTCGTCGCGAGACCTGGCGAAGTACGCCGACATGATGTTGCGTAGCGGAAGCCGCGGCGGCGTTCGGATTCTGAGACCAGAGACCGTCGAGCTGATGACGCAGCGTGTCGATGTCGGTCGAGGCTACCGGGCTCTGGGCTGGGACAGCAAGTCGGGATACTCCTCCAACCGCGGCGACCTGATGTCCGACCGGGCCTTTGGCCATGGAGGGTTCACAGGCACATCGCTTTGGATGGACCCGGCCGAGCAACTGTTCGTACTCTTCCTCAGCAATCGCGTTCACCCCAACGGCAAGGGGTCGATGAACGATCTGGCCGGCCGAATCGCGGCCATCGCCGGCGCCGCGATCAGCAGACAACAAGCAAAGCGGCAGCAACCCGAGCCGCAGGCCGAAGTGTTGACGGGCGTCGACGTGATGCAGCGAAGCAAATTCGCGCGGCTTACGGGAAAACGCGTTGGACTGATTACCAACCATACCGGCCGCAACACGGATGGCCAGTCGACGTTGAAACTGCTCTTCGAGTCGCATGGCGTGAATTTGGTCAGCGTCTTCAGTCCCGAACACGGGCTCGAGGGGAAACTGGATATCGCCAATATCTCGGATACAAGCGATAAGAAGACGGGGCTCAAGATCCACAGCCTCTACGGGAAATCGCGGACGCCATCAGCGGAAAGCATGAAGGAAGTCGACGTGCTCGTGTTCGACATCCAGGATATCGGCGCGAGGTTCTACACCTACGTTTCCACCATGGGTAATGCGATGCAGGCCGCGGCCGAGCACCAAGTGGAATTCATCGTGCTCGATCGCCCCAACCCGATCGGCGGGCTAGACGTTGAAGGGCCCGTGCTCGATGAGGGCGACGAGTCATTCGTCGGATTCCATCCGATCCCGGTTCGCCACGGGATGACCGTTGGCGAACTCTCGCTGATGATCAAGTCGGAACGCAAGCTGAAACTGAAGCTTGACATTGTCCCCGTCGAAGGCTGGCGGAGGTCCGATCATTGGGATTCGACAGGGCTGACTTGGGTCAACCCATCGCCCAACATGCGCAGCCTGACACAAGCGCTGCTCTACCCGGGCATCGGTTTGATTGAAACTACCAACGTCTCCGTCGGTCGCGGTACCAACACGCCTTTCGAAGTTATTGGAGCGCCTTGGATCGATGGTCGCGAGTTGGCCAAAACGATGAATCAAGCGAAACTCTCCGGCGTTCGTTTCGTGCCCATCCGGTTTACGCCAGAATCCAGCAAGCACAAGGCGGAAGCGTGCGGCGGCGTGAATGTCATTATTACAAACCGGCGAATGTTCCATTCGCTGCGAACAGGAATTGAACTGGCGCGCACGCTGAGATTGCTCTACCCGAAGCATTGGAACACGACGTCACTCAATCGCTTGCTGTCCAGCCAAAAGACGCTCGCTGGAATACTCGAAGGAAAGTCCACCGATGCTATACAAGCTGCCTGGCAGGCTGAATTGAATGACTTCCGCAAACGACGTGAGGCTTATCTGCTATACGAATAGATCCGCAACACATGGCCTAAGCGGCGCTTAGAAATAGACGCGCAGTCTGCAATTCAGAATTGTCAGATGGCGCTGACGATTCGGAAGAGTTGACGGTGCCGTCATTTGCAAACTCCGCTTGGACCGATTCTTAGGGCGATCAAATGTCGGAACTCGTCGATATCGAGATTGGGCTCGAGCGATTCGTTCGCGAGCAACGTGAGCATCGAACCGTCAAGGGACAGGTTGGCCTGCTGATCAACCGGGCGTCCGTCAACGACCGGCTTGACCCTGCCAACCGAGTCGTTGGCGATCTGAGTTCTGGCCAATTGATAGCCATCTTCACGCCTCAACACGGATGGTGGGGGGAACAGCAGGCGAACATGCTGGAAACGCCCCACGCCCACGCGGATCTGGGGGCGCCTGTCTTCAGTCTCTACGCCCACCAACGGCGACCCGAACCAGAAATGCTCGCTGGCATCGACCATTTCATTATCGACTTGCAAGACGTTGGGACACGGGTCTACACCTTCGTCTGGACGATGCTGAATTGTCTGGAATCGTGTTCTGACTTGGGCATTCAGGTAATCGTTTTTGACCGACCGAATCCCCTTGGCGGTGAGGTGGTCGAAGGTCCGCTGCTGGACCGAGACTATCGAAGTTTTGTCGGCCGGGCGGAGATCCCCATGAGGCACGGACTGACGATCGGCGAACTTGCCCAGCTGCTCGTCGCCGAGCGAGGACTCGATATCGATCTCTCCGTCGTGGCTCTGCAAGGTTGGTCGCGGGCCCATCGATTTCGGCAGCTGAAGCGGCACTGGATACCACCGTCGCCTAACCTGCCGACCCCAGAATCGACAATGGTCTATCCCGGTCAAGTGCTACTGGAGGGCACGAATTTATCAGAGGGACGAGGGACGACGATTCCCTTCGAATGTGTCGGCGCGCCGTTCGTCGACCCCGTTCCGCTCAAGAGAGCCGTGGATCGGTACGCATTGCCCGGTGTTCGCTTCTTGGAAACTCGGTTCACTCCAACGTTTGACAAATGGGCGGGCGAGAGTTGCGGCGGTCTTTCGCTGCACGTCACCGACTCGCGCACGTTCCGCCCCTATCGCACGACGGTTTGTCTCCTGCAAGCTTGTCAATCGCTCTGGCCGTCAGATTTCGCGTGGCTCGATCCGCCTTATGAGTATGAGCACACGCGACCGCCGATCGACATCATCAGCGGTAGCGACGCCCTGCGGTCGAGACTCTCAACCGATTCGATCGATCTACTCTCGGATTGCGACCTGGACGCGTGGCGCCAACGATCGGACGGCTTCCGTCTCTATTCGTAATAGCACCGGGTCGACCTGTATGCTCCGCGCAGTTTCTGGACTGGGCAGGTTTTCATTCGCGAAAGGTCCCTGCTACGATAGGGCTTGGATCGAGACATGAATCACCTGGAGGAAGCAGATGCCAACCACCGTGAATGGGATCGGCACGACCTATTTTGGGAAGAAGAACCTGGAGCAATACCAAGGTGTTTGCGATTCTTGCAATCGATCGACGACTCTCTCCGACTACGAAACTGGTCATTATATTTGCATCATTTTCATTCCGCTCATTCCGATCGGCCGCAAGATGATCCTCGGTGAATGCCAGGCCTGCACACGGCATCGAGTTGTACCGCTTCGTGAGTGGGAGCAGATGAAGGAACAGTCCATTTCGCATAGCATGGACGCGCTCACGGACAATGCCGAGGATCCGGAAAAGGCGATTGAATTGCTGGGGACCTACACCGCATTCAAACAGTACGACGAGGCAAGGGAATTGGCGGCTGCAGTCAAGACGACCCACTGGAACCACTACGACACGGTGCTCGCAATCGGCGGTTGGTACGAAGGAATGGAGCAAACAGCCGAGGCCGAAGCCTGCTTTGCGCAGTGCTTGGCGCTCGATCCCGACTGCCCTGCTTCGAAGCGGATTCGCTGCATCACCCACTTGGAAAACGACCAGCTTCAAGAAGCACAGAAGCTTGCCTACGAACTGTTCAGCCAGGCTCCGATCGACAACCTGGGGCCGATGTTGATGTTGATCAACTCGCTCGAGCAAACGGGGCAAGATGGCGTTGCCTATGAAGTCTACAAGTACATCCTTCAAGGCGTTCCCGACCTGAAGGAAGACAAGGACTTCTGCAAGGACATCCGCAAGCTCGAAAAGAAACTCGGCGCAAGCGACTCGATCGTGCCAAAACGCGGCTGGTTCGGATAGGAACTCAGCTTAGTCCAGCTGTATCCAATCGCGGAAACTTTCGTCGTCAACATTGCGTCCGCTGACAACAACCACGACGTCAGCCTCGCCGCTTGGCGCGGCAGCGGCTGTGAGTAGCGAGGCGAGTGCGATCGCACCGGACGGCTCTGAACGAAGTCCGTGGTGATCGTAGAGCCACTTCATCGCCTGGCGAGTTTCCAAGTCGCTTACGGTTACCGCCTCCGTCACGTCGCGGCGAAGAATGGGCCAGTTGTGTTCGCCTACGTCGTAGGAGAGCAGGCCGTCGCAGATGCTCGACGGCTTCTCGACTCGCACTCGCCGGTTTTGCTCCAACGATTGGCGAAAATCGTCCGCCCCGACCGGCTCCACACCAACCACCGCAGCCTTCGGATAATGGTGTGCGATCACCATGGCGTGGCCAGCCATTAGTCCGCCGCCGCTGACCGGGCAATAGAAGTTGGACAAACTGCGTTGGTCGGCAGACAAGGCCTGGGCGATCTCGAGTCCGCCAACGCCGTTCCCCGCAATAACGTGGGCATCGTCGTAGGGTGAAGCTTGCAGCGCGTTTTCGTCCTGGGCAATCTCCTCAGTCATCCGGTCCCTCAAACCGGTCAGGTGATCTGTGGCGATGTCATAGGTGCGAATCTCCGCTCCGAAGGAACGCGTGATTTCAAACTTAATCCTCGGCGCAGTCTCCGGCATGACAATGATGACGCGCTTCCCATACACCATGCCCGCGAAGGAGATTCCTGAAGCGAAGTTTCCAGATGAATGGGCCGCGATCGGACGCTCCCCGATCGCGGCCAGATTGTTGGCGACCCAGTTCAGTGCTCCCAGCAACTTGAACGAACCGACGGGCGTCCAGCCGTAGTCCTTTAGCCACACTCGACGGCTCGCAGGCAATCCAAGCTCTTTTTCAAGCGCATAGGAGCGAATGAGCGGCGAAGGCGAGATCTTCGACCGGATGATCGTCTCGGCCTGGAGCACGTCGGTCATCGTCGCAATTTGGACATCCGTCATCGAACTCTCCTCTGAGTCATTCCTGCTGGAAGGCCGGCCGCGCCGCGATCAGCTGATTGTACACGTCCGACACTTCGGCAGAATGGCGCCGTCGGCTCAGTCTCGAACATCGCCTACACCCCCATTCGCGAGAGTCGGCGGAAGTTGTTACCCTAGTTGGACGGCGCAACTCGCGGTCTTGACGTCGCCGTAGCTGACGTCGCCGTAGCTGAAGCCGTCGTCAGCAGATCGCGTTGGCCTCCCCGCTTACGGTAGCGGGTCGAACGGCCGAGCAATCGGGCGGAAGGCCGCAACGAGCTAACCCACACTTGAAGGAACCATCGATGAACCGCAACTTGATTTCTTCCTGCGTTCTGACCCTTGCGGCCTGTATCGGCATGACTGTCGCATCGACGCCGTCCGCTCAGGCGGAACCGCCCAAGGGATTCGTCGGTCTATTCAACGGCAAAGACCTTTCTGGCTGGAAAGGACTCGTGGCCAATCCCAAGAAGCGAGCTCAGATGTCAGAGCAAGAACTCGCCAAAGCTCAAGCGAAGGCCGATGAACGGATGCGAGCCCATTGGTCGGTCAGCGATGGGGTCTTGGTCTTCGACGGCAAAGGCGATAGTCTTTGCACCGCGAAAGACTACTCCGATTTTGAAATGTACTTGGACTGGAAGATCAAGGAGGCAGGCGACAGCGGGATCTATTTGCGAGGTTCGCCCCAAGTCCAAATCTGGGACACCGAGTTCAAGAAGTACCATCGCATGGGCGCCGACAAAGGCTCCGGCGCGCTCTGGAACAACAAGAAGCACGCCCGGTTTCCACTCGTTAACGCCGACAAACCCGCAGGCCAGTGGAATACGTTCTACATCAAGATGGTTGGCGACAAGCTAACCGTGAAACTGAACGACAAACTCGTCACCGACCAAGTCGTGATGGAAAACTTCTGGGAGCGAGACAAGCCGATCTACCCGACGGGCCAGATCGAACTTCAGAACCATGGCAATACCCTCTGGTTCCGTAACTTGTATATCCGCGAGTTGGGAAAGCAATAGCGAGGAAGAGTCTCGCTGAGAATCACTGCTCGCTGTGAAACACTGATTGACCACTTATGTAACGCAATAGGCTTCGACATGGGAAAATCCAGCAACGGTACGGTCGCGACAACAAAGCGCGGAAAGAAGAATCGCAAACCGAGCTTGGCCGAACGGGCGGACAAGTTCGAGTGTTATCAGAAATCGGTGCAATCGCCAGACCATGAGATTGAGTTCTTCGAGCAGGCCTACCGAGACGTCTTCGACCGCAAGCCCCGTTCGCTACGCGAAGACTTTTGCGGCACGTTCGCGATCTGTTGTTCCTGGGTCAAGTCGAACTCCAAGCGGAAAGCAACGGGCGTCGACTTGTGCCCTGAAACCTTGCAATGGGGTCGAGACCACAACCTGTCGCGGCTCAAGGATTCGCAAGCCGATCGAATCCAGCTGTTGGAGCAAGATGTTCGCACCAGCGAACAGCCGACCGTCGATATCCTCGCCGCCCAGAACTTTTCCTTCTGGATCTTCAAGACTCGCAAAGAAGTCATCGAGTACTTCAAGGTCGCTCGCTCCAACCTCAACTCCGACGGCGTCATGATTATGGACATGATGGGCGGCGGCGATTGTTACAACGAGGGCCATACTGACAAACGGCGGATTGAGAAAGGCAAGCGAGGATTCAAATACCACTGGGAACAAGCCCGGTTCAACCCCGTCAATGGCGACGCCAGTTTCTACATCAGCTTCAAGTTCGATGACGGGAGCAAGATGAAACGCGCCTTTGAATACCATTGGCGGTTTTGGACGGTCCCCGAAGTCCTTGAAATGGCGGAGGAAGCCGGCTTCAGCCAGTGTCATGTCTACTGGGAACAGGAAGACGAAGATGGCGAAGACACCGGCGAATGGGCTCGAGCCGAATCGGCGCCAAGCAACGCCAGTTGGCTCGCCTACATCGTCGCGGTGAAGTAGCCTATGCGAGCCGAGTTGGAGTCCCCAAAGGGCTGAGCCGCCTGTTCAAAGTGGTCGCCAGTTCAAAGTGGTCGCCTGTTCAAAGTGGTCGCCAGTTCGCGGTGAGACTGCGCTCGGCACTACCGTTCCCAGACGGCGGGTGTTGTCTTTGCCTCTTTGCCAAAGGTCTGCGAGACAACGAAGCCGCTGGCTTGCGAGGTGTAGAAGATGCGACCGTTCGAGACCACGGCGCCGAGGCATTCGCGCGAGTCGATGGCGGGGCCGGTGGAGACGAGCTTGCCGTCGTCAGACAAGTCGATCATGTCCATGTTGGCGCCCAACACAAACGGTTCGGACAGGGTAAACCGACAGCAAGCGTAGTTGTGGCCAATGCTCGCCACGACCTTGCCGGTATCGCGATCAAAGACGTTCCCTTTTCCTCGCAACGCGTTGGAAAAGATGAAACGCTTGCCGACGGTGACGACGTTCAAGGCCGAGGTGACCGCGTCGGACTTCCACACGAGCTTGCCGCTCTCGGCGTCAAGGCACCAGACGAATCGATCGTTGGTGTCCTCCTTGGCTCGATTGAATCCTCCTATGTAGATTCGTCCGTCGCGTGCGCTGAGAGTGCATTTCGAGGTCACATGGTAATCGTTCGTGAGCCACAAGACCTCGCCGGTTTCCGGTTGAAGACAAGCAGTTAGGCCGTTGTTTTTTTCCGGCAGACCGCGCCGTTTGCGCTTACTGGCCGCGTAGCCGAAGAACGTTGAGTAGTAGAGTTTTCCGTCGAGCAGGCAGATCCCACAGTCGTTTCCGCCTCGACCGTGCTCGTAGAAGTCCTTTTCCCAGACGACTTTTCCGGTGTCCATATCCCAAGCCCAAAGGCGGGGATGGTTGTCTTTGGGATAGTACGGATTGTCGTTCGAATAGATCCAACTCATCACTTCACGCCCGCCGGCGTCTACCGGCGTACCGCCGAAAGTGAACGGCTTCTCGGTTCCTTGCGGTGCGTACTTTCCAGATCCTGATGCGTAGATGGCGACGTTGCCGTGCACGACCGGCGGGAACTGTCGGCTCCAACTCGGCGAACCCGTGAACGGCGCCTCCCAAAGCAGTTCGCCATTCGATGCGTCGAGGCACCGCATGACGGAACGCTTGATGCCAGCTTGCGGAACGATCAGTTTCCCGTCGATGTAGAGCGGCGAGGTGAATGAAAGATAGACGTCGGGCCAATATTTTCGCCACAGAAGTCGACCGGTATCTTGCTCAACGGCAATGATCTGGCCTTCGGCCGTATGGGTATAGAGTCGTCCGCCGCCGCAGACAGGCAGGTGTTTCACCGTGCCTTCCAAACGCCGGGCCCACCGCATTCGCAAGGGTGGTTCGAGTCCTTGATCGTTGGCGTTGGATCCGCGGAAGTCGCCATAGTTCGTATACCAATCAAACTCGGGACCGACCAACGGGCCTTGAAGCGGACTGCGGATCTTGGCGACATTCTGTTTCTTGCTGGGAAGGCTCGCCGTTCCGTTCTCACCATACGCGTACAAGTACCCGTCTTCACAGGCGGCATAGATTCGTGAATCGGCTACGGCCAGCGGCGCGGTGATGGCCGAGGAGAACGCGGTTGCCAGCGACGTCGCCTTGCCGCCCTCGAGAGGCACAACGTACAACCGACCGTCCAGTCCGCCATAGACCGCATGGTTTCGAGTGAGTACGGGTGGGCAGATCGAGCCCGCATCGGAGAGGATCTCCAATTTGTCGGAAGCGTTGCGGTGACGGCACAGTCCCTTGCCATGCTCCGGCCGAACTCGATAGACGTCGCGACCACGAATGCTGACCGGAGCAAAGCTCAACAGCCCAGGCAAGCGGATCGTTGTTTCCGTGCCCTTCACAAAGCTGGTCTTCAACTCGTCCCCATCGAGCCGCATCATTTCCACTCGCCCCGAGTTATCGCGGCGATGCCACTGCACATAGACATTACCGGCCGCGTCGGCGCTCTGACCGAACGTGGCGGGAAACTCGGACCCAGCATACTTGGGAATCTCGCCAACCTTGCGCAGTCTCGGCGAGTCGCCGGCGTCCTCGACAAACACGGTCCGGCCGCCCGACGGCATGACGATCGTCTTGCCGATTAAACAGATGTCGCGAGAGCAGACGAAGTGGTCCTTCCAGGTAACACGATCCTTGCGGTGGGCAAGCCATTCGGCGCCGCTCCATCGGTTGCCGTCGAACTGAACGACTTCCTTGACAAAGTCCCAGGTCCAGACAGTCTCGCCCGTCGGCCTGACGGCAAACACCCGTGCGCCAAGCGTGGCAAAGTAGACTCGATTCTTGCCGGCCGCCGGCGCCGAGAAGATCGGCTCGCCGCAATACGTCTCATTGACCAGCTTGCCTGTGTCGCGATGCAGAACATAGTAGTAGCCGGCGGTCGTGCCGACATGTACGTATTCGTCGATTACGGCCGGCGCGGCCACGTTATTGCAATTGCCCGCGCCGCCTTTCGTTTTGAATCGCCAAAGCTCCTTGAGCGTGACAGCGTCGAAGGCAGCCACGACGCCGGAGCCGTCAATGACGATCACCTTGCCGTCGCTGACGACTGGAGAGGCGTAGATGCCGTCGGTCAGCGGCGCGACGGCGACTAGACCCAACGTCGCAGGTAGTTCGACATCCGCAGCGTCACCCGACCGCAATGGGCCGCCTTGCATCTGAGGCCAATCAGCAGCCGCCAGCGAAGGCGTGCTCAGGCCAATAACGCATCCCAAAAGGACTAACGCGATACGGTTCATAGGAAGCATTGGTTCTTCTTTCTGCACAATGGAAAGGAGCGAGCTCGAGGCGGCTTGTGGCGAGTCTTGAGACGGTTGGCCAAGCGGTGCTACAAAACGAATGGATGGTTTGCAATCTCGCAACGTCGGGTAATTCACCCGACTTCGGCGACTTGATTGTGCAATCATTTACATTCCCCGCCTAGCCATACTTTTCCCGCAAGCGACGAGCCGCTTCGACTTCGTTCTTCAGCTTGCTGTAAACTTCATCGATGCTCACCTCGGCTGCGGATCCAGGCGCGAACCCGCAATCTGGGTTGAGCGTGATTCTTTCAGGGGCGAGATATTCAAGCGCCAGCTCCACACGTTCGACAATCGTGTCGGCCGAGTCGATCTGCCCTGGCTGGCAGCTGACACAGCCCAACCCAATCTCGACGTGCTCAGGGAGCTCCTTGAAGACAGACATATCGCCGGCGCCCGGTGAAGTGAACTCCATCGTAATGTGATCCACGTTGAGGCGACCGAGTTGTTTCAAGATCGGACCGTATCCGCCGCGATGCTCCGCTTCGCCGCGAGCTCTCGCGCCGGCTCGGCGACACAAATGAACGGCCAGCCGCGCGCCGTCGATGCCTTCCACAACTTGATTGTCCATGTCGACCGCAAAGTCTGACGCGAGTTGGGGATCGTCGTACTGCGAACGAACATCCGGGTCGACGAACAGACAGAGGTGCGGATCGTCGATTTGGATGATCGAAACGCCCTCGTCCCTGAGCAACTCCACCTCGCGGCGAAGGATCGGCACGCAATCGCGGACAAAATCATCGCGAGTGGGATAAGCCTTGGATGACTTCTCGGCGTCCCACATTCGTTCGCCGAGCAGAGCCGGCGCGGGCAGGGTCGCTTTTAGTTGACGGCCTGTGAGCTTCTTGAGGAAGGCGATTTCCTTGGCGATGTAACCGGGCTTCTTGGGCGAGAGCTTATCAACCACTATCGTCCACGGTCGACCATCAGCCGGATTCGTACTCAGCTCAAAACCGTGGGCCAACTCGGCAATCACGCCGATGTATGACTTGCGCCACCACTCTCCATCAGAGAGAACGTCGAGACCAGACGCTTCCTGCAAGGCGACGACATATTGAACGGCCGAGCCCATCATCCGTTCATAGTCCTGTTGCGAATGCGGACTGTCGTCTGCAATCAACTCTCGGACGAAACTCGGACGCGGCATCGAACCAATGATCGATGTTGGGAAGAGAATCTTGTCGCTCATAAATGTCTCGCTCACCGTTCGAGATGTCGAGCCGTCCAATACTGCCGCGCGTACTCGAAGTCCTGTTGTGTATCGACTTCGATATAGCCGCCTGGCGTATCGACATGCTCCATCGTCTCGCCGGTCTCAATCATGTCCTGGAACAGGTGAATCTTGTAGGCCTTCTCAAATACTTTTGCTTCGCGCCACGGTCGCCCAGCGTACTCGTCTCGACACTGATGATAACGTTTCCGCAGACGCTCCGCGCCGGTTGCCGAGAACTTAGCCACGCCAATGTACTCCCCATAGGCGTCCGGTTCTGGAATCTCTCGATGCACACGGGTGACAACACCGTTGCTGATTGTGACTTTCTCCGCATCATCCGACGGGTGCTCGGTGCGATGTTCGTAACGCGTCAACCACTCGGTATCGACAGCAAGGGAAATGTCGCCGCTGCTCGCCAGCAGTTTCGCCACAATGTTCTTGTTGAAGAGGACGTCGCTGTAGCAACATATGAACGGCCGATCCATCAAATCTTCCGCGTGGAACAACGACGCCAAGATGTTGTTGTTCTCCCAATCGACGTTGTGTCGAAACTCAAGCTCTGGGTAGTCTTCGCGGACCTTGTCGATGCGATATCCGCCGATAAAGCAGATGTCGTCGACCCCGTTAGCGCGAAACGCCTCGAGGCTCCAGTCCAGAATTCG
>CAZWOU010000029.1:41159-48373 GCA_964635375.1 uncultured Pirellulaceae bacterium | reverse complement strand
GAACCGGGTATTCCAGAACCGAGCAAGCCCGAACCGGGTATTCCGGAACCGCCGAAGGTTGGCGGCGAACCTGATGTAACGAAGCCGATGGCGGACACGCCGCCGCCGATGCCGACCGTTGAAGTCGGGCGGTTCACCAGCGCTCAACAACTCTTGTTTCGCCTGGACAGCGAAAACGACACCTGGATGCGGGTTGAGCGAACGAGCATGTTGCGAGTCGGCGACGAACTGGCAAGTCCGGCGAGCTACCGTCCTGCGATCTCGATGGTCAACGGCGTCCAGTTGATTTTCACGGGACGTTCGAACGCGGTCTTGCTGAACCGCGACATGGCGGACGACACGCCAACGGTTCGGCTGAGCCGGGGAAGAGTCGTGCTTGTCACATCGGGTCGAGCTGGCGCGGCAATGGTGCTTGCAATTCGCGACAAGCTCGCGCGGATCACGTTTGGCGATGCCGAGTCGACGGTGGCGGTGGAAGTCCGCGATTACCTTGCGCCGGGGGCCGGTATTGGAACTACGAGTGAGAAAGTGGTGGAAGTCATTCCGCTTGGGGGGACGATCACCTGGTCAGAGGCGGGGTCGGAATTGATCGTGCGTACCGGGCAAATGCTGGCGATGACGGATACCCAGGCGGTGCAGGCGTTCGCCATGCCGACGTCGCCGGAGTGGACTGACTTGAAAGTCTCCAGCAGTGTTGCAGCACGAGCGGCGGAAACGCTGGAGCCCGCGGTGGGTGTTGGCCGTCCGGCCAGTCTATCCCTGCAGGAGAAAGTGGGTTTTCGTCAGCAGGAGACGGTGGCGCTGGCAACCGACGTGCTCTGTCAAATCGGCTCGGTTGAAGCTGCCGTTCGGTCCTTTGGCAACGAACGCCAGCACGCCTATTGGCCGCTGCACATTCAGGCCCTGCGAGATGAAATTGCTCGCTCCCCAGAGGCGGCCGAGCGAGTGCGCGAGGCCGTGACGGTGTCCGATGCCGACCACGCCGAGACCATCTTGGCTCTCATCGTCGGTCATGACAACGAACAACTGACGGGCGGCAAGGCGAAAGAACTCGTCGATCTCTTGGAGAGTGAGAAAATGCCGTTGCGAGTCTTGGCGTATGAGAACTTGAAACGCATCACGGGCCGCGCCAATTTCTACCAGGCACAGAAAGGCGCCGAGCGGCAGAAGGACAAGATCCGCTACTGGCAGGAGTTACTGACAAGCGAGCAAATCGTCTACCCCATTCCACCGGCAGCGCTGCCTAAACGCGACCCGATAGCTCCCTGAAGCCGAGTCATCCGCGACTTGACTCGCTGCGGACCCTGACCGCTGTGGGCACAGACCGCTGTGGACACAGACCGCTGTGGACCGGCACCGTTGACACTGGCTCAGGCGCTTGGCTATTGGCCGCCCTCTTGTTGGGGTCGCAGCGATTTGAGTTTCTTCATGACGGCGGCTTGCAGTTGGGCGTCGCCTCGACGTCCGGCCATCTGATAGTAGATTTTGGCCACTCCCCGCTTGCCGTCCTTTTCGGCTTGCTGGCCTCGCTCAAACCACTGATAGGCTTCGTTCTTTTTGGACTGCTCGGCCAAGGCGGCTCGGCTCCGCAGCTCAGCGACGCCGGGCGGAGTTGAGCGAGTTAAGGCCAGAGGTAGCGTTGTCGCCCGTTTCGCCCGGCTGGCCACTCGCGTGGCTGGAGCGACATGGTTCGATAATCGCACTGCCTCGGTTTCCGCCTCCCACAGGGCGGTTTCAAAAGCGCTTCGTCCGCCGGGGGCCGACGCGAGCAAGGCGCCTTCAAGCTCCTTGAAGTCAATAATGCTGGCGTGCACTGAAATCGTCGAGGCTGAGTCCTCGCGACCGATGGCAATGTTCTTTCCCAGTCGCGAGAGCCCGGGCAGCTTGCTCGCAAAGGGCAGACCGCGAGAGGTCCTTCCCTGGCTGGAACTGCGCACGCCTCCCGCCAGGATGCCGCCGCGATCGGGAACGCTGACGGTCGTGCCGACGGAGAATATCGTGATTTCAGGAAGCTGGACGACGCCTTGCCCAAAGGCCGAAGCGGACGTGGTTGCGATCAACAACCCAAAAAACAGCTGGCTCGTCTTCATTGCCTGGTTCCTACGATGCGATTGACCTACCGACAATATATCGGCTGGAAGCACCGCTCGGCAATCGGTTTCTCCAATGAATTGGCCGTCGAACACTACTTGATTCGGTAGACCACGCCTCGCAAACGGATGATCAAGGTTTCTTTCTCACCCTGTTGGGCGAGCAACGAGTTTTCACTGTTGGTGTTCTTTTTCACCAATTGGAAATACTCCTTCGAGAACCGCTTGATCTCCTTGATCTTGTCCTTGTTCTTCTCGACGTCAAATTCGTTGACATTGTCGGCGTACCAGACGTTACCTTGCCGGCGGTAGAGCGTTGAGGCGCCGATTCGCTTCACATTTGCTTCGCCGGATTTCCCGACTGGTTCTTCTTTCGCAGCCGCGGGGGCGGGCCTACGTGCAGCGCCTCCGCCGAGCCCGCCCAGACCAAATCCGCCGCCGCCCGGGCCTCCTCCACCATCACGCCCAAAGCTCCCCCCACGAGAACTGGATTGAGGCTTGGTGGCTGCGGAAGCGTCGGCGAGTCGATCACCGGATGCCTTGGAGAGGTTGCGCGTGCCGCGCAGACGGCTCTTGAAATCGCGTTGGGCGAATCCGGCTTGTCCGGAAGCCGATTCGAGTTCAGCCAGATTCCGGCCGAGTGTCTCGAGCGACGAGCGTCCGGCCAAGCGATGCCTCTGTGTCTCGTCTGCGAGAAAAGAGGTGTAGGGCGTGAGGATTCCGTGCTTGGTGGCCAACGCCATCAGCTCGTCAACCAGTTCTTGGTTCTTCCCATTCAGGTCAATGTCGTCAATGATTTCGCCGACTCTCCGCATCGCCCAGAGCTTCTCCACGAAGGCGTGCGATTGATCATTGCTGGATTTGACAAACTTGGCCGGGAAGTCGTAATTCTTCTTCTCCTTGCCGACCTTGCCGCGCACCGTGATTTTCGCGTTGCCGGGACGTCGATAGCGGCCGACAATCACGAGTTGGTCGCCGCGAAATACATCCAGTTGGTCTGTGGGATAGAGGCGGTTCGCGGATTGGCCTTCGGACGCCGATTCATCGAAGTCGATGCGAACCTTGACATGGGTCAATACCGGCGCGCTGATGCGGCCGTAGACTCGCGAGACGTGTTCCTCGATATCTTGGTCCGGCCGAATGTACTCGCTCTGCCCGAAGTTCTCACGGGTCAGGCGATCGATCAGACGGCTGTTTACATCGTAGCCAACGCCCAAACTAATCACCCGAGCTCGCACCTTGTTGGCTGAACTGGCGTTCTTGGCGATCTTGATTTCGTTGCGTTCGCCGACGGTTGGTTTTCCATCGGTCAGGAAGAGGACATAACTTGGGCGGTCATCGTCCTGCAGCATTGCGAGCGACGCGGCTAAGGCGCCATCGATGTTCGTGCTACCGCCCGCATAAATGCCCTCGACGAAACCGAGCGCAGCTTCCCTCGTGTCGTTGTCGTACCGTTGCAACTCCGGCCGAAACGACTGGATCGCGCTGTCGTAGGCGACGACATTGAATGTGTCGCCCTTGTTCAGATTGTTGAGGACAAACTTGACCGCGTCCTTCGCTTGCTCGATCTTTGCGCCGCTCATACTGCCGGAATTGTCAACGACAAAGACCACCGTTTTCGGAGCGGGCTTCTTGTCCTTGTCTTCAAAGTCGGGGCTGGCCAGGAGTAGAAAGTAGCCGTCTTCATCCTGGTTGGGACGGTAACTGACGACGCTCGCACCTAGCTTGGTGTCGGCGGTATCGAAGAACAGCCGAAAATCGGTTGAGGGCGTGATATTCTTCGCTTCAAACGACACCTTGGCGAACTTGTTGCCTCGACGATCCACATTGACGTCATGGGTCGGACTGTAGATGTTCTTGATCTTCCGATCGCTGTCGATGACCAGGTTGACCTTCAGTTGCTCGACCGGCTTGGATGTGTACTTGGCAGTTGCCAGTGGGAACAAGAAGTCGGTGAGTCGTCCGCTTTTCTTGAGCAATTGCGAATACCGCAAAGTGACCTTCCGCTCGGCGCCAGGCGGCACGGGGAACACGCTGGTCTTGAACATGCCCCAATCAACCCATTCCAGCAGCGCCGGGTCCTGATTGCGGCGTACATGTCCTTCGTAGATCGAACGGGCCTTGGAGGCGGGAAGTAGTTGCCCCGCGATTTCTTTCCCATCGACCATAAACGTCAATTGGTCGACCGCCGCGTCTTGCGGCAGAGGGAAGACGAAAGAGACCTGCATCGTCCGGCTGCCCGTGTTGACGAAGGTCTGGGAGACCTGAATCGAACCGGTCTGATTCCGAATCTTTCCGTTGACATCCACCGACTTGATAGCGTAGGAAACCGGCGGCGGGGGGGCCGGTCGGCGATGAAAGATGGGGCGAGGAAGCCGGACAATCGTGTCCGAGTCGGAGACGATCAGCACGCCCTGTCCGAGACTGATGGCTGTCGTCAAGCACGTCGCCAAAGCCGCCAAGACTCCGCTAACTCGTTTCATCGGTTCACCTCTTATCGCGTGTTGTCATCCCCGCATGGAGGATCCCCCGCAAGTATGACGACTCAAGCCGCCGCGCGTTCTAACAAATATCCGTAACAAACAACATTTCCGCAACGATTCAATGGTGGCGCGTGCAATCTCGCCGGACGCGGTCGCGGCAAAAGGCCTGGTTTGCCTGATTTGCCACATCCGCTTGATTTCGCCCGAATTGGCGCTCGAGACAGAGTGAGAGCTCCTCGCGTTTCCCGAAACCAGCTCCCCGACACTTGGCCCCGGGGGCGGCAAACAGGGCTTGGCAGGCGTTGCGGCAGCTTGAATGCCCGTCCAGAATAAGGGCTTGCCGGGTTGGCAGCAGACCGAATCTGCACGACTCCACACAACCCGTCCCACCAGCCACGCCCACCAGGACCATTTCGTCATGCCTACCTTGCACCGTCGTCAACTGCTCGCTGGAGCTGCCACTGCTGTCGGGGCTCTGGCCGCCGCAGGATCGTCTCCTCTCTCAGCCAGCCTTCCTGAGGACGGACCGTTTCGATATTGCCTCAACACCAGCACGATTCGCGGCCAAAAACTCACGATTGAGGAAGAAGTCGATATCGCTGGCAAAGCGGGATACGACGGAATCGAGCCTTGGCTAAACAAACTCAGCCGTTTCCAACAGGCAGGCGGCAGCTTGCCCGACCTGCGAAAGCGAATTGAGGACGCCGGACTTCAAGTCGAGGGCGCGATTGGATTCGCCAATTGGATTAGCAACGACGATGCGAGCCGGAAGCAGGGGCTGGAGAATGCCAAACGCGATATGGAGATCGTCACCCAGATCGGCGGTAAGCGGATCGCAGCGCCGCCCGCCGGGGCGCCTCGTGACGCTGGCATGGATTTATATCAAGTCGCCAGAAGATTCGCGAGCCTGGTGGACTTGGGCAACCAGATGGGCGTAGCGCCCCAGTTGGAACTCTGGGGCTTTTCGAAAACCCTCTCGCGGGTCGGCGAATTGTTGCTTGTCGCTGCCGAGTGCGGGAGAGACCATGTCAGCCTCCTTCCCGACGTCTATCACATCTACAAAGGCGGTTCTGACTTCGCCTCACTTAGCATGATTCGCGGAGAAGCCATAAACCTGTTCCATATGAACGACTACCCGTCCAGTCCGACTCGAGAAACTATTCGCGACGCCGATCGAGTCTATCCCGGCGACGGGACGGCGCCCATCACTCGAATCCTCCGCACCATTCACGCCAATGGGTTTCGCGGAACCCTCTCCCTCGAACTGTTCAATCCCAACTACTGGAAACAAGATCCTCAGCTCGTCGCGACCACCGGCTTGGCCAAGATGAAGGCGGCCGTTGAATCTGCGGCGCTCGGGGTGTCCGAATAGGCTGTAGGCCAAAGAGAGCGAAGCTTGGCAATAGTAGAACGACCATCGTTTCCAGGCGACAACCGTCAGCTCCATGCAAGGTGAGGAAGGTCGAACCCCGAGACCTCCTCAACTTACGCTTGGCGTCCGACTTGTGGAGAATTGCCCAATGTCTAGACGTGATGAACTGGTCTGCCAATGCGGCGCCAAGTTGCCCCGGCCGATGCCCATTCGTTGCCCAAAATGCGGCGTCACGCTTTCGCGGGTCCGAGTCCACTGGTGGAGCTACCTGACGCCATGCTTGGTGGTCGGCTCGCTGTTCGCAATGTTGTTGGCCTATGTGTATTGGCTGAGCCAGAGCTAGTTGGAGCTCTTCGAGATGTTCCGGGCTGGCCAAGCGAATTCTCCCGATTTGGCCAGAATTGAATGATGGCGTTCCGTGCTCAAGTGGACTAGAATCCACCAATCTGATCGGCAGTGGCCGTATTGGAGACTTTCGTTGCGATCCATGATCGCGCTGCAGGAACGTAATGGGAAAGCTCTTTCTCTGTTCCCGCGCAAATTCTCAAACTCAGCGGAAACGCAATTCATCCCCAGGCGAGGTTGTTATGTCAGAAGACACAGGCACCAATGCAGCAGACGACGACGCTGTCGTCGCCGCCACAGTTGATTCCCCCCCACAGCAAGCAGCGGCTCCGTCCTCGAACGTGAGAACCTTGGTCCTTCTGGGCTTGCTCGTGCTTGCGATTGCCTCGCTCGGATACGACCGCCTCGTCGCGCGACCCGCTGCTGAGGCGGCTCACCAGTTGGTCAATGATAAAGCAAGCGAGCGTTCTTCGTCGGCCAATAAACAATTGGACAACAGTGAAGTGGCCGCGTTGTTCGAGAAGGGCCCAGCGGAGCGACTGGAAGGCGATCACTATTACGTCGAGAAATACTCCTGGCTAGGTGGACTGCCCTTTCGCTCCTACGATTGCTGGGTTGTCTATGCACCCAGCTTTGAAGGAGAAACAAAGACCTTTCGATTTAACGCCGCCTACCTAAACGAGAAGCCTGACCCCCAGTTCATGCCGGGCTACGAGGACAACGTTGAGATTGTCACCGAGCTTCCCGGAGAACCAAGCGGAGCGGCCGGACCAGGCGGCGGCGGCCCCCCAGGCGATCTCCCAGGCCCCCCAGGCGGCCCCCCGCCGGGCAGTCGACCACCAGGCAGTCGACCACCGGGAGACGATCCCGACGATGCTCCGAAAGACGATGCTCCGAAAGACGATGCTCCGAAAGACGATGCTC
>CAZWOU010000029.1:34056-41059 GCA_964635375.1 uncultured Pirellulaceae bacterium | reverse complement strand
GCTCCGAAAGACGACGCTCCGAAAGACGACGCTCCAAAGGACGATGCTCCAAAGGACGATGCTGCAGAGAAGGATGCTCCGAAGAAAGAGGGCGCTTAAGAGCGTTCGCGCAACCTGAGTCGCCTTTCGCGGCCCTGCGAGAGGCGGCTTTGCGATGGTCTGGAACGGCAAGGCAGCGCGAGGCCACTGGGCCGTTTTTCAATGGGCCATTGCGCTTAATTGAGTTTCTTGGTCAATCGTTGCATCATGTGAAGATTGACAACGCGCCAGTGTGATTCGCCTATTGCTGAGAGCGCGCGCCGCTCCAGTTCAAACACCAAGACATCGTCTGGTTTGCCATGCTCTGGGGACGGGAGCGTGTAGTGCAAGTAGACCGCATCAGCGCCATGGCGTTGGTTGGCGGCTAGCAGTCGCACGAACTTGGGCGGAGCATCGCTGGCAACGACGGTTGCGGCAGCGGTCTCTCCAAAGAACTTGTCGAGTTCTTGCTGCTTGGTGCGGATCCTCGACATGGCGTCTTTGCGCATAGCCGGATCAGGAATATTCAGCTCAATCTTCTGGGGCCCATACAGCGACTCCAAATCGATGCCGAGCGGATTGCGTTTCGAGTACTCTAACGTCAATTCGAAGGCCTCTGGCAGCTTGCCTTCTCGGACCAAGCTGCACCAGGATTGCACATGCCGCTGGGCGTGGTTGGCTAGGGTGTTCCGTCGCGAGAGGTGGCGAGCAGGAGCAGCGAAGAGTATGAACGTGGAAAGGAAAATCGCGACGACAGCCACGCCACCGCCCGCGAGACTCTCGTTGGCGCGGATTCCGCGGAGGGCGACAACGGCTGCGAATCCCGACAGAACGGGCACTATCCAGAGCACGGGCGAGGCGAACGCCAGCAAGGCGAGAAGCGTGAGGGCCAGCGACACCACCGCGGCGCGGCTGATCGTACGATAGTCATCGAGTGGTTGTTCCTCATTCCAATCCATGCCAGCTTTGAATTCGGACATTCGTTTCTCGCAAATCCCAAGAGACCTGTGTGCTTGGCGTCGACGACCTTCACGCCGTCACTCAACGAGGGATACGCGAGAGGAACCGCATTCGTTCACTTGACGCTGTATTCCGCTTCGCCTTCAAAGTTTCGCCGCCGCTGAAAATACTTGTGGACGACGTCGCCGTCTGGGTCGAATTGTCGGCCGCCGTTCTGTAGCGCGCCGGCCGACCAGGTTTGCACAAACGCAGTCCATTGCTGGCCCGGGCGAAAGAGCAGAAAGGAGGTTGAATCAGGTGTTTGAAAAGCGCCGTTAAAGGCGTTCGCCTGTATTGGGGCCGTGTGGATGGTGAAGGTGGCGAAGCAGAGAAAGACCCAAGCCACCATAATCGCCAGAATGCTCCGGCCCGCCATTTCGACCGGCATGATGAACTTGACTCGCTCGTGCGACAGCAAATCGGTCGCCAGTCGCAAAAAGGTGAACGAGATGCCGAACAGGGCCCATAAGATGACGCAATCGAAGACGTAGGTCAGCGAGTTGTCTTGTTTGAGAATCTCTTTGACGATTGGCTCGTAGAAGTTCGTAGCAATCATCCCCGCCAACAAGGTGTTGACCAACGAAATCGCGTTGTTCCAAAGGCCTTGAAACCAAAGGACCGCGGCAACCGCTACGAAAATCACGAGTAGTAGCAGAGTGAGCATTCGAGTTATATCCTAGGCGGAGGTGCAAGAACCGTTTGCACGCGATGTTGAGTTTGTGTTCGACTTCGGCCGCGTCATGACTTGAGCACTCGTTGCAGTTCGTTCAGTGAGGTAACGCCTTGGGCCAACAAGAGAATTCCCTCTTCTTGGATATTGCGGGACCCGCATTGTTTGGCGAGTTGGCGGAGGTTGTCGAGCTTGGGCTGATCGACCAGGGCTTCGCGAATGGAATCGTCCACTTCGAGCAATTCGAAGATGGCGATTCGCCCGCGATATCCAACGCCGTTGCAGTCGGGACAGATCTCGGGTTCGCCCTTCTTCGTTTCGGAGCCTGGCGGCGGCGGTTGCCATTCGCGGTAGAGAAACTGTACGCGTTCCGCGGGTATGCCGAGGCGTTGCAGCAACTGCGGCGGCGGTTCGTAGGGTTGCTTGCAGCTCTCGCAGAGCCGCCGCACGAGTCGCTGATTGATCACGACCGTGACGGCTTTGGCGAATTCCTCCGCCGGCGCCTTGAGCAACAACACTCGCATCAACGCCTCAGCCGCTTCTTTGGCTCGAACGGTGACGATGACCAGCCGGTCCTCCGCGTTGACCTCTTCGCAGAGCATCCGCACGGTTTCGGCGTTAGGTAAGTCCGGCACAACAAACGCATCTGGTTGCCGGAGCGCCAGGTTCTTGATCATGCTGTCCGGAGTTTCGCCGGCCGCCGCATCGTACTCGTGAACATCCAGATTTTCGACGTAAGGCAACTTGTTGGCCTTGTCTTGAATCGAGGAAAAATCTCGTAGCATCCGGTCGGTGTGGTTGATCGCGGCAACTGTCGAGGTCGTCAGCCCGCCTTGCGGCAGCGAGGAGATGATCACGATCCCTTTCTGTTTGAGCAATACAGATGCCCGCTCCCTGATTTTCTCCCGCATGCCCAGCTGTTCGAGCGTCTTCAAACCCGCTCCGCCGTCGTCGATCACTAGCAAAGCGCGTTCACCGGTTTGCGTGCCTTGCGTGGTCAGCTCGAGTTCCGATTTTTCTCGACCAACCTTTATGGTGACGTGACCCTCTTGTCTCGAGCGCCGGTCCTCGATGTTCATGTTGCACATCTTCTTCAGGACCGCCAGCAGCATGTCGTACGATTCGCGATCGCGGGCGTCGAGGTTGTGCCACAGTCCATCGACTTCATACTTCACGCCCACCGCGTCCTTGGTGAAGTCCAACATGCACCGTTTGGCCCGTTTCTGCAGAATATCATCCACGAGTTCCTTGAGCGTCACGTAGGCTGGCGATTGGCGGGCGGCGATGAGATTGGCTTGGTTTTCGGCGTCGTCCGCCGCGCCGTGGCAAGTGAAATCGATGGGAGGACCGTCTTCGTAGGCCATCTTCTTTTTTGGCCTGGCCTTATGTTTCTTGCCAATGTTCTTGAACCAGATCTTCAAATGGGCTCCAGTCAACACCTTTTGGTACTCTTGGACCTTGGCGTTCCGCTGGAAAACGTAGATCCCAATCGGCACGAAGTAGGCTAGCACGACGAGGCCGATGCTGATGACGTAGAGGGGGATCAGCAGGGCCACGATGGCGAAGATTGGCAGGAAGGAGAAGACAATAATCGGATTCCAAATGTGCGCGGGCATGCCAATGCCCTCGCCGATTTCGTCCGTGTCGCGGCTGACCCAATCGGTCGTGTAGACCCACATCAGGAAAACCAGCCAAAGTCCCAAGATCTTCGACCAAGAGAGGTAGAAACCAGTGCCGCGTTCGAGGGGATCGCCCGAATACGACCATTCCTGAGCGAGCGCCACATCGGGGCCAGCCAAGAGGACCAGGCAGGCGCCGGCAAACACAATCAAGGTGCGATTCATCAAAGTATTCCGGGTTGCGATACGTTGATGCCTTTCAGCGCCATTTTCAATGCATCGGGGTTGGGGGCGACTTGGAAGGCGGTGGGGCGATCGATGAGTTTGTCGTCGATCAACTGCTTCAAACTCATGGTGAAATCCTGCATCCCCTCAGCGATGCCGATTCGGATCGCGTCGGGCAACTTGTGGTCGTCGCCTTCGAGAACCAGCTTCGTGATCATCGGCGTGAAGAACATGATCTCCACCGTGGGGACTCGGTGCACGTCTTCACGAATTGTCGGCAACAGTTTTTGAGCCACGATGCCCTTCATGTTGAAGGCGATCGCGCTGCGGATTGCGCCGTGCATTTCTTCGGGAAACAGGTCGAGAATACGGCCGATCGTGGTCGCGGCGCTGGAAGCGTGGATTGTCCCGTAGACCAAGTGCCCCGTCTCGGCCGCGTGAATGGCCGTCATGAAGGTCTCTTCGTCCCGCATTTCGCCCACCAGCATCACGTCCGGGTCTTCACGTACGGCATGCTTCATCCCGATCGAGAAATCCTTGACGTCCAAGCCGACTTCTCGCTGATTGATCAGGCACATGTCCTGGGTGAACACGAATTCGATCGGGTCTTCGAGGGTCAGAATGTGTTTACGATACTTGGCGTTGATGTAGTTCAACATCGATGCGATCGTCGTCGATTTTCCTGAACCGGTCACGCCGGCCAGCAGCACCATGCCCTGATCCCAGTTACACAGCTTCTCGACCGCCGCCGGCAGGTAGAGTCCTTCAAAGACCGGTATGAAGTTGTTGATCCGCCGCGCTACCAAGCCGATGCGACCGAGCTGAGTGAGCATGTTGACTCGAAATCGCCAGTCGGTGCCGTCCACTTCGCAAACATGGGCGAAGTCGCAACCGCCATCCTCGTCGAAAATCCGTCGAGTGCGGGCGTCCATCATGGGAAGCAACAGCTTGACCATCTCTTCCGCGTCGACAGGTCCTCGATTGAGCGGCCTGAGTTCGCCCTTGGTTCGCACCATGGGCGGGCTGTCGACTTTCATGTGCAAGTCGGAGCCTTCGAGTTTGACCAACGCGCGGAAGTACTTGTCGACTTCCAAGTCGTCACGGACGTTCATCAGTCGACGGGCGAGATCGTCCGCGACGTCATCGCTGCTGCGCTGATCAGCTGGGCTTGCCGAATTCTCCGACACCATACCTAGGCTCCTAATGAAGCGAGGCGAACGGGAACTCCCATATCCGCCATGACCTGTTTCGTCTGCTGAATCGTAAACTCGCCAAAATGAAAGATGCTCGCCGCCAGGGCTGCGTCCGCTTTCCCAACCGTGATCGCTTCGGCCAGGTGTTCGGGCCTGCCCGCGCCGCCGCTGGCCACCACCGGAATGGAAACCGCTTCGCTGACTGCGGCGGTGACTTCCAAATCGTAGCCGTCCTTGACGCCGTCGCAATCCATACTGGTCAAGACAATTTCACCGGCCCCCAATGCTTCCACTTCGCGAGCCCAGGCGACGGCTTCCAGACCGGTCGGTTTGCGGCCGCCATGGATATGGACCTCCCAAACTTCCCGCCCCTCGCGCTGAACCCGTTTGGGGTCGATGTTGACGACGATGCACTGGCTGCCAAACCGCAAAGCCGCTTGTCGAACGAACTCGGGATCCTCGCAGGCGGCGGAGTTGATGGAGACCTTGTCGCTTCCGGCGTTTAGCAGGGAGCGAATATCCTCCAGGTTGCGGATTCCGCCGCCCACCGTGAGCGGCATGAAGACCTGCTCTGCCGTTCGAGTTACCACGTCGATCATGATATCGCGCTGCTCGTGACTGGCGGTGATATCGAGGAACACGAGTTCATCCGCGCCCTCCGCCTCATAGCGCGCGGCGACTTCCACGGGATCGCCCGCATCGCGCAGGTTGAGGAAGTTCGTTCCCTTGACCACACGCCCCAAATTGACGTCCAAACAGGGAATCACACGCTTTGCGAGCATTGGCGAGACGCTATGCGGGGGTTTTTAAAATGGTGGCAAGGATGACTTGAAACCTCAAGAACAGCCGCGCATCCATACTAATCGCTTCGGTTCGGCGGCGGGCCAAATGATCGATGCGAATGATCTTTGTGAGGTGGCCTGGCTTCGCTGGCAGGTCTTGAGTGTCGCTGGACAAAAGTCACTGGACAAAAGTCACTGGACAAAAGTCACTGGACAGACCGCTCCCGCAAGCGAGCCAAGCTCCTACTTTAAGTCGATCCGATACCGCGGTCAACTAAGCAAAGACCGCGTGAAACGCAGGAAAACAGTCAAATGGTCGCCCAGGCCCCGCCGCGGTTTTGGGGTTTGCAGCGCTCAATTGCGAAACATTAGGGTCGGGCCCGCGAATGGGCCAGCGGGAGCCAACCGCCGTTTTCCCTGCTGCTGGCGACGCATTGCTGGATGAAATACATTCCCTCGACGCCATCGCTCACGTTCGGATAGACCGTGTTGGTGCGATCGAACGACTCGCCAGCCGCGCGCTGGATCATGTCGTCGTAGGCCGCCCGATAGACGTTGGCAAAGGCCTCGAAAAAGGCCTCTGGATGCCCCGAGGGAAGTCGGCAGGCAGCGGCGCCCGATCCGTTCATGTAGGGGGCGTTGGGATCGCGAGTGTAGAGGCGATGGGGTTCGCCGTTGGTGCGGACGGTCATCACGTTGGGCTCCTCCTGCCTCCATTGCAAGGCCCCTTTCGTCCCGTCGATCTCAATGAACAAGTCGTTCTCGCGTCCGTGGCTGATCTGCGACGCCGTCAATGTGCCCAACCCGCCGTTCTGAAAACGGATGACAGCCGTTCCGTAGTCGTCCAGCTCGCGACCCTCTTCAAATGTGCGAAGATTGCAACTGATTTCCTCCGGCATCAAACCGGTCATGTAGCGAGCCAGATTGAAGGCGTGGGTGGCGATGTCGCCGAAGCAACCAGCAGCTCCGCTCTTGGCCGGATCCGCTCGCCATGAGGCCTGTTTGTGGTCGCCGGTTTCCAGACGCGTGCGCAGCCAGCCCTGCATGTAGCAGACTCGCAGGGCTTGGATCTCGCCCAATTCGCCACTTTGAATCATCTCTCGGGCCTGCCGAACGAGCGGATAGCCCGTGTAGTTGTGGGTCACGGCAAACACCACGCCCGACGCGTCCACGGCCGCCGCAAGCTCTTCGGCTTGGGCTAGATCAAACGTGAGCGGCTTGTCGCAGATCACGTTGAAGCCAGCGTCCACGGCCGCCCGAGCGATCTCGTAATGGGTGTGGTTCGGAGTCGCGACCGACACAAAGTCGACTCGCTGATCCTCCGGCAAGGCAAGCTCCCGCTCGATCAGCTCAGTGCACGAAGAGTAGGCTCGGTCCGCCGCGATGTCATAGTCGGGCGCCGAAGCTCTGGCTCGTTCCGGGTTTGACGAGAGAGCGCCCGCCACCAACGCGGCTCGGTTGTCCAGCACCGCTGCAGTTGCGTGAACTCGACCAATG